>JBELYP010000001.1:0-111570 GCA_040273995.1 Arthrobacter sp.
GGAACGGTGGCAGCAGTCGCGGTTGCTGCGACGTCTGCCAGGTAGTGCTCGACGTCGAGCGCGGCTACGCAGCCGGAACCGGCGGCGGTGATGGCCTGGCGGTAGGTCGGGTCGATTACGTCGCCGGCGGCGAAGACGCCCGGCAGGGAGGTCTTCGAGGTACGGCCCTGGACGGCGATGGTGCCGGCTTCGGTGAGCTCCAGCTGGCCGCGGACCAGATCGACGCGGGGATCATTGCCGATAGCCACGAAGATGCCGGTGACGGGGAGCTCGGATTCGGCGCCGTCGACCGTGCTGCGCAGGCGGATGCCGGTGACCTTGTCCTCGCCGTGGATCCCCACAACCTCGGAGTCCCAGACGAAGCGGATCTTCTCGTTTGCCAGCGCGCGGTCCTGCATGATCTTGGAAGCGCGCAGAGTGTTCCGGCGGTGCACAATCGTCACGGAGGACGCGAACTTGGTCAGGAACAGGGCTTCTTCCAGCGCGGAATCGCCGCCGCCGATGACGGCGATGTCCTGGCCTTTGAAGAAGAAGCCGTCGCAGGTTGCACACCAGCTCACGCCGCGGCCGGAGAGCCGCTTCTCATCCTCGAGTCCCAACTCACGGTAGGCGGAGCCGGTGGAGATGATCACCGAGCGGGCGAGGAAGGTCTCACCGGTGCCGATGGTGACCTTCTTGATCTCGCCGCCCAGATCCACGGAGGTGACGTCCTCGAAGAGGATTTCGGTTCCAAACCGGCTTGCCTGCTTTTCCAAGCCGGCCATCAGGTCCGGGCCCATGATGCCTTCGGGGAAACCGGGGAAGTTCTCTACCTCGGTGGTGTTCATCAGTTCGCCGCCGGCGGTGACCGAGCTTGCGATCAGCAGCGGCTTGAGGTTCGCCCGGGCCGTGTAGATGGCTGACGTGTAACCGGAGGGGCCGGAACCAACGATGATCACATCGCGGATATCCTGGCCGGAACCTGCGGCATCGGGACGAATGTCTGTGCTCACGTGTTGTGAACCTCTTTCCTGGGGTTTCCTTGGATTTCCTTGAAGTTCCGGGGAGAACAAGTGCTACCGCCTGCGGAACGCTTTGAACCGCTGACTACACCTCACAACACTGACACGGAACAGCTTATTCCGGATGGCATCCGTGTCACATGATGGGCGGCCGGCACGGTTTCGTGCAGCCCAAAAGGGTCTTAGGAGACGTCGATTTCGGCGATCCGCAGTCCCCACGGGTATTCAGCCTGCACTCCGCTGAGGCGCGGGAGCTGCGTGAAGTTGATGATCACGTAGCTGGCCGACGCCGGCTCCCCGTCAGCGCCCTTGGGCACGTTGATCGAGGTGGTGGGCCCGGTGAAACCGCTTTGCGCAACGGTGGTTGCCCCCTCCAGGGACGGGGAATCGCTGAGCATCACGGAGAAGTTTCCGCCGCTTCCGTTGAGCTGCGTAATGTTCACCTTGCTGACGGCTGACTCTTCTTCCAGTTCGACCACGAGTGCCAGGCTGGGAGCCAGTCCGCCGAAGGTGTCCGAAGCATAGACATAGCTGGACCAGTAGCTGGCGTCGTTTCCGTCGATAAGCTGCGGCAGGGCGGCGTCGTTCACCGAATCGAGCTCCTGGTTACCGGGAACCAGGCGGGTAATGCCCGCTGTGACGGGGGCGGGCAGCTCCGCTCCGGTAGCTTCGGCAGGTTGTTCCTTGGAGGCCGCGGGTGATTCGGCAACCGGGGTAGAGGGATCGTCTCCGGCGAACATGTCCGCGTTCCGGCCAAGCGTGGTGAACGCAAGCACAACGGCAACCACCAGGATGATACTGAGGATGCCCCCTACCAGCAGGCGCCCGAACTTGCGGTCGCCGCCGCGGGCGGGCCGGTCGTCGTCGTCGCCGTCGTACTCTTCTTCGGTTTCGTAGTCTGCGCCCAGGGCGGTGCGGGGGAAGTTTGAAGCCTTGCGGTCTCCGGAACCGGCAGCTGCCGCGTAGCCCTCGGCCGGGAAATCATCCTCGTCTTCCCAGCGGGTCACCTTGGGGGACTGGACGGGATTGTCACGGGTGGGGGCGGGACCGGCGGCACGGGGACTCTTGCTCGGAGGCGGCGGCACGACGCCGGCACCGGTAGCTGCCTCGGCAGGGGCTTCCTGGGGCCCGCCGAACTCAAGGTCCCGCTCAGCTTCGGCTGCGGACGCGGCACCGGCGGCGGCACCAGCCCCGCGGCCGAACCGGGGAAGGTGCGGCTTGGGCAGGTTGGAGAGCAGCGGTTTGCGGTCCCGGGGCTCGTATTCCTCAACGTAACGGTCTTCGTCCTCGTTCTCCGGCTCACGTGAACGCGGCATGCCGAAGATCTCGGATCCGAGCGTGTCGGTGAAGAAAGGCTCCACATAGGGTGCGTCGCGCTCGATAACCAGATCCAGCAGGTCCGCGGCGTTGGCGTTGGAGGTCACCAGATAAGTGCGTCCGTCGCTGACGCCCAGATCCAGGATCTGCACGGCCGAATGACGCTCGCCAATCGCGATCTCCCGCGCACTGGCGCTGACCTGGCTGGCGTTCTGGGGTGCTGCGACGAGGATGCTCACGGCACGGTTGAGTACCTGGTCCACGCCATCAAGGACGAGGTCATTCTCTGCTGAGGCCAGGACCTGGGCGGTGACCTTGTATCGGCCGCCCAGCACTGAACCAGCATTTACCGGCTGTGGCACGTGTTCCTCCCATGGAAACGGCTATGACTGCAAGCTGAATGTTGCCACCGGCGCCGGTAGGGCGGCCGGTGCGGTTCGTGCAGTACCCCGGGGCCAAAACCCGCCCGGTACTGCCCACTTTGTACCCATGCTACCTGCGGCGGGGGCCAAAACCTGAGTTGGTCGTCTTAGCCCCGGCGCGTGATCTTTGCCAGCGCCGGTTTCAGCAGTTCATCCAGTTCGCGGACTTTCAGCAGTCTCAGCATCCCGAGGTATGCGGCGGCCATCAGGGCTCCGCAGATAACCAGGACGATGGTGGCACTGATGAGGGAGCGCCAGGCGAAGCCGTCCGGGCTGTAACCGCCCAGCAGGGCCAGCGCAGCAGCTCCCACAGCCGCCGATCCAAGCGCCGCCACGGTGAGGCGTACATGCACATCGAAGATCCGGGCGGCTCCGTAGTGGCCCAGCTTCCGGTTCAGGAAGATGTGGCTGAGCACGACGGCGGCAATGTTGCCTATCGAGTACGCCACAGCAAGGCCGAAGACGATCTTGTCCGCCGGCAGGGCCGCGGCAGCAAGCGCCAGGCCGATGCCCAGGGCGGCAAGGATGAGCTGCATGATCATTGGGGTCTTGGCGTCTTCGCTGGCGTAGAACGCCCGGTTCATCAGGAATGTGGCGCTGAGGAACGGCGCGCTCACGGCCAGCAGAACCAGGACCTGTCCCTGGATGGCGGCTGTGGCATTGGAACCGCCGCCGAACCACATGCCGATGGGACCGGCCAGGACCACCATGACGGCGGCGCTGAAGACGGTGGCCACACCGATGACGCGGAGCCCCCGGGAGATAGTCTCCCGAACGCCGTCGAGGTCCTTCTCCACGAAGGCATGGGACATGCGGTTGAAGAGGACAGTGGCCAGGGAAAGCGTGATGACCGAGTGGGGAATGATGTAGAGCATGGCGCCGGTTTCGAGGTTGAACTGGCCGGCGATCAGGCGGGGAGGGTCCATGGCCAGGAAGGACTCCCTGGCGTCGGAGGCGATGGACGCGACGTTCGTGTAGACCAGGTAGGCGCCGTTGCCCACCAGCATGGTGATGATGGTCCACTTGGCAACCCGGGCGGTTTCACCCAGCCCAACTCCGCGGATACCGAAAGTGGGCCGCAGGCCCAGTCCCAGTTTCTTCAGCGGAACCAGCAGGACCAGCGCCTGGAGGGCAACGCCCAGGGTGGTGCTTCCCGCGAGGATCAGGGTGGCGGAGGACGTCCAGCTCTCCGGCGTGAACTGTTCAGTGGTCTGCCGGCCGATCACGCTGATGAAAAGGATCAGACCGCTGATGGCAACTACGTTATTGACCACCGGTGCCCACATATACGCGCCGAACCGGCCGTTGGCGTTCAGGACCTGCCCGATCACGGCGTACGCACCGTAGAAGAGGATCTGCGGGAACAGCCAGTGCGCGAACACGGTGGCCAGCGAAAGCTGCTCGCCCGTGAGCTCCGTGACCACCGAAAGGACCAGCGGAGCTGCGACGGTAACTACCAGCGCCACGGCACCCAGGAACAACAGGCTGAGCGTCATGATCCGGGAAACGTATTCGGCTCCGCGGTCCTCGCGTTTGCTTGCCTTGATGATCTGCGGCACCAGGACGGCGTTGAAGACGCCGCCCGCTACCAGGAGGTAAATGAAGTTCGGCAGGACGTTGGCAATGGAGAAGAGGTCAGTGACGCCGCCGGCGCCGCCAATCGCGACGGCGAGCAGGGAGGTACGGACCAGCCCGAGTACACGGGAGACCATGGTTCCCGCAGCCATGACGGCACTTGAGCGGGCGGTACTGGGAGCAGGATTCTGAACGGCCATTATGTCCTTATGCTCTCACCCGGCGGCGGTTTTGCCGCAAAACCCGGTGCCTGTCCCGCGCGGTGCGTCAGCGGTACTTGGGAAGGACTTCGCGGGCCAGGTCTGCGATCCGGCGTTCGTTCGGGAAGGACAGCCTGCGGCCCAGGACAGCAAGCGGAACCCAGGCCACGTCCACGGCTTCGTGGTCCGGGTCATTTTCGATGGTGAGCTCACCGCCAACAGCTTCTAGCAGGTAGTGGTGCACGGTCTTGTGAACCCGGTGCCCGCTGACCGTGAACCAGTAGTCGATGCTGCCCAGCGGGGTGAGGATGCGCCCGTCGATTCCGGTCTCTTCGGCGATCTCGCGGACTGCCGCCTGCTCATTGTCCTCGGCGTCTTCCGGATGGCCCTTGGGCAGGCACCATTCCAGCCGTCCGCCGCGGTTCAGGCGTGCAATGATTGCCACCGGCAGATCCGGGTCCGCGCAGTTCACCACAATTCCGCCGGCGGAAACTTCCTCCACCGTGGGCAGAGCCGTATGCGCCGGGTGCGCGGCCGAGCTGCCCATTGACGCTGTCAATGGGGTCCGCTTGGGCGCACTCGGGACGGGATGGGCCATACCCCCACTGTAACTATCTTTGCCAGCCGATGATGACCGTTGACAGCTGTGGCCCGGTGCTTAGCGTCAACCCCGGCGTGTCCGGGCCGCGGAGCAGACGTGTTGTCCGCCGCGGCTGGTTTATCTGGCACGCTTAAAGCACTATGGCGCACCTCAGTTCTTTCCCCACCACCGAGCTCCCCGACGTGATCCAGCAGCTGGGAGAGCTCTTCCAAGCCGCCGGCTTCGAGTTGTCCCTGGTGGGTGGACCGGTACGTGACCTGTTCCTGGGCCGGATGTCACCTGACCTGGATTTCACCACCAATGCCCGCCCGGATGACATCATTGCGCTCACCCGCCGCTGGAGCGACACCTATTGGGAGATGGGCCGGGAGTTCGGCACGATCGGAATGCGCAAGGACGGCTTCCAGATCGAGATCACCACCTACCGTTCCGAGGCTTACGATCCGGAATCACGCAAGCCCGTTGTAGCGTTCGGGGACAGTCTCGGGGATGACCTGTACCGGCGCGACTTCACCATGAACGCCATGGCCCTGCGCCTGCCCCAGATGGAACTCGTGGATCCCTACGGCGGAGTCCAGGACCTGCATGCGGGAATCCTGCGCACTCCCGGAGCGCCGTCGTCCTCCTTCTCCGATGACCCGCTGCGCATGATGCGCGCCGCACGGTTCGCATCCCAGCTGGGAGTGACCGTCGCACCGGAGGTCTTCGCTGCCATGAAGGACATGGCGGGGCGGATCGAGATCATCTCCGCGGAGCGCGTCCGGGATGAACTGGTAAAGCTGATCAACGGCAAGGCCCCCGCCGACGGCGTTGACCTGCTGGTGGAGAGCGGGCTGGCGGACTATGTGCTGCCCGAGGTTGCCGCGCTGCGCCTGGAAATCGACGAGCACCACCGCCACAAGGACGTCTACCAGCACTCCCTGACCGTGCTGCGGCAGGCCTGCGGCCTGGAGACCGGCCCGGACGGGGCCGTCCCGTCCCCGGACTTTGTGCTGCGCTTCGCGGCACTGATGCACGACGTCGGCAAGCCGGCTACCCGGCGCTTCGAGGGTACGGGGGCGGTCAGCTTCCTCCACCATGATGTGGTGGGCGCCAAGCTGACGGCCAAGCGCCTGAAGGCACTGCGGTTCGACAACGACACGATCAAGGCAGTGTCCAGGCTGGTGGAGCTGCACATGCGCTTCTACGGCTACGGCGATGCCGGCTGGAGTGACTCCGCCGTGCGCCGCTACGTCACGGATGCCGGACCCCTGCTGCAGCGGCTGCACCGCCTGACACGCTCCGACGTCACCACCCGGAACCGCCGGAAAGCCGAGCGCCTCGCTTTTGCCTATGATGACCTCGAGTCGCGGATCGAGAAACTTGCGGAGCAGGAGGAGCTGGCTTCCATCCGTCCTGACCTGGACGGTGGCCAGATCATGGAGCTGCTGGGCATCCGCCCGGGCCCGGTGGTGGGGCGTGCCTACCGGTTCCTGCTTGAGGAACGCATGGAGAACGGCCCCGGGACACCGGAGGAAGCCGAAGCCAAGCTGCGCCAGTGGTGGGAGCAGCAGCCCGAAAGCAGCCAGGCTCAGTAGGACGGCGCGGCCTCCGGCCGCACCCCAGCCAAACACAGACGAAAGGCGCACCGATGACCGCAGGAAACCTGGGACCGGCAGTTCCTGACCTCACCCCCTCAGGAACCCGGCTGCCTACCCTGTGGCTGGTCCGCCACGGCGAAACTGAATGGTCCCGGCAGGGGAACTACACGGGGCTCACCGACATTCCGCTCACTGCGGAGGGCGAAGCCCAGGCCATTGCGGCACGGGAGAAGATCGGGGACACCGCCTTTGACCGTGTGTTCAGTTCCCCGCTCATCCGTGCCCGGCGCACGGCGGAACTGCTGGGACATCCCGCACCCGAGGTGCTTCCGCACGCCCACGAATGGGACTACGGGCTCAACGAGGGGCGGCGCAATACGGAAGTCCGCGAGGAGAACCCGGGGTACATCATCTGGAACGACGGCGTTCCGGGCGGCGAAACACTGGCGCAGGTGGCCGCCCGCGCCGACCGCATCATCTCCACGGTCCAGGCCGGCTGCGGCACGGCAATGGACCTGACTCCCGAAGACGCTCCGATTGAGAGCGCAATGCTGGTGGCGCACGGCCACTTTCTCCGCATTCTCGCCGCACGGTGGCTCGGCCTGGCGCCCGACGCCGGCAGGCACCTCGTGCTGGGAACTGCTGCAGTCTGTGTCCTGGGCTGGGACAAGCACACCCCCGCGATCCTCAAATGGAATTTGTAAAAGTTTTTTAAACTCTTTCCAGGAAAGCCTTGGCAACCCTGGTGTGTCCGGGTTATATTTTTTGAGCCCGCAAAGAATGCGGTTGCCTCAATCCCCGAGGACGCGGCTGATCCAGTTCCCTGGGCGGCACAATGAAACAGGACAACGCAGTTAAACAGGAGGTGGAGTGTGGTGTTTGATTACACGGATATGTTCTGGCGGACCTTTGTCTCCGCAGCCATCTCCTTCCGGGGCTGCCCCGGCACTGCGGCATCCTAGGCTGCGTCGCTGGACGGTGGCAGCGTCTAGGGGGACTGCCCTGAAGAAGACTGCACGGTAGCAGTTTTTCTGGCAGATTCCCGCGATCGACAACTCGCTGCCCCGTACTCCTGCCGGGCTGAACTGCAGCCACGCTGCAGGGCACCCAGGAAACCGGCTGCCGGCGCCTGGGAGCGCCGGTTATGCGGGCTTCCCAAGGGCCCGGCTGCTTCAGGTCCGCCGCCGCGGCTACCCGTTTCCCGGCACGCGGGACATTCCGGCAATTCCGGATGCCTGTCTGCATAATTCTGCAGGCATAAATCAGCAGACGTAATTGCCGGCACTAGTCCGCGCACTTTTTCTGTTTCGTTTTTTCGGAACCCCATTTTTGCCGTGCATATTTGCGCGCCCATTTTCTGGAGTATTTGCCATGTTATCTAAAGTGTCCTTAGTCGGAGCCGTGCAGCAGCGGCCCGCCTCCACTGCCGGGCAGCAGGCCAGCGCGCCGGGCGGACCCGGCACCGCTGCACCCCGCCTGTCACGGGTCCAGTACCTCCGAGGTTTGCTCCGCCTGCTGTGGCGTGCGGCCGCCGTCCGTGCGGCGGAGAGCGGCAGGCTGATGGACGAGCAGGAAGAAAGGCAGCTGCACCTGCTCCGCATCGGTTCGCCGCCGGCCGGTTTGGGGCGGTGAGAGACTGCACACCTCGGCCCGGACTGCCCCGGAATCCCGCGCCAGTCCGGGTGTAAGGAAACAAAGCGCAACCCGTTCGCGTTGTATGGTCGATAGGTAGGGAACACAGGCCAGCGACGAAGGGAGTGCTGTGCCCCAGGTCAACCGGGTGGCCATGCTCTCGCTGCATACCTCGCCGCTCGAACAGCCTGGTTCCGGCGACGCGGGCGGGATGAACGTCTACGTTCGTTCCGTGGCCGTCGAGATGGCGAAGATGGGCGTTGAAGTGGACATCTTCACGCGCGCATGCGCGCCGGATCAGCCCCACGCCGTCGAACTGGCACCCGGGGCAACGGTGCACCATGTCACCGCCGGTCCGCGCCGCAAGGTCCCCAAGGAGCTGCTGCCCAAGCTCTCCGGCGAACTGGTTGAAGGCGTTGCACGCTCGGTGCAGCGCGGTCGGCGCTATGACGTCCTGCACTCGCACTACTGGGTGTCCGGCGTGGCCGGCATCAGCCTTGCCCGCCGCTGGGATGTTCCCCTGGTCCACACCATGCACACCATGGCCCGCGTGAAGAACCTCCAGCTCCAGCCGGGGGAAACCCCCGAACCCCAGGTCCGGATCCAGGGCGAGCAGGACATCGTAGACTCCGCCGCCCGCCTGATCGCCAACACCACCACGGAGGCCGATGAGCTGGCTGCCTGGTACGGGGCGGATCCGCAATCGGTGGACGTAGTTGCCCCCGGTGTGGACCTGGACGTGTTTTCCCCCGCGGGACGGCTGGAGGCCCGTGCCCGGCACATCATCCGCCGCGGAGAATTCCACGTGGTCTTTGCCGGGCGCATCCAGCGGATGAAGGGTCCGCAGGTCCTGGTGGAGGCTGCCGCCCGGCTGCGGGCTTCCCGCCCGGACATTCCCCTCCGCGTAAGCATTCTGGGAGCACCGAGCGGCTCGGAAGTCCTGGACCTGGAGACAGCCATCCGCGCCCTCGGCCTCCAGGGCACCGTGCAGCTGCACCCGCCGGTGGCAGCGAAGGGCCTGGCCGGATGGTTCCGGTCAGCTGACGTGGTTGCCGTGCCGTCCTTCTCCGAATCCTTTGGCCTGGTGGCGCTGGAGGCGCAGGCCTGCGGCACTCCGGTCCTGGCGGCCGACGTCGGCGGGTTGCCCAAGGCCGTGACCTCCGGACGGACGGGCGTCCTCGTCCAGGGCCACGACCCGTCCCGGTGGGCGGCTGAACTTGAGACGCTTTATGACCACCGCTCCTGGCGCGGCGAGCTGGGCAGGGAAGCGGCCGTGCACGCCCGGTCCTTCGGCTGGCGCCGCACTGCAAGCCTCACCACCCAGGCCTACCTGCACGCAGCGGGGCAGACCGCTGCCCACGCCGTGCGGAACTAACCTTAGTCTTCGCGCGGGCTGCCCGTGCGCCGGATTGACGGGTGAGGGGGGTGATGCAAGCGTTGAGCTATGGCCAATGACCTCGACATTTCCCGGGCTGCGACGCTGCAGCCCATCACTGACATTGCACGTGCGGCCGGCATCCCCGAAGACGCCCTGGAACTGTACGGCCGCTACAAGGCCAAGGTGAACCCGGCCCTGGTGCCCAAGCGTGCCGAGCGCGGCAAGGTTGTGCTGGTAACCGCCATGAGCCCCACACCCGCGGGGGAGGGCAAATCCACGGTGACGGTGGGGCTGGGAGACGCACTGGCTCGGACCGGGCAGAAAACAGTCATTGCGCTGCGCGAACCCTCCCTGGGTCCGGTGCTCGGCATGAAGGGCGGAGCCACCGGAGGCGGCTATTCGCAGGTGATTCCGATGGAGGAAATCAACCTGCACTTCACCGGGGACTTCCACGCCATCACCAGTGCCAACAACGCCCTCGCCGCACTGGTGGACAACCACATCTTCCAGGGCAACGAGCTGGGTATCGATCCGCGGCGCATCACGTTCCGCAGGGTCATGGACATGAACGACCGCTCGCTGCGCCACATAGTGGTGGGCCTGGGCGGACCCGGACAGGGCACCGTGCGCGAGGACGGATTCGACATCACTGTGGCTTCGGAAATCATGGCGGTCTTTTGCCTGGCAACGGACATCCAGGACCTCACCGACCGGCTGGCGCGGATCACGGTCGGCTACACCTGGGACCGGCGCCCCGTCACCGTGGCAGACCTGAAGGTGGAGGGAGCCCTGGCGCTGCTGCTCAAGGACGCCCTCAAGCCCAACCTGGTGCAGACTATCGCCGGCACGCCGGCACTGGTGCACGGCGGACCTTTCGCGAACATCGCGCACGGCTGCAACTCGGTGATTGCCACGGCCCTGGGCCGGGACCTCGCGGACGTCGTGGTGACCGAGGCGGGCTTCGGTGCGGACCTGGGCGCGGAAAAGTACATGGACATCACCTCGCGCGTGGCAGACGTGGCACCGGACGCCGTCGTGGTGGTGGCAACCATCCGGGCACTGAAGATGCACGGCGGAGTGCCGCGGGAGCGGCTGGATGAACCGAACCTGGCAGGGCTGGAAGCCGGCACGGCAAACCTCCGGCGGCACGTGTTGAACCTGGGCAAGTTCGGCTTCTCCCCGGTGGTGGCGGTCAACCGGTTCACCACCGACACCGCAGAGGAAATCGACTGGCTCCTGCAGTGGTGCAAGGAGCAGGGAGTCGATGCGGCAGTCGCCGACGTCTGGGCGCAGGGCGGCGGCGGTCCCGGCGGAGACGACTTGGCTGCAAAGGTGCTCACCGCACTGCAACGGCCCGTTGAATTCAAACCGCTGTATCCGCTGCAGCTGGGCGTCGCGGAGAAGATCCGCACCGTGGTGCAGGAGATTTATGGAGCGGCCGACGTCGAGTTTTCGGTGCCGGCGCTGCGCCGCCTGGAAGAGATCGAAGCCAACGGGTGGGACAGTGTTCCGGTGTGCATGGCCAAAACCCAGTACTCCTTCTCCGACGACGCCGCGAAGCTTGGTGCCCCGGGAGGCTTCACGATCCACGTTCGGGACCTGGTGCCTAAGACGGGCGCGGGTTTCATTGTGGCCCTGACCGGTGCGGTGATGACCATGCCCGGGCTGCCGAAGCACCCCGCAGCGCTGCGGATGGCAGTCGCCGCCGACGGGACTCCGTCGGGCCTGTTCTAGCGCACCTCTTTAGCGAGATGACAGAAAGTGCACGTCCCAGCGCTGGGACGTGCACTTTCTGCTATTTCGATTTTGTGGGAGGAGCGGAGCTTAGCGCTCGGCTTCGCCCCGGATGAACTGCTCCACCTTTTCGCGGGCAATGTCATCGTTGTACTGTTCCGGCGGCGACTTCATGAAGTAGCTGGACGCGGAGAGGATCGGGCCGCCGATGCCGCGGTCCAGGGCAATCTTGGCTGCGCGGACGGCGTCGATGATCACGCCGGCGGAGTTGGGGGAGTCCCAGACCTCGAGCTTGTATTCCAGGGACACCGGAGCGTCGCCGAAGTTGCGGCCTTCCAGGCGTACGAATGCCCACTTGCGGTCATCGAGCCAGGCCACGAAGTCGGACGGACCGATGTGGACGTCATTGGCAGCCATCTCGGCGGCAACGTTGGAGGTGACAGCCTGCGTCTTGGAAATCTTCTTGGATTCAAGCCGCTCGCGCTCAAGCATGTTCTTGAAGTCCATGTTGCCGCCGACGTTCAGCTGGTAAGTGCGGTCCAGCGTGACGCCGCGGTCTTCGAAGAGCTTGGCCATCACGCGGTGCGTGATGGTGGCGCCGATCTGGCTCTTGATGTCGTCGCCCACAATCGGGACACCGGCAGCAGTGAACTTGCCAGCCCATTCCTTGGTTCCGGCAATGAAGACGGGAAGGGCGTTGACGAAGGCGACGCCGGCGTCGATAGCGCACTGGGCGTAGAACTTGGCTGCCTGCTCGGAACCAACCGGCAGGTAGCAGACCATGACGTCCACGTTTGCGGCCTTGAGTTCGGCAACCACGTCAACAGGGGCCTCGTCGGATTCGCTGATCGTCTCGCGGTAGTACTTGCCCAGTCCATCGAGGGTGTGGCCGCGCTGGACCTTCACACCGGTTGACGGGACGTCCGCGATCTTGATGGTGTTGTTCTCGCTGGCGCCAATGGCGTCGGCCAGGTCGAGTCCCACCTTCTTGGCGTCGACGTCGAATGCGGCCGCGAAGTGCACGTCATTGACGTGGTAATCGCCGAACTGGACGTGCATCAGGCCTGGGACGGTTGCTGACGGGTCGGCGTCTCGGTAGTAGTGGACGCCCTGCACCAGCGATGCAGCGCAGTTACCAACACCAACGATTGCCACCCGGATCGGGTTATTTGCCACGGTTCTCCTTTGAAGACATTCCTGTGCCGCGCTCCGCTGACGCGTGGATGTGCCGCAGCAGGCGGCGCAGGCAACTGACCCAGTCTACTTCGTCCGGTGAACAATCCTGAGGGCACACGGCTGCGGGCAGCACGCGCCCTCAGCGTAAAGCGGACGAAAGGGCCGCTGCCCCGGGACGGTCCGCTGTCTGGAGGATCTCCATCCCGCAATTGTCCGGCTCGCGCTCCGCTGACTGCATTTGGCCCACGGCCGGTGGCAGGGCCGGCCGGTGCACCTACGCTGGAAGAACAGTGCCGGAGCCCTTCCTCCGCTAGGAGTGCACCATGAGAGACATTCCAGCAGCCTTCCGAACCCGCGCCGCCGTGGTAGTGGCAGCAGCCGGGCTTCTCGCCGGGGGCGGGCTGGCCGCCTGCAGCCAGGGATCCGGGGAGTCCACTTCGAGCCCGACGGCGGAATCTCCCTCCGCCTCGCAGCTCGCCGACGAGTGTGAACTGCCTGAGCCCTCAGCCACGCCCAGTCCGGAAAATGGGAACTTCACTGCTACGGACCCGGATAAATCCGCCATCGAAGTTGGCAGCGGGCAGCAGAAGGCGGTGGGCAATTCCACGGTCAGCAAGTCCGGGGACAGCTCCAGCACGGATTCCTCCAGCTTCAGCGGCCTCAACGCTGCCGTACTGATCTCCGGCGGGGGAACGCTGGCGATGAACGGAACTGTGGTCCAAACCAGCGGTACCGGAGCCAACGGGGTCTTCACCACCGGCACCGGATCCTCAGCATCCCTGCAGGACGTGAGCGTTACAACCGAGGGCAGCTTCTCCCACGCCGTGGAGGCCACCGGCGGCGGCAGCATCAGTGCGGTCCGTCCCACCCTCTCCACAGCCAGCGACCACTCCAGTGTCATAGCCACGGACCGGGGCGGGGGAGACATTCAGGTGAGCGGCGGAAAGGCCACCGCAGCGGGAGAACTCTCCGCTGTCCTGTATTCCACCGGGACCATTGCCGTGTGCGGACTGGAAGGGTCCTCTGCGCTGGCAGAAGCCGCCGTCGTCGAAGGCCCCAATGCAGTGAGCGCCACCAGTTCCCAGCTCACCGGCGGCACGCACGGTGCGTATGTGTACTCAAGTACCGCCGGAGGACGCGGCGGTGGAACGTTCACCATGTCCGGCGGAACGCTCACCGCGCAGAACGGACATGCCGTCTTTGTGGACGGAGTGGAGGCAACCATCAACCTCAGCAACGAGGCAAAACTGGAACCCGGCTCCGGTGCGCTGATAGCGGTCTCCAACGGCGGCAGTGCGTCCGCGTCACTGCAGGAAACAGAGCTGTCCGGGCAATTGACGGCGGATTCCGGCAGCACCCTGTCGGTGTCCCTGACGGCCAACAGCCGAATCAGCGGCACCCTGAACAATGTGGGACTGGACCTGGACAACACCAGTACGGTGGAGCTCGAAGCCGACTCTTCCGCCACCTCGCTGCAGGGCGCACTGGTGACGGGCTCCGAGATCACCAACATCACCGGCAACGGCCACACGCTCACCTATGATCCGGGAGCGGAGGGCAACGGTTACCTCAACGGACAGGACTACCAGCTGGCGGGCGGCGGCACGCTGCAGGCTTCCTGACGGCGCAGCTTGTATGAGGGGAGGGCAGCCATGCCGACGGGGGCGGGGCCTGCATACTGGTAGGCATGGATCCCACACCCCGCCGCCGGCCGATGCGGATTGTTGTGCCAAGCCGGAACGATCGGCTGCTGCGCCGCTTTACCGAGGTACTCGGCGGGCCGCTGGGACGGTACACCGCCCCGGGGATTGTGTCACCGGGGTTCTTCACCATTCCGCGCGTGCTGATCCTGCTAACCACCGGCGCCGCCCTGCTGGCGCTGCTGGCCAAGACCCCCTGCCGGCTCAACGGCTGGGCCAATCCGTTCTACCAGGCCTGCTATTCGGACTGGCCTGCCCTGTTCGGTGCCCGTGGGCTGGGCGAGGGCGTCTACCCGTTCATTAGCCCCGGTTCCGAGTTTGAATACCCCGTGCTGCTGGGGCTGCTGGCCGGCTTTGTGGCCTGGCTGGTCCCGGCCGACGCGGCATCCCGGGGGCTGGTCTATTTCGACCTCAACGCCGTGTTTGCCACAGTGGCGTGGATTGTCACGGTCATAGCCACCATGAAAATGGCCAACCGGCGCCCCTGGGATGCGGCGATGGTGGCGGTTGCCCCGGCCATGATCCTGTCCATGTTCATCAACTGGGACATCTGGGCCGTGATGCTCGCGGCGCTGGGCATGCTGGCGTTCGCCCGCAACCGCCCTGTCCTCGCCGGCGTCCTCATTGGCCTCGGGACAGCGCTGAAGCTGTATCCGGTGCTGATCCTGGGTGCCGTGCTGGTCCTGGCACTGCGCACCCTGCGGCTGCGCGCCGCGGTCCTCACCTTCGCGGCCACCGCAGCGGCCTGGCTGGCGGTCAACGTTCCGTTCATGCTGCGGGACTTCGCGGGCTGGAAGTACTTCTACGAGTTCACCCGTGACCGGGGAGCGGGCAACTCCAGCGTCTGGCAGGCCTGGAACATCACTTTTCCGAACGCCGCGGTTGACGCCGCGTTCATCAGTTTCTGGGCCTACTTCCTGTTCGCGCTGGCGTGCGTGGGAATCGCCCTGCTGGCCCTGGCAGCTCCGCGCCGTCCCCGGCTTGCCCAGCTGGTGTTCCTGATCGTGGCAGCGTTCATCCTGACGAACAAGGTCTATTCCCCCCAGTTCGTGCTCTGGCTGGTGCCGCTGCTGGCACTGGCCCGTCCGCGCTGGCGGGACTTCCTGATCTGGCAGTTCTTCGAAGTGATGCACTGGTGGGCCATCTGGCTTTACCTCGCAGCAGTGCTGGGCGGCGGAGCGCCGGAAAACAACCTCGATTCGGGCTGGTTTGTGCTCTCGGTCCTGGGACACATGGGCGCCACCATGTACCTGATGGGCCGGGTGGTGATGGACATCCTCGATCCCCGTACGGACCCGGTACGCCGCATGGGCATCGACGATCCGCAGGGCGGGCCGTTCAACCAGGCGCCGGACCGCTGGCGCCTGCGGCTGCGCCGCCGCCCTCGGGTACCCTTGGAGACGGACGCAGCCCCGGCGAAAGAAGCAATGTGACCCCCGCTCCCTACCGTTTCCAGCAGCTGTCCCGCGAGGACTTTGAGTTCCTGGCAGCACGCCATCCCGGGGTGGTCATCCCCCTGGAACAGACCCCCTACTGGGCAGATTTCGAGACCCGCCTGGGCCGGGAGCCGTACGGCATCTGGTCCTATTACGACGGCGACAAGCTGGTTGCCGCTGCCAGTTACCTCCGGTCCCGGCGGCGGCTGCGCCCCTCCCTGGTAGTGGTCAACGGTCCCACGTGGTTTGCCGAGCGGACCCCCGAGGCGGAAGCCCGCCTGGTGGCCACTGTGCAGCAGCAGTTCAGAGACGACCCCGGAGTGGATCCGCTCTACGTGCGGATGCAGGTTGAGAATGTCAGTGCCCCGGTGACCGGGCCGCTGGAACACGGCTGGTACGAACGCGAGATCGTCGTGGACCTGACTCCGGACACGGAGAAAATCTTTGCCGGCTTCCGCCCCAACGCCCGGAACCTGATCCGCAAGGCGGAGAAACTCGGCGTCGAGGTCCGCACCGTGGAGCGCGATCAGTGGGCGGAAGTCTTCCGCACCGAACTGTTCCCAATCATGCAGGAAACGGCGGCACGTGACGGTTTCTCCAGCTTCGACTCAGCGTTCTACGAAACGCTGCTCACCGAACTGGGAGACTATCTGCGCCTGATGGTGGCGTACGTGAGCGGCAGGCCTGTCTCCTGGCTGATTACCACCGAATACCGCGGCTACGCGGTGTACTACTTCGCCGCCAGCTCCCGCGACGCCCGGAAGACCAACGCCCCGTACCTGCTGCTCTGGGAAGCCTTCAAGGTCCTGAAAGCCGCGGGGAACACGGCCTGCGGACTCACCGGCATCGAAAGCGAGAACTATCCGTCGCTGGCCAACGTCACCACGTTCAAGCGCAACTTCTCCAAGACTGTTGTGACGGTTCCCACGACCTATGACATTCCGCTGCATCCGCTGCGCTACCGGGCCGTGGCCGCCGGACTGCGGCTGCGCCGGGAGGCTCCTGGAAAGCTGCGCAGTGTCCGTGCCCGCCTGAAGAACCGTCCGGGTGCCGGGTCCGGCCGTGACTGATGCCACCGTGGTGGGATCCGGGCCCAATGGCCTGGCCGCGGCGCTCACCCTGGCCCGCGCGGGGTTGTCCGTGCGTGTCCTTGAGGCCGCTCCCACCGCAGGCGGGGGATCCCGCAGCGCCGAACTGATGCGTCCCGGCCACCTCCACGACATCTGCTCCGCGGTCCACCCGATGGCCCTCGCCGCCCCCTTTTTCCGGGAGTTTGGCCTGGCAGAGCGGATCCGCCTGGAAGTTCCGGAGGTGTCCTACGCCCAGCCGCTGGACGGGGCACGGGCTGCCCTGGCCTACCGCAGCCTGGATCGTACGGTGCAGGAACTCGGGCCGGACGGAAAAGCCTACGCCAGGCTCATGCGCCCCCTGGTGGAGCACAGCGAAGCGATCACGCGGACGCTGATGAACCCGCTCCTGAAGGTTCCGCGCGAGCCGCTGGCGGCACTGCGTTTTAGCCTGGCTGCCCTGGACCAGGGGACCGGTGCATGGAACCACCGCTTCACGGAAGACGCGGCACCGGCGCTGCTCACCGGAGTCATGGCGCACCCCGTGGGACGGCTGCCTTCGCTTCCCTCTGCCGGCGGCGGCCTGCTGCTGGCGCTGCTCGCCCACACCGTCGGCTGGCCCGTGCCGCGGGGCGGATCCCAGGCCATCGCGGACGCCATGGTTGAGGACCTGCGGGCACACGGCGGTGAACTGGAAACAGGGCACACCGTGGACTCGCTCCGCGAGCTGTCCGGCTCCCGTGCCGTCATTCTGGATACCGCGCCGGCAGGGCTGCTGCGCCTGGCCGAAGGCAGGCTGCCGGCCCGCTATGAACGCGCGCTGCAGCGGTTCCGCTACGGCAATGCCGCCTGCAAGGTGGACTTCATCCTCTCCGGACCGGTCCCGTGGGCCAGCCCGGGCACGGCTGCCGCGGGAACGGTCCACCTGGGCGGAACGCGGGCGGAGACCGCTGCCGCCGAGGCAGAGGTGGCAGCCGGGCGGCATCCGGAGAAACCCTACGTACTGGTTTCCCAGCCCAGCACCTTTGATGCCTCACGCGCGCCGGCCGGGCGGCACATCCTGTGGACGTACTGCCACGTCCCGGCCGGATCAGACCAAGACATGGCAGCGGCCGTCACAGCACAGATTGAACGATTCGCCCCCGGGTTCCGGGACGTCATCGTCGAAACGCGGACGACGACGGCTCGTGGCCTTGCGGCATACAACCAGAACTATGTGGGCGGCGACTTCGGTGCGGGGGCCGTGACGCTGGGACAGATGATCCGCCGTCCGGTCCTGTCCCCGGTCCCGTGGCAGACTCCCCTGCCGGGGGTATTCCTGTGCTCCGCCTCCACGCCTCCCGGCCCGGGCGTCCACGGAATGGGCGGCTATCACGCCGCGGCAGCAGCGCTTCGCAGCGTGTTTGGCCTCCCGCTGCCTTCCCTTGCTCCGGCAACGTAACCGCCGGTCACGCCTGTGACGCGCTGCGCGCCGCTGCTCCGGCTGCCGGCCACTTCGGCGGTATCTTGGAACTCGGCATCTTAGGACGGCGGCTTGCCTGAAGCCTCAGCCACAGCACAGCCGGAGAGTTCTTATGACGGTTTCAACACAGCCCCTGTCGGAGCGCCCCGACGGATCCTCCTCCACCCCCTCCGCGGCGCAGATCACTGAAACGGCCAGCAAACGGCAGCAGGGGCGCCGGAAACGGCCGCAGGGCCGGCGGAGCCGGCGGGAAGAGCGCCGGGGGACCGGCCGCGCACGCCGGAACACCGCTCTCCTCCTGGCCCTCGCGGGTGCAGTCCTCCTGGCAGCAGCCGCGGTGTTCGGCTACCGGTTCATCAGCGAGAACGTGCTGGGACCGCAGGCGGTCGCAGAAGAGTATCTGGCAGCACTTGCCTCCGGAGACCAGGCTGCTGCCTACGCACTTCTGCCGGAGACCGGGGCAGTTGTTCCGCAGGATCCGGGAGTCTATGCGTCTGCGGGCGCACGGATCAGCGGGTTCGAGATCACGGGACAGGAAATCGGCTCAGGCAGCGCCGTCGTGCAGGTCCTGGTGACCCGGGACGGAGAGCGGAAACCGGCGGAGCTCCGGCTGACGGAAGCAGGCTCCCAGGCGCTGATCTTCACGGCCTGGCAGCTGGAGGCCACCGCGGCGCGGACGGTGGAAGTTGAGGTTCCTCCCGGCACCGCACAAATCCGGATCAATGGAAGAGAACTGGACCTGCCCTCGGACGAAGGCTTCGCCGAGATTCTGCTCCTGCCCGGCTCCTACATCCTTGAAGGCCCGCAGGAACGTTTCCTCAGCTACGGTCCCGCCAAAACCGTCCTGGTGGAGCCGGGAATGGCCGGCGGGCCTAGCCCGGTCCGGCTTCGCGCTTCAGCGAACACTGACCTGGCGGCGGAGGTCCAGGCGCAGGGAAACGCGTATCTGGCGCACTGCCTCGCCAGCGCTGAGGCAGCACCTGCAGCATGCCCCAATTCGGCCTACTCCAGTTACGGTCCGGAACGGATCCGGGACGTGCAGTGGGTCCTGGAAAGGGCACCGGAATACCGCATCACCGGGACACCGGAGACGGGCCTGACGGTGTACGCAGCCGGAGGCAAGGCCCGGGTGCGGTACCAGGAGGACACCAACGGGGCCGGCCGCTGGGAAAGCCGCTCAGATTTGGTGAGTATCAGCTTCAGTTCCGGGGTGGAGGTAGCGGGGGAGAGCCTGGGCCTGGACTTCCGGCCGTGAGCCCTTGCACTGGGACGTGCGGCATGGGGAACTTGTACAAGGAGGTTCCCATGACGGACACACCCGAGCATCTGAGCAACCATCACCGGGACACGCTGAATGAGATTCTGCGGCATCCCGTGTCCCACAACATCGAGTGGAAACGAGTGAAATCGCTGCTCGAAGCCATTGCGGACACTACCCGGGAGCACAACGGCAAGTACGAGGTGACCCTCGCCGGGCAGACGGACTACCTGACGCCGCCGCACGGCAAGGACATTGACGAGCAGACGGTGGTGGACCTGCGGGAAATGCTGGAACGCGCCGGGTACTCGCTGCAGGAGTAACCGGCGCTTCCGGCCGGCTACTTGACCTCGAGCTCGCCCATCCGAGACCACTCCTGGCCGTCGATCAGGGTGTTGATAATCTGCGGAGTCTCCACGAGCGCAGGCAGCATGTCCTTCATGGCCTGCTGGAAGTGGTCGCTGTTGACGTGAGCCGCAGCGGCGTCGTCCTTGAAGGCCTCGACGAGGACGAACTCGTTCGGGTCCTCCAGGCTGCGGGACCAGTCGAACCAGAGGTTGCCCTCTTCGCCGCGGGTGGCGGCAGTGAAATCTGCGGTCAGCTGCGGCCAGCGCTCGGTCCATTCCGGCTTGACCTTGAACTTGACGACGATGAAGATCATCTTGTTTTCTCCTGGTTTCGTGCGGATTCTCCGAACTCAAATCCTATGCCCGGGGTTCTCAGCCGTCACGCCGGCGGCCGCTGAGGGAAGATGGGCGCCGCGGTGGGAGGATGGAAGTGTGGCTCATCTCGACGTATCCGGCATTGACTACTTCCTCTCCGACGGCAGGCAGCTGCTCAGCGGCGTCAGCTTCAAGGTCGGCGAAGGACACAAGACCGCCCTGATTGGACCCAACGGCACGGGCAAAACCACCCTGCTGCGGATCATCGCCGAAGACATTAAGCCGGACGAAGGCACCGTGTCCCGGTCAGGCAACATGGGCATCATGCGCCAGTTCGTGGGTCAGGTACGGGACGGCAGCACTGTCCGGGACCTTTTGGTCTCCGCGGCCCCGCCTGCCCTCGCCGCTGCGGCCCGGGCGGTGGACGCAGCTGAGGAAGCCATGATGGAGAACGACGACGAGCCCACCCAGATGCGCTACGCCCAGGCGATCGCCGACTGGGGCGACGTGGGCGGGTACGAGCAGGAAACCGTCTGGGATGAAGTCACCATGGCCGCGCTGGGCATGCCTTTCGACACGGCCCAGTACCGTCAGGCCAGCACGCTCTCCGGCGGCGAGCAGAAGCGCCTGGTCCTGGAAGCACTGTTTTCCGGCCCGGACGAGCTGCTGCTGTTGGATGAGCCGGACAACTACCTTGACGTGCCGGGCAAGCGCTGGCTGGAGGCCAAGCTCGCGGAGTCGAAGAAGTCCGTCCTGTTTGTTTCCCACGACCGGGAGCTGCTCGCCAACGCAGCAACGCGCATCGTGACCCTGGAACCGGGCATCAACGGCGCCTCGGCCTGGATCCACGGCGGCGGCTTCGGCAGCTACATCCAGGCCCGGGAAGACCGCAACGCACGCTTTGAGGAACTCCGCCGCCGCTGGGATGAGGAGCACGTAAAGCTCAAGGAACTGGTCAACATGTACAAGAACAAGGCCGCGTTCCGCTCCGATATGGCAAACCGCTACCACGCAGCCCAGACCCGCCTGGCGAAGTTCCTCGAAGCCGGGCCGCCGGAGGCACTGCCGATCGAACAAAACGTGAAAATGCGGCTGCGCGGAGGCCGGACCGCCAAACGCGCGGTGGTGGCACAGAAGCTGGAACTGACCGGGCTGATGAAACCTTTCAGCACCGAAATCTGGTTTGGCGACCGCGTCGGCGTGCTGGGCTCCAACGGCTCCGGCAAATCCCACTTCCTGCGGCTGCTGGCCCTGGGCGGGAGCGATCCGGACAAGGAACACGAGCCGGTGTCCGAGGTGGAAATCGCGCCGGTTCCGCATGAGGGTTCGGTCAAGCTCGGTGCGCGCATCCGGCCGGGCTTCTTCGCCCAGACCATGCTGCGCCCGGACCTGCTGGGCAAGACGCTGCTGGACATTCTGCACCGCGGCGACGAGCACCGCTCCGGCCTGGGCCGGGAAGCGGCCGCCGGCGCCCTGGACCGGTACGGCCTGGCCTCCTCCGGGGAACAGAAGTACGACTCGCTCTCCGGCGGCCAGCAGGCGCGCCTGCAGATTCTGCTCCTTGAACTCTCCGGTGCCACCCTGCTGCTGCTCGACGAGCCGACCGACAACCTGGACCTGCACTCGGCCGAAGCCCTGGAGAAGGCCATCGAAGCCTTCGAAGGAACGGTCCTGGCGGTCACGCACGACCGCTGGTTCGCCCGCAGCTTTGACCGGTTCCTCGTCTTTGGCTCCGACGGCCGGGTCTACGAATCCGAAGACCCGGTCTGGGACGAAAAGCGGGTTGAGCGCGTCCGCTGACGGGCCCGGGAGGGACATTTCCCTCCCGCCGGGTACGGGCTCCAGAATGAAGGGGTGAACACCAAAACCCTGGACCGGGCCCTTCTGGCTGTCTTCGCAGTTTTCGCCCTGAACGGGGTGATCTTCGCCAGCTGGGCGGCACGGATTCCCGCTGCAGCCCAGGCCCTGGACATCGGTTCCGCCGGCGTGGGACTGCTGCTGCTCTTCTCCGCCGTTGGCTCGGTCGGTGCCCTTCCGCTGGCCGGCGCCCTGGCCCAGCGGGTGGGAACGGCAAACGCTGTGCGGACCGGCGGGCTGCTCGCATCCGCTGCCGCGCTGGTCATCGCGGCGGGACTGTCTTCCGGCTCCATCCCCCCGACAGCAGCCGGGCTGCTGATTTTCGGCGCCGGAATCGGTCTCTGGGACGTAGCCATGAATCTGGAAGGCACCGAAGTTGAACGCGGGCTGCGCCGGACCCTGATGCCCAAATTCCACGGGGCGTTCAGCGGCGGCGCGTTCCTGGGTGCGATGATCGGCGCCGGGCTCTCCGCCTTGAACGTCAGCCTGCCGGTGCACCTGATCGGAATTGTGGTGATCGCCGTCGTGCTGGTGATCCTGGTTCCCCGCGCCTTCCTGCCGGATTCCCCGGAGCTTCACCATCCGCAGGACGAAGGAGTTTCCAGGCCCTCAAGCTTCGGCGCGTGGAAAGAAGGCCGCACCCTGCTGATTGGCGTCGTCGTCCTAGGCGCGGCACTAACCGAAGGTGCCGCCAATGACTGGGTGGCCAAGGCGACCGTCGACGGCCTGGATGCCTCCGAGACAGCCGGTGCCGTGATGTTCGGTGTCTTCGTGGCGGCCATGACCGCCACCCGCTGGTTCGGGGCCAGCCTGATCGACCGCATGGGCCGGGTGCGGGCACTGCGCCTGTGCATGGGCGCCTCCCTGGCCGGGCTGATCCTGTTCGTGTTTGCCCCCAGTCTCTGGCTCGCCGGAATCGGCGTGGTCCTGTGGGGCATCGGCGCCGCGCTGGGCTTCCCCATGGGGATGTCCGCCGCCGGTGACGATCCCGTCCATGCTGCGGGGCGCGTTTCCGTGGTTTCGACGCTTGGCTACACGGCCTTCTTCGTGGGACCGCCGCTCCTGGGCTTCCTGGGTGAGCTCTGGGGGCTGCGGAACGCGCTGCTCGTGGTCGGGGCGGCCATGCTGATGTCCATCGTGTTCGCCCCGGTCGCCGCCGAGCGCAGACCGGAGGAGATGACCGGCGGAAACCCCGCCGCGTAGGGCCCGGTTCCCGCCCGGCTTTGCGGTCCTCTTTGCCTCCCGGACTGAAACTGTCCGGAAATGCTCTATCCAGCGGGTGCGGGCGGACCTAACCTGATCGCATGTCCCTTCCCTCCAACCCCCCAAACCACGTGCGTCCGGCCTCCGAGGGCCGGCGCGATCCATTGATCCAGGCACGCGGCCTCTCGAAGGTCTACAAATCGAAGTCCGGGCCGGTCCTGGCCCTGGACGGCTTGGACATCGGCGTCCCGCAGGGCACCGTGACGGCGCTTCTGGGTCCGAACGGTGCCGGCAAGACAACGGCGGTCAAGGTGCTTACTACCCTGATCAAACCCACCGCGGGAACCGCCTCCATCGCTGGAATCGACGTCGTTTCCCAGCCGAAGGATGTCCGCCGGATCATCGGCGTCTCCGGCCAGTATTCCGCTGTGGACGAGAACCTGACCGGAATCGAAAACCTGCGGATGGTGGGCCGGCTCTACCACCTGCCCGCGGCGCAGGCCCGCCGGCGTGCCGGGGAACTCATCGAGCAGTTCGACCTCGCCGATGCAGGAAACCGGCCGGTCAAAGGCTACTCCGGCGGCATGCGCCGGAGGCTGGACCTCGCCGGGGCCCTGGTCAACAATCCACGCGTCTTGTTCCTTGACGAACCCACCACGGGCCTGGACCCGCGCAGCAGGCTGGCGCTCTGGGACGTCATCAAATCCCTGGTAGCTGCCGGAACCACCCTGCTCCTGACCACCCAGTACCTCGAAGAGGCGGACCAGCTGGCGGACACAGTCGCCGTGATTGACGGCGGAAAGGTGATCGCCGAAGGCACCTCGGACCAGCTCAAGGCCCGGATCGGCGGGCACCGCGTCGCCGTCGCACTCGTTGAGGGGTTCGATGCGGACACCGCCCGGGAGATCCTGGCCCGCCACGGCAGCGGAGAGGTGCACACCTCCGGCGACGGCCGTGCCCTGGAAGTCGCCGTCACCGAGGGCCCGGCTGCACTGCAGCGGGTTCTGCAGGACCTGGCAGCAGCCGGAATTGAACTGCACGACGCCGGTATCCGGCGCCCCACCCTCGATGACGTGTTCCTGAAGCTCACCGGGCACACTGCCGAGAAGGACACGGAAAACATGGAAGACGCCGCGAAAGCGAAGGCAGCACGATGAGCGCCGCAACCGCAGCCTTTCAGGCAGGTCCCGGGACCACCGCGGGCAGCTGGATCTCGGACGGCTGGACCGTCACCAAGCGGAACCTGATCAAAATCCGCCGGACCCCGGACATGATCGTGTTCGCCGTGCTGCAGCCGATCATGTTCGTTCTCCTGTTCAGCCAGGTCTACGGCGGATCGATCCAGGTGGCCGGCACGGACTACACGCAGTACCTGATGGCAGGCATCTTCGCCCAGACGGTGGTGTTCGGCTCCACGTTCTCCGGGTCGGCCATGGCCCAGGACCTCAAGGAGGGGATTATTGACCGCTTCCGTACACTGCCGATGAGTCCCTCGGCGGTACTGATCGGACGGACCAACTCTGACCTGGTGCTGAACACCATCTCAGTGGTCATCATGATGGGCACCGGGCTGCTGGTCGGCTGGCGCGTCAACACGTCCTTCTGGGAATTCCTGGGCGGAGTGGGACTGCTGCTGCTGTTCTCCTACGCCTTCAGCTGGGTGATGGCCCTGCTCGGCATGTCTGTGCGCTCGCCGGAGGCGATCAACAACGCTTCCTTCATCATCCTGTTCCCCATCACTTTCATCTCCAACGCCTTTGTGCAGAGCTCCACCCTGCCCGAGCCTCTGCGCACGATTGCCGACTGGAATCCGGTGTCCGCACTGGTTCAGGCGGTCCGGCAGCTGTTCGGCAACCTGGGCTCCACTCCGGTGCCGGATACCTGGCCGATGCAGAACCCCGTCACCACGGTCCTGATCGGCTCCGCGATCATGCTTGTGGTCTTCGTTCCCCTGGCCGTCCGCAAATTCGAGGCGGTGAGTTCACGCTAGGACCCCGTCCCTTTGAACCAAAGGACAGCACATGATTCAGGCACATGAACTCACCAAGCGATTCGGCGGCAAGACCGCCGTCGACGGCGTTACCTTCTCCGTCCAGCCCGGAAAGGTCACCGGATTCCTCGGCCCCAACGGGGCCGGCAAGTCCACCACTATGCGCCTGATTGTTGGCCTGGACCATCCCAGCTCCGGGCAGGTCAGCGTCAACGGAAAGCCCTACGCGAGGCACCGCATGCCGCTGCACGAGGTTGGGGCGCTGCTGGAGGCCAAGGCCGTGCACCCCAGGCGGTCGGCCTACAACCACCTCCGGGCCCTGGCCGCCACCGAAGGCATTCCGGCTGCCCGCGTCAATGAGGTCATCGAACTCACCGGACTTGGTCCGGTGTCCCGGAAGCGGGTGGGCGGCTTCTCACTGGGCATGGGCCAGCGGCTGGGCATCGCTGCCGCACTGCTGGGCGACCCCCAGACCCTGATCCTGGACGAGCCGGTCAACGGCCTGGATCCGGAGGGCGTGAAGTGGGTGCGCTACCTGGTCAAGGGCCTGGCAGCGGAGGGCCGGACCGTGTTCATCTCCTCCCACCTGATGAGTGAGATGGCAGTGACGGCAGACCATCTGATCGTGATTGGCCGGGGACGCATCCTGGCCGACGCACCCATCGAGACTGTGCTGACCGGGGGGCAGGCAGAACGTGTACTCGTGCGGACGGACGACGCAGATGCCCTGACGGCCGCCATCACGGCAGAGACAGTTCAGATCCGGCGGGAAGCCGCGGACGAACTGACGGTCATCGGGCTGCCGGCCAGGAGCATCGCGGAGGCCGCCTTTTCCCGCCGCATCCTCATCACCGGGCTGATCCCGCAGCAGGAAACACTTGAAGATGCCTACATGGAACTGACCGGCGGCGAGGTCGAGTACCAGTCGCAGCACATCGTTCCCGCCAGCGAAGGACAAAGCACATGAGCACAGCGGCAGTCCCCGGATCCCGTCCACCCCGCAGCTTTGGCGGTCCGGTCACGTTCGGCCGTGTGCTGCGTTCGGAATGGATAAAGACGAACACAGTGCCCTCCACCGTGATCCTGCTGGCCGTGAGCTTCGCCGTCATGGTTGGCCTGGGAGCCCTGGTTGCCTGGGGGATTGTCCAGCTCGCCGGCGACCCGGAGTCCGGTCCGCCGGAGGGGATCGGACAGTCCCTGCAGAGTGCCGCCTACGACGTTCCGGCTTCGGGCCTGCCGTTCGGCCAGCTGCTGATCGCCGCGCTGGCCGTGGTGCTGATCGGATCTGAATACACCACGGGAATGATCCGCTCCACCATGGTGGCTGTGCCCACCCGGATTCCTGCCCTGCTGGCCAAGGCCCTGGTGATCGCCGTGATCTCGTTTGTGCTGGGTGTCCTGGCGGCGTTCACCACCTACCTGCTCGCGCAGCCGATCCTTGAGGGTTCGGATCTGGGCTTCGGGCTGGATGCGGACTGGGTGCTGCCCTCCATCATTAATACGGGAACCGTCCTGGCCCTCATAGCGGTCATGGGCGTTGCCATTGGCACCCTGCTGCGCAGCACTGCCGGGGGAGTGGTCACATTGGTGGGGGCACTCTTCGTCCTGCCCATCATTGCCGGCCTGCTTACCGGCCTGGCGGACTGGGTGGAGGACGCGGCCCGCTTCCTGCCCAGCAGCGCCGCCGCCCAGCTGGTAGCCACCCAAATCCAGCCGGACGCGTTCAACCAGGTGGAAGGCGGACTCATCCTCGCCGGATGGGCGGCTGTGCTGCTGGCCGCCGCACTGGTGGTCCTCAAAAGGCGGGACGTCTAGGGCGGGCCGCAGGCCGGACGAAGAACTCAGGGAGCACCCTGAGTCATCCCTAAGGGGGACGCTGGATTTGCCCTGAATCATCCCTAGGGGCGGTCCGCAGCGGAGCGCTGGCGCATAGTGTGGGGTTACACCCCCGAACTTGTACGCTCCTAGATGAGGATCACCATGATCGAGGCACGCGGCCTCTCCAAGCGCTACGGCAGCAAAACCGCCGTCGACAATGTTTCGTTCACCGTCGAGCCAGGAAAAGTCACCGGTTTCCTGGGCCCGAACGGTGCCGGCAAATCGACCACCATGCGGATGATCGTGGGACTGGACCGTCCCACTTCCGGAAACGTGACCATCAACGGCAAGCCCTACGCCCGCCACAAGGCTCCCCTCCACGAGGTGGGTGCCCTCCTTGATGCCAAGGCTGTGCACACCCGCCGGTCGGCCTACAACCACCTGCGTGCCATGGCTGCCACCCACGGCATCTCCAACAAACGGGTCAACGAAGTCATCGAGCTCACCGGGCTGGGACCCGTCGCGAAGAAGCGCGTCGGCGGGTTCTCGCTGGGCATGGGCCAGCGCCTCGGCATCGCCGTCGCCATGCTGGGAGACCCGCACACGCTCATCCTCGACGAGCCGGTCAACGGCCTTGATCCCGAAGGTGTGCTCTGGGTCCGCAACCTCGCCCGCGGCCTGGCTGCCGAAGGACGCACCGTCTTCCTGTCCTCACACCTGATGAGTGAAATGGCTGTGACGGCAGACCACCTCATTGTGATTGGCCGCGGCCGCATCATCGCCGACGCGCCCATCCAGCAGATCATCGACGGCGGCGGACGCCAGCGCACCCGGGTACGCACCGACAACGCAGCCGACCTGCTGCCCGTCCTCGAAGGACAGGGTGCGGAGATCAACCGGCTCGAGGACGGCCTGTTCGAGGTCAGCGGCGCCGATTCGCGTTCCATCGCGGAGATCGCGCTGGAACGCCGGATCCTGCTCACTGAGCTGACCCCCATCCAGGTTTCGCTGGAAGACGCCTACATGGAACTCACCCGGGACGACGTCGAATACAAGTCCCACGGATTTAGCCAGGAACCGGCTGCGGCCGAGCCTGTTGTGGAAGGAAGCCGAGCATGAGCACCGCAACCGCCCCCGCCCCGTCCCGCCGGACGGCCCGCACCGACGGCAGCGGCGTCAACTTTGCCCGGGTCCTGCGCTCGGAATGGATCAAGGTCACCACCCTTCCCTCAACGGTCATCCTCCTGGCCACCACCCTGGTGGTCATGATCGGCATCGCCGCCCTCGTGGCCTGGAGCTGGGCCACCACCGCCCAGATGCTCGCGGATGATCCTTCCATGGGACCGGCCATGGGCGTAGGCGGCGGCATGGACCTGCAGGCCATGGTCTACGACACCCCGGCGTCCGGCGTGCTGTTCGGGCAGCTGCTGATCGCGGCCCTCGCCGTGGTCCTTGTAGCCTCCGAATACAGCACTGGCATGATCCGCTCCACCATGGTCGCTGTTCCCACCCGCACCCCGGCGCTGCTCGCCAAGGGGATCATCACCGCGCTTATTGCCTTCGTCATTGGCGTTGCCGGAGCGTTCGCCAGCTTCCTGATCAGCCAGCCGCTGCTGGCACCGGAAAACCTGGACTTCTCCCTGGACGCCCCGTGGGTGCTGCCGAGCATCATTAACACCGGCACCCTCCTCGCAGCGATTGCCGTCATGGGCGTCGCCACCGGTTCCCTGCTCCGCAGTACTGCAGGCGGCGTGGTGACCATCATCGGCGTGCTGTTCGTGCTGCCGGTGATCGTCCAGCTGATTTCCGGACTGGCTGACTGGATTCCGGACGCCGCCCGCTTCCTGCCCAGCAACGCAGGCAGTCAGCTGGTAGCCACCAGCATTTCGGACGGTGCCCTGAACCAGCTGGAAGGCGGACTCGTTCTGGGCGGCTGGGCCGTGGCACTGATTGCTGCGGCACTGATCGTGAACAAGACCCGGGACGTCTAGCCCAAAGTCTTCGGTGAAGGCGAACGCGGAAGAACGGCCGCTGACGCCTTCACCGATATCCCTCCACAACCCCCGGTGCATGGCACCGGGGGTTGTCTGTCTCCACCGCTGGGCGGCCCCGGTTACGCGGGTGCCCCCGGCTCTGGTTGAATCGGAGCATGTCTGACGCACTGGACCACGTAAAAGACCTCGGCGCGTATGTCGCCGCTTCTCCCTCCAGCTTCCATGCCGCCCGTACGGCGGCAGACCGGCTGCAGGACGCCGGCTTCACGGAACTGCACGAAGATGCAGAATGGCCGGCCGTGCCCGGCAGGTACGTGGTGGTGCGCGACGGCGCGTTCATCGCCTGGATTGTCCCGGAAGGCGCCGCGGCCGCAACCGGCTTCAACATTCTTGGTACCCACACGGATTCACCCACGTTCAAGCTCAAGCCGTCCCCCACCACCGGCAAATTCGGCTGGCTGCAGGCAGGCGTGGAGGTCTACGGAGGGCCGCTGCTGAACTCCTGGCTGGACCGCGAACTGGAGCTCGCCGGGCGCCTGGTGACGCTCGACGGCGTCGAGCACCTGGTGGCCACCGGGCCGCTGCTGCGCTTCCCGCAGCTGGCCATCCACCTGGACCGCGCGGTGAATGAGGGGCTGAAGCTGGATAAGCAGCAGCACATGAATCCGGTCTGGGGGCTTGGGGACCCGTCAGCGGCAGACCTGCTCGGACTGCTCGCGGCCAGGGCAGGCGTGGGCCGGGAAGAGATCGGCGGGTACGACGTCGTTGCCGCCGACACGCAACCCGCTCAGGTCTTCGGTGCCGACGCTGAGTTCTTTGCCTCCGGGCGGCTGGACAACCTCTCGTCCGTGCACGCGGGACTGCGTGCCCTGGAATCGGCCGCGGAAGAAAAGAGCGGCGGCTCGGTCGCTGTCCTGGCGGCTTTCGACCATGAAGAGGTGGGCAGCGGCAGCCGCTCCGGCGCCGCCGGCCCGTTCCTCGAAGACGTCCTGGCGCGCATCAGCGCAGGGTTTGGTGCCGGAACCGGGGACACCCAGCGGGCGTTCGCGGCGTCGTTCTGCATCTCCGCCGACGCCGGCCACGCTGTTCACCCGAACTACGCCGAACGCCACGACCCGGCTAACAGGCCGGTCCTGAACGGCGGTCCGCTGCTCAAGATCAATGCGAACCAGCGGTACACGACGGATGCCCCGGGTGCCGCCTACTGGGCAGCGCTCTGCCGTGAGGCCGGAGTTCCCTATCAGGAGTTTGTCTCCAACAACTCGATTCCCTGCGGCTCAACCATCGGGCCGCTGACCGCCACCCGCCTCGGTATCCGCACCATCGACGTCGGGATCCCGCTGCTTTCCATGCACTCCGCCCGCGAAATGGCGGGGGTCCAGGACCCGTTCCAGCTCTCCCGCGCCGCGGAGGCGTTCTTCATCCGGTAGCGGGGAGTTGCCGGAGGACTGTCCACAGGTGAACTTTCCAGTGCAGAAAATCCGATAGGATAGTGGAGTCTGTGCTGTCGGCTCCGGCTGGCAGGCTTCCGGGCGTGACGCGGGTTCACCGCTGTCCCGGGATGTTAAGACAACGCTAAAGAACCTCCTGTTACGGAAAGACCGTGACCGTATAGCCCAAAGGAGGTGGGTTCACAAATGCGTGCTTATGAACTGATGGTAATCATCGACCCCGAGGTCGAAGAGCGTACCGTGGAGCCTTCGCTCGACAAGTTCCTCAACGTTGTCCGCAACGAGGGTGGAACCGTCGACAAGGTGGACATCTGGGGTCGTCGCCGCCTGGCCTACGACATCAAGAAGAAGTCCGAAGGCATCTACGCGGTGGTTAACTTCACCGCCAGCCCTGCAGCTGCTGCTGAGCTTGACCGCCAGCTTGGCCTCAACGAGACCATCCTGCGTACCAAGATCATCCGCCCCGAAGACCAGAAGGTTGTTGCCGAGTAGTTTCGGTCAACCTTTTATTCGTCAACGAAAGGTCCGGGCATTCCGGGCCGAGACACCAGGAGGCATAAATGGCAGGCGAGACAACGATCACCGTGGTCGGAAACCTGACGAACGATCCGGAACTCCGGTTCACCCCGTCCGGTTCAGCAGTGGCGAACTTCACCATTGCCTCGACGCCGCGCACCTTCGACCGGCAGTCCAACGAATGGAAGGACGGCGAAACGCTGTTCCTCCGTGCGTCGGTCTGGCGTGAAGCTGCGGAGAACGTCGCCGAGTCCCTGACCAAGGGAACCCGCGTCGTCTGCCAGGGCCGCCTGAAGTCCCGTTCGTACGAGACCAAAGAGGGCGAAAAGCGCACCGTCATGGAGCTTGAGGTCGACGAAATCGGCCCCTCGCTGCGTTACGCGTCCGCAAAGGTCACCCGCACCCAGCGCTCCGGCGGTGGCGGCGGTGGCTTCGGCGGAAATTCCGGCGGCTTCGGCGGCAACTCCAACTCCGGTTGGGGCGGCCAGCAGCAGCAGTCCGCACCTGCGGACGATCCCTGGGGCGCCCCTGCAGGCGGCAACTCAGGCGGCTGGGGAGCCGGCCCGGATTCCAACGATCCGCCCTTCTAAGCAATACCCAGTGCCGCAAGGCACAACCTCTGACGGCAACCGCCGTCGAGCCCATCCCGTGGAATGAATCCACGGGCTCCACTAGACATAAGGAGCTCCACGATGGCTAAGGCTGAACTTCGCAAGCCCAAACCAAAGTCCAATCCCTTGAAGGCCGCTGACATCACTGTCATCGACTACAAGGACGTAGCATTGCTGCGCAAGTTCATTTCCGACCGCGGAAAGATCCGCGCTCGTCGCGTAACTGGCGTAACCGTGCAGGAACAGCGCAAGATCGCACAGGCAATCAAGAACGCCCGTGAAGTTGCACTCCTGCCTTACTCCGGCGCTGGCCGCGGCTAAAGGAAAGGAACCTAACTCATGGCAAAGCTCATTCTGACCCACGAAGTCACCGGTCTCGGTGCTGCAGGCGACGTTGTCGAGGTGAAGGACGGTTACGCACGTAACTATCTGGTGCCCCGCGGCTTCGCCCTGACCTGGACCAAGGGCGGCGAGAAGCAGGTTGAGTCCATCAAGGCTGCCCGCGCTGCTCGCGAGCACGCTTCGCTGGAAGACGCCCAGAAGCAGGCTGCTGCTCTCTCCGCCAAGCCGGTCAAGCTGACCGTCAAGGCCGGCGAGTCCGGACGCCTCTTCGGCACGGTCAAGCCCGCCGACGTTGCTGCTGCTGTGGAAGCTGCCGGTCTCGGCAGCATCGACAAGCGCAAGGTTGAACTGCCGACTCACATCAAGTCGGTTGGTTCCTTCCAGGCCAACGTCCGCCTGCACCACGACGTTGCTGCTGTCATCGACCTCGAGGTCGTTGCCAGCTAGTACCGATCGCCTCGCGGAGTGTGATCTGCAGCGCCCCCTGCCTCGTCTGAGGCGGGGGGTGCTGCTGCGTTTAAGGCCGAAGGAACCCCGACGAAATTGACAGCAGACTTACCGGCGCGGAAGGTCCTGAGTAGCCGGCAAGTATGTGGATATTGACTGTGGATAACGCGCTCTGTAAGTCCGCTTTTGAATTCTGTCAACCTGAAGGGAATGGCTGAATGTTGCGCAAAACACTCCACTATGCACAGGTGTGGAGAAATGTTTTACCTAGTCAGGGGCGTATTTCGTTGAAAATTATTTAGTTGTCCACAGTGTTATACCCAACCTGTGCACAAGACACGCCGAGTTATGAACAGGGTATCCACATGTCCTGTGGATAACTCGTTTGTTGAGGGAGCCTTACGGGGCTACGGTTGCGGTGGACTCCCTCATCGGCGCACTGGAAAGGCACCGGCTTGGGGCATGGCGGGCAGAGCCGCCCAATGTCAGTGCCGCCGGGTAGGAATACAGCCGGGCATACATGCCCGGCGGGCCGGCCCGATGGAGCCCGTGGATAGAACTTTCTTGGAAAGGGTGGCCCCGTGTCGCTTGCACATGCGGATTCCGCTGAATCAACCCGAACCCCCGATTTTGGCCGGACTCCGCCCCAGGACCTGGTAGCGGAACAGTCGGTTCTTGGCGGCATGATGCTTTCCAAGGACGCCATTGCCGACTGCGTGGAGGTGCTGCGCGGCGTCGACTTCTACCGTCCCGCACACGAAGCCATCTATGAAGCGATCATCGACCTCTATGGCCGCGGTGAACCTGCGGACGCCGTCACTGTCTCGGATGAACTGACCAAACGCGGAGAAATCACCCGCATCGGCGGTCCCGCCTACCTGCACACGCTCATCCAGTCCGTGCCCACTGCGGCCAATGCCGGCTTCTATGCCGAGATTGTCCGTGAACGCGCAGTGCTGCGCCGCCTGGTGGACGCCGGCACCAAGATAGTGCAGCTCGGCTACTCCAACGACGGCGAAGTGGACGACCTGGTCAACGCAGCCCAGGCAGAGGTCTATGCTGTGGCCGAACGCCGGACAGCCGAAGACTACGTGCCGCTGAAGGACATCATTGAAGGCACGGTGGACGAGATCGAGTCCGCGGGCCACCGCGGCGAGGGAATGACCGGCGTGCCTACCGGTTTCTACGAACTCGACGAGCTCACCCAGGGCCTGCACGGCGGCCAGATGATCGTCATCGCCGCCCGTCCCGCCGTCGGCAAGTCCACCTTCGCACTGGACTTTGCCCGCTCCGCTGCCATCAAGCACAACATGACCACCGTCTTCTTCTCCCTGGAAATGGGCCGGAACGAGATTGCCATGCGTCTGCTCTCTGCCGAGGCCACCATCGGCCTGCAGGATCTGCGCAAGGGAACCATCAAGGATGAGCAGTGGGGCAAGATCGCCACGACCATGGGCCGCATGAACGATGCGCCGCTGTTCATCGATGACAGCCCCAACATGTCCCTGATGGAGATCCGCGCCAAATGCCGGCGGCTGAAGCAGCGCCATGACCTGAAGCTCGTGGTGCTCGACTACCTGCAGCTGATGTCCTCCGGCAAGCGCGTTGAGTCACGCCAGCAGGAAGTCTCCGAGTTCTCCCGTGCCCTCAAGCTGCTGGCCAAGGAACTTGAGGTGCCGGTGATCGCCCTCTCGCAGCTGAACCGTGGCTCGGAACAGCGCACCGACAAGAAGCCCATGGTCTCGGACCTGCGTGAATCCGGCTCGATCGAGCAGGACGCAGACATGGTGATCCTGCTCCACCGCGAAGACATCTACGACAAGGAATCTCCGCGCGCCGGAGAAGCTGACGTGATTGTGGCCAAGCACCGTAACGGTCCCACGAAGACTATTGTGGTTGGCTTCCAGGGCCATTACTCGCGGTTCTCCAACATGGCCGTAGAAGGCGGCTCCGGCTTCTAGCCGCAGTCCAGAGCAGTATTCACCCCAACCCCAGGAGATCCGCCGTGCCCAAGTCCAAACCGCGCAAGAAGGCCGTACACAAGAAGAAACAGGCCCGCCGCGCTGAGCACGAAGTCAACGCGATGCTGCGCGGGGAGACCGCTTACTTCAGCGATGACGCCGATGCACTGCTGACCGGCCGCGGCTGGATCAGTGAACGGACCCAGCCCGGCGGCGCTGACCAGGGCGATGCCTGGTACTGGATGCCCTCGCAGCTGCCCGCCTACCTGGAAGAGGGCGAGCCGGTACCGACCTCGATCTACCCCTCGTCAGAGAGCACCTTTGTTGCCCAGCTGGCGACGCCGGACGGCTCAGTGCCGGCCTCTGCGCAAACCGAGTACGGCTCCCTGGCCGAACTGAAGGCAGACCTGGAGCGTCTGGAGGACTACCGCGTGCCTGCCGGGAGCTGGACCGCCCTGCCTGCTGCGGAAGAAGAGACGCCGGCGGATCTGATCGACTCGATCTCCGAGGAATGGGAGCTGATCGCCGAGCTGATCCATTATCCCTACAGGAACGATGATGAGTCCCGCTCCTTTGACGTCGTTGAGCAGGCCGTGCAGGACGGACGCCTGACCGACTATGCCTACCGGTCAGTCCTTGCCGGCCGCGGTGACGCTTCCGCAAAATAGTCCTTCGGGGCCGGATCAGGACCGCTTTCGGGGATCCGCAGGCCTCGCCCGGAGGTGCGCCTTCTCACCCTGCGGTCCAAAGAGCGCGAGGAACTCCACCACCTCCGGCCCGGCGTTCCCCATCCAGTGCGGCACCCGGGTATCAAACTCGGCGGCCTCACCGGCGCCCAGGACGAGTTCGGTCTTTCCCAGCAGCAGCCGCAGCCGGCCGCTGAGCACGTACAGCCATTCATATCCGTCGTGGGTCTTGGGGTCCGGGACTGCCGGTTCCTTCGGCGCCGGAAGTATGTACTTGAATGCACCGATCCCGCTGGCCTTTTCGGTCAGGGCAATGACGGTCGCGCCCTGGCGGCGCACCGACCGCATGTGCACGCGCGGATCTCCGGTCCTGGGGCCTCCCACCAGTTCATCAAGGGTGACGGCGTAAATCCGGGCCAGGGGCAGCAGCAGCTCCAGGGTGGCCCGCCGCTGTCCGCTTTCCAGGCGGGAGAGGGTGCTAAGGGACATTCCGCTGGTCTCCGCGACCTCCGTCAGGGTTTTTCCGCGGGCTGTGCGCAGCGACCGCAGCCGGGATCCGATCCCTGCCACAACCGATTCGTCGTCGTTCATGGCCTCGATCTTGCCATAACAGCAAAACTTGTTGTCACCCGCAGGGGCGCCCGGGAGACTGGCACGCAGGGCGCCGGCGCACTGCCGGCCCAACGGGCCAAGGAGTTTGACGACCATGCTGGATTCGGAACAGGACGGCACAGAAGCCGCAGAGTACGACGTCGTTATTGTGGGCGGTGCCGCCGCGGGACTCAGTGCGGGGCTGGCGCTCTCCCGGGCGCGGCGGAGGGTTGCCGTGGTCGATTCGGGTGAACCCCGCAACGCTGCTGCCGGACACATCCACAACTACCTGGGCCGCGAGGGAGCCGCTCCCGGCGAGCTCTACGCTGCAGGGCGGGATGAAGTCCGCAGCTACGGAGGCACGATCATCCCTGGACAGGCCCAGAGCGTTGAGCACCGCGGTGACGGGGTGTTCCGGGTCATCCTGGAGGACGGCAGAACTCTCTCCTGCCGCAAAGTCCTTGCCGCTAGCGGAGCCCTCGATGAACTGCCGCCAGTTCCGGGCCTGTCAGATTTCTGGGGCACCGCTGTGCTGCACTGCCCTTACTGCCACGGCTGGGAGGCAGAAGGAAAAGCGATAGGCGTGCTGGCCTCGAACCTGGACGCAGCCGTCCACCAGGCACTGATGTGGCGGCAGTGGTGCGCGGACATTGTGCTCTTCCTCAACGGCACCGGCACGCCAAGTGACGAACAGGAAGGGCAGCTGGCCGCCCGCGGAATTCGGATCGTGAACGGCCCGGTAACTGCTGTGGAGGGCGACGGCGCAGGCCTGGCCGGGGTGCGGCTGGCGTCGGGGGAGTTGGTGTCCCGCCAGGCTCTGGTCGTGATGTCGAAGCTGCGTGCCCGGGACGGTTACCTTGCCGGAGTAGGACTGGCTGCGGAGGATCAGTACCTGGGGGACCTTGCCATTGGAACTGCCGTACCCGCGGAACCCAGCGGTGCGACCTCCGTCCCAGGAGTGTATGCCACAGGCAACTTGACGTCCCCCATGACGCAGGTCATCGGGTCCGCCTCCGCCGGGCTGGCGGCGGCCGCAGCGATCAACGCGGAGCTGATCGCCGAGGACACGGCTGCTGCTGTTGCTGCCGCCCGGCGGGAAGCGCTGCAGGACGAGGGCTACGGCGCGGAAGCCGGCCCGCTGCTGCGCTAGGGTCAGGGGGTCTTGGCGTCCGGTCTTAGCTGTGCGGCCGAGCCCGGACGGACATCCTCGCCCGCTTCGTGCGACGAAGCGGCGGCGTCACGGCTGGAAGCCAGCTGCCACGGAACGCTGGCAACCATGATGCCCGGTTCAAAGTGGAGCCGTGCCTTGATCCGCAGTGCCGTCTGGTTGTGCACAAGCTGCTCCCACCAGCGCCCGACGACGTACTCGGGGATGTAGACCACGAACAGTTCCCGCGGAGTCGCGCGGCGGGCCTCACGCAGGTAGGCCAGGACCGGGGAAACGGTTTCACGGTAGGGGGAGGAGAGGACCGTCAGGGGCACGGGAATGCGCAGCCGTTCCCACTCGCTGACGGTCTTCTCCGTCTCGTCCGGATCCAGGTCCACAATGATGGCGTTCAGGCTCGACGGCCGGGAGGCGCGGGCGTAAGCCAGCGCCCGCAGCACCGGCTTGTGGACCTTGGAGACCAGGATGACGGCGTTGACCCGGCTGGGCAGGGCAAGCACGGATGGATCTTCCTCGACCCGGAGCTCCTCGGCAACCGCCGCGTAGTGCCGGCGGATGCTGTCCATCACCACGTACAGGAATGCCATGGCTAACAGGGCAATCCAGGCTCCGTGCTCGAACTTTGTGACCACCACGATCACCAGCACCAGTGCTGTCATGCCGAAACCGCAGGAGTTGATCAGCCTGGAACGGACCATCCGGCGCCGGTTTTCCGCCTTGCGTTCGGTGCGGAGCTTGGCGGTCCAGTGCCGGATCATGCCCAGCTGGCTGGCCGTGAAGGAGACAAAGACGCCCACGATGTAGAGCTGGATCAGCCGCGTCACATCGGCGTTAAAAATGAGGATCAGGGCCAGTGCCGCCAGCCCGAGGACGATGATTCCGTTGCTGAAGGCCAGCCGGTCTCCGCGGGTTCGCATCTGGCGGGGCAGGTATCCATCCTTCGCCAGCACGGATGCCAGGATTGGAAAACCGTTGAAGGCGGTGTTCGAGGCGAACACCAGGATTAGCCCGGTGGCCGCCACCACCACGTAGAAGAGCAGCGAGCCGTCTCCGAACACGGTTTCGGCGAGCTGGCTGATCACCGGGTGCTGGATGTAGTCCTGGACCGGAGACCCGTTCTGCAGCAGCTGCGTTGCCGGATCCTGCACAAAATGCACCTTGGTAAGGTTCGCCAGTGCCAGGATGCCGGCGAGCATGGCGGCCGCCAGTCCGCCCAGCAGCAGGAGTGTGGTTGCAGCATTGCGGCTCTTGGGTTTGCGGAATGTGGGCACGCCATTGCTGATGGCTTCCACACCCGTGAGGGCCGCGGCTCCGGAGGAGAACGCGCGCAGCAGCAGGAAGGCGCCGGCCAGCCCAGTGAGCCCGGCATCGAGGCCGGCCTCCGGGAGCAGCTCGAAGCCTGCCGACGGCGCCTGGGCCAGGGTGCCGGTAGCCGCCTGGAAGAGCCCCGCGGCGCACATGCCCAGCACTGAAGCGAGGAACAGGTACGTCGGGACCGCGAACACGGAGCCCGCTTCCTTCACTCCGCGGAGGTTGACCAGCATGAGGATGACGACGCCGGCAGCGGCCAGCAGCCCCTGCCGTCCGTGTAGTGCCGGCACAGCCGTGACCAGGTACTGGGCTGCCGAGGACATCGATACTGCGACTGTGAGCACATAATCAACCAGCAGGGCCGAGCCCACAGTCAGTCCGGCCCGGCGGCCCAGGTTTTCGCTGGCAATCTCGTAATCGCCGCCCCCGGACGGGTAGGCGTGGACGTTCTGCCGGTAGGAGGCCACCACGGTCAGCAGAACCACAATCACCGCTAGTCCCACCCAGGGGGACAGGGTAACGGCGGCAACCCCGGCGAGAGCCAGGGTGAGGAGGATTTCATCGGGGGCGTAGGCGGCGGAGGAGAGCGCATCCGAGGCATATACGGGCAGGGCCACGCGCTTGCGCAGCAGTGTGCGGGAGAGCTGCTCGTTGCCGTATGGACGCCCCACCAGAATGCGCTTCAGCGCATTGAAGAATGTGAGCACGAGGTCAAACCATAGACCCGTTGCCGGACCAAGTCCAGACAGTCCGAACCCACGTTTTTTCCGGCTGTGGCAAAGTGCACATTGATGCCCTCGATCCGCATGAGCAAGCGGATTGCGCGCCTGGTCTCAGTCTTTTCCCAAAGGTCTCGATTTGATATCGATTTGTGTCTTCCCTACCTTGGATGAGTGCCCGAAACACGGGCGGTAGCCGGGTCCCGAAGAGCTGAACCTGATCCGGCCGGCAAGCACCCAATCGGATGGTGCAGCCGAATGCACAGATGCCCCTCGCCACCTCACGTCGCTGCTGAGGGAGCATCCAACCAGACCTCTAGTTAGTCGGGGGCAGGCGACGGCGTTGTGAAGCCCGGGGACGGGCGGAACGCAGGTGGGTCCCAGGAGCAGACACAGCTAATGAAGAACTCGAAGATCACCCGTTACGTCCGTCGTGGACTCGCCGCCGCTGCTATCACCGGTGCCGGCGCTGCCGGACTGGCCGGCATGGCCGCTCCGGCCAACGCAGCCTCAATGGACTGGGATGCCCTCGCTCAGTGCGAAAGCGGCGGTAACTGGGGCATCAACACCGGTAACGGATTCTCCGGCGGCCTGCAGTTCACGCCCAGCACGTGGGCTGCATTCGGCGGCACCGGCGACCCCTCCAACGCAAGCCGTGAGCAGCAGATTGCTGTTGCCGAGCGTGTGCTGGCTGAGCAGGGCCCCGGCGCCTGGCCTGCCTGCACCGCAAAGCTGGGCATGACCGGCGCTACCGCCAACCCGCAGGCTGCGGCTCCGGTTGAGCAGGCTCCCGTGGCCGAGACCCCGGTCCAGACCTACTCCGTTCCGGTAGAGGCCCCGGCTCCGACTTACACCGAGCCCGTGGCTCCCGCCCCGACTTACACCGAGCCTGTGGCTCCCGCCCCGACCTACACCGAGCCCGCGGCTCCGGTTGAGGTTCCGGCGACTTCGCAGGGCGCAGCTGTGGCTGTTCCGGCTCCTGCCGTGAGCGGCGAGACCTACACGGTTCAGGCTGGCGACACCCTGTCCGCCATCGCCGAGAAGCTCGGCATCGAAGGCGGCTGGCAGGCTCTCTACGCAGCCAACACCGGCACCGTCATCCACCCGGACCTGATCCTCACCGGACAGGCCCTGCAGCTCCCGGCCTAACCGGAAACTGCATCGAAACGGCCGGCACCCTAACGGGTGTCCGGCCGTTTCGCCGTTTAACCGGACACCGGCCGTTAAAGCCGGATACCAATCAATCCGGACACTGTATTAATACAGTGCAGTACGCGGTGACTAACCGCATTAATACAGTGCAGTACGCGGTGACTAACCGCCCGCGATTGACTGGATAATCAGCACTTCGGCACCGGGGCTTACTTCACTGTGCTGCCGGTCCAGGCCGCGGATATCCTCTCCGTCCACATAGATGTTGACGAATCGGCGAACCGTACCTGTCTCGTCGCGGATCCGGCGTTCCAGTACCGGGAACCTCTGCCCCAGCCCGTCCAGCAGGGATCCAACCGTGAGGCCCTGTGCGCCGGGGATACTCAGCTCCCGGCTTCCTCCCGCCGCCGGTGCCAGCACATCCGGGAGCAGGACCCGGATCTCACCGGTTGTCACGGTGTGCGGCTCCCGGTGGGAGCGGCCCGGACGCAGAGCACGTCCGGCAGGTTGGAAGCCACCAGCATGAACGTGTTGCCCTCGTCCGCACTGGCATACACGTCTCCGGCCCGGGTGCCGAAGTACACGCCGGCCGGTTGGGACGTGTCCACAGCCGCGGCGTCCCGAAGGACTGCGTTGTATTCGCCCGTGGGCAGCCCGGTGTCCTGCCGGGTCCACGATTGCCCCGCATCCGTGCTGCGGTATACGGCCAGTTCCCCGCCGGGCGGAATCCGCTCCCCGTCGGCAACCAGCGGAATTGTCCACACCGTGCCGCTGGTGTGCGGGTGCGCCAGCATCACGAAGCCGAAGTCCGCCGGCAGTCCGTCTGCGATCGAAACCCAGGTGTCTCCGGCGTCGTCGCTGCGGTAGACGCCGTGATGGTTCTGGGCATACAGCCGGGACGGGTCCTGTGCGTCCCGCGCCACCTTGTGCACGCACTGGCCAAACTCCGGATTCGGGTCCGGCATAAAGTAGGCGGAGATCCCCTGGTTCCGCGCCTCCCAGGACTGCCCGCCGTCCGTGGATCGATAGACGCCGCCGGAGCTGATGGCTACGTGCACGCTTTCATCCGCGGGGCTGGGAAGTACTGTGTGCGCGGCAGCGCCGCCGTATCCAGCACCCCAGTCGGGGCGGTGGGGGTGGTTCCACAATCCCTCGTTCAGCTCGAAGCTGGTGCCCCCGTCCGTGGATTTCCACACCGATATAGGTTCGCAGCCGGCCCAGACGACTCCGGGCCGCTCTGCCGAGTCCGGCTGCAGCTGCCAGATGCGTCCCAGCGCCTCACCGGATTCCGGCGGAAAGGTGATGGCGCCGGCCTCGGGCTCAGTCCAGGTTTCACCCAGGTCATCGGATATGACCACGGTGGGTCCCCAGTGCGGCGAAAGCAGGCCGGCGAGGATCCTCGGCGGGGATTGCCGGGTATCGAGGGCTACGCTGGCTACCTCGTTCATCAGAAAGAACGGTCCGTTCAGGTTCCAGTCCGCGCGGTTGCTGCTGTGTGCCAGCCACAGCCCTTTGCGCGTGCCGATTGCAAGGAGGGTGCCGCCGGTCTGGGTCATGGCAGATATTGGACCATCCACGGGCCGTCCCGGCAAGGGAGTTCCGAAGCCGGACGGGAAACCGCCCGCCGGCCGGATGGAAAATGCGCGCCCGGTGGACTAAGGATGGAGGAATGGTCCCTGCGATAGCCCTGAGTGCGTGCCGTTGATATACATTGATCCGCCGCGTTGGCCCGCCCACGGCACGTACTTTTCCCACCTGGTCTCAGACACGTCCCTGGAGGAGCTGCACGAATTTGCGGCCGCAGCAGGCATTCCCCGCCGGGCTTTCGACCGGGACCACTACGACGTACCGCAGCAGCGCCACGCGGATCTTGTTGCCGCCGGAGCCCGGGCCGTCGACGGCGCCACGCTGGTGCGTGCACTGATTTCCGGCGGACTGCGCATCCCCGCGCGCGAACGCGCAGCATCCCTGGTTCATCCGCTCCGACGGCGCTGGGAGACCCTGGTTCCCGGAGCCGCGGACCTGGGGGCGGAGCTGCTGAACCGGTGGGGTGAGCCGCACCGGCACTACCATGACCGGCGGCACCTGCTGCACGTCCTCGAAGCACTGCACAAACTGGGCTGCTCCGCGCGTCCTGTCCTGCTGGCCGCCTGGTTCCATGATGCGGTGTACGACGGCGTTCCCGGGGCGGATGAAGAGGCTTCGGCAGCGCTCGCGGAGGAACTGCTGCCGCAGGCCGGGATTCCTGCCGCCGAGACCGCTGAGGCCGCCCGCCTGGTCCGGCTTACCGCCGGCCATGACCCGGCACCGGCCGATGGGTACGGAAATCTTCTTTGTGACGCGGACCTGGCTGTGCTGGGCCGGGCTCCGCGGGACTATGACCGGTACGCGGCCGATGTCCGGCGGGAGTACCATCACCTGGAGGATCCGGTGTTCCGGGCAGGACGGCGGACGGTGCTTGAATCCCTGCTGGACCGCGGAACTGCGCTCTACCGTACCCGCCGCGGCGAAGAACTGTGGGGCAGCGCTGCCCGCGCGAACCTGGCGCGGGAACTGGCAGCTTTGAGCGGGCCAGGCAGCGAAGCCGGCACCGAAACCGGTCCCGTCCGCGGCGAAACAGGATCCGGCCGTGGCTGAAGCAGCAGAGTTCGCCGAGCACCGCCGGGGAAGCGCCGGCTACCGCGGTGTCCTGGTGGGACTAGCATCCGCCGGCGTGGCAACCTTCGCCCAGCTGTACTCGGTACAGGGACTGCTGCCGCAGCTGGCCACGGACTTCGGTATCAGCGCTGCCACGGCTGCACTGAGTGTTTCGGCCGCCACCCTGGGCCTTGCCGTGGCCGTAATTCCCTGGTCTGCGGCAGCCGACCGTTTCGGCCGGCTGCCGGTGATGCGCACCGCCATCATCGCCGCCGTGGTCCTGGGCCTGCTGGTTCCGCTCTCCACCGACTTCTCCGCGCTGCTGGTCCTCCGATTCGCTGAGGGCGCGGCACTGGGCGGGATCCCTGCCGTCGCACTGGCGTACCTGAGTGAAGAGGTCAGTCCCGCCCATGCGGCCGTGGCAGCGGGAACGTATGTCTCGGGGACCACCCTGGGCGGGCTGGCGGGCCGCATCCTGGCCGCTCCTGTGGGTGAATATTCCTCCTGGCGCATAGGTGTGGCCGCGGTCAGCCTGCTGGCAGCCGCAGCCGCCGTCGTCTTTATGCTGGCGGCGCCGCGGCAGCAGGGTTACTCGCCCCGAAACCGGGCCCGCGGCGGTTCCTCCCTGGGCGCCCGGCTAGCTGTGAACCTGCGCTCGGGGCGCCAGCTGGTGCTCTACTCGCAGGCGTTCCTGCTGATGGGCGGGTTCGTGGCTGTGTACAACTACCTCGGGTTCCGGCTGGAGCTGGCCCCGTTCAACCTGCCACAGTCGCTGGCCAGCTCCCTCTTCCTGGCTTATCTTGCCGGGACGTGGTCTTCACGGTTCGCCGGCCGGGCCACGGGACGGGCTGCCGGCGGACGCCGGACCGTGCTGCTGGCCTGCACCGGGGTGATGGCAGCCGGCCTGGCGGTGACCCTGCTCCAGTCCCTGCCCGCCGTGATCGCAGGACTGGTGATTTTCACGGCAGGCTTCTTCGGGGCACACGCGGTGGCCTCCGGTTGGGTGCCGGTCCTGGCCTCCGGCGGCCGGGCCCAGGCCTCATCGCTCTATAACCTTGCCTACTACAGCGGTTCCAGCCTGATGGGCTGGGCAGCGGGCCTCTTTTTCCAGGGTGCCGGATGGGGCGGTCTCGCCGGCTTTGTGCTTACCCTCCTGGCAGTTGCGGCCGCACTGGCAGCCACTCTGCCGGGACAGCATGCAGCCGTCGAAAGGACCGGGGTGCGCCGTAGGCTGGAACAGTGAAGACTAGGACTCCCGCAGCCAACCGGAGCCTGGGCCGGCAGATCCTGGCCCTTGCGCTGCCGGCGCTGGGCGCGCTCATCGCCGAGCCGTTGTTTCTCCTCGCCGACGCCGCAATTGTGGGTCATCTTGGAGTCAGCCAGCTCGCCGGCGCGGGGCTGGCCTCCACCGTTCTGCAAACCGCCGTCGGGGTGATGGTGTTCCTCGCTTATTCCACCACCGGGACGGTGGCCAGGTATCTGGGCGGAAACCGGCACCGGGAAGCTGTGGCCGCAGGACGGGACGGAATTGCCCTGGCAGTGCTGCTGGGGCTGGTGCTTTCCACCGCGGGGTTCCTTCTGGCGCCCTGGGTGGCGGGGGCGCTTGGCGCCGAGGGCGAGGTGCACCGGTACGCGGTGGATTACCTGCGGTGGTCCATGCCCGGCCTGACGGCGATGCTGGTGGTGCTGGCAGCTACCGGAGTGCTGCGCGGTCTCCAGGACACCCGGACACCGCTGGTGGTGGCAGTCGCGGGGTTCAGCGTGAACGTTGGGTTGAACTTCCTCCTGGTGTACGGCCTGCAAATGTCCGTGACGGGTGCTGCACTGGGAACCAGTATCAGCCAGTGGGGCATGGCGGCGGCGTATCTGGTCATGGTGGGCCGGATGGCCCGGCGGCAGCACGTCTCGCTGCGGCCTACCGGAGCCGGCATCACCGCAGGGGTACAGGTTGGAGCGTGGCTGATGCTGCGTACGGTGAGCCTGCGCATCGCCGTACTCGCCGCCGTCGTGGTTGCCACGGCCCAGGGCCAGGTTTCCCTGGCCGCCCATCAGCTGGTCATGACTTTCTTCACGTTCCTGGCTTTCGCGCTGGACGCGCTGGCGATCGCTGCCCAGGCCATGATCGGCAAGGAGCTCGGCGCAGGCAACCGGGCCATGGCCCGGGAACTGACCCGCAAGATGTCCCTCTGGGGAGTCGGGTTCGGTGTCATCACAGGCGTGCTGCTGGCAGCGGCGGCACCTTTCGCCGGCTGGATTTTCACCACGGACCCCGGGGTAGTCCAGACGCTGACGGCCGGCTTGTGGGTCCTGGCGGCGGCACAGCCTATCTGCGGCCTGGTGTTTGTCCTGGACGGAGTCCTGATTGGAGCCGGCGATGCCAGGTACCTTGCGGTGACCGGAGTGATAAACCTGGTGGCCTACCTGCCGCTGCTGTGGTGGGTCCATGCCTCGGGCCTGGAAGGCGGTACCGGAATTGCGTGGCTGTGGGCGGCCTTTGGGCTGGGATACATGGCAGCGCGCGCCGTGACCCTGTCCTGGCGTGCGCGCACCGATGCGTGGATGGTTACCGGTGCGGCAACAGCGAAGACGAACGACTAAGCTAATGATCGGCCGAACCGGCCGTCAAGCAACCTGAAAGCGGAGGCTCGCCGTGGGCGCACCCCACCCCCAAGCACCCTGGGTTCCCATCCTGCTCCGTTCCGCGATTGCCGCGGCATACGGCGGAATGACCATCTTCTGGCAGGAACCCACCCTTTCCGTACTCGCGCTTGCGGGCGGACTGTACTTTGTTCTGACCGGTTTGAGCATCTGGCGCATGTCCGCCCTGGCCCGTTCCTGCGGGACACCGCAGGTGCCCGGTGCGCTGCTGGCCTCCGCGGTGGTCTATGCCGCCGCCGGGATTGCTGTTGCGTTTGCCCAGTCCACCCTGGTGTTCGCTTACGTGGGCGGGGCTGCGCTGCTGGTGGGCGGCCTCATTGAATTCGCCTTCTGGTTCCGCGTCCGCAAGGACTTTACGCCGGCGCGTGACTGGCTCATCACCGGTGCGGCCGCGATTGGTGCGGCAGCCCTGATGCCCGCCTTCCTGGCGCTGGCGGAAAGCAGCCATGTGCGTGCCCTGTTCGGTGTCAGCGGAGGTTCCGCCGTCATCATTGCCGTGGTCCTGGCGATCTCCGGACTCGGCCTGCGCCATGACGCCAGCCTGGCTCCGGAAAGCAGCGAGGCGTCGAAGGCCGTAAACTAGTACCATCCGTGGCTTCTACCGAAGGTAGAAGACCGCTCAGCCGACAATGCAGGAGGACAAATAGTGGCGAAGAGCCAGCCCGGTGGGACTCAGAAACGGAATTCCGTGAAGGCCCCGCTGGTTTTCTCCGCAGTCCTGGCCGTCATTGCCGGTATTACCACCATGATCTTTGCCACGGGCGGAGCAACCAAGGAACTGCGCCTTGACCTTGGGCTCACGGCAATGGGAATCGCGTTTATCGCGTCCCTGCTGATCTCCTCGCTGCTGCTGATGACGGAGAAGCCCAACCCGGACCACCTCAGTGAAGGCTCCGGTGTTCATCGGACTTCAGCCAAGATTCCGGGTGGTGCCGGCAGCGTGGGCGCGCCTGCCCCCCGCACCGCGGCTCCCGGTGACGACGCCGCCAAGTCGACCGATGAGCAGGCGGACGGCAAGGCCTAGCCTGCAATAATCCGGGCAGGGCCCATCAGCGTTTCCGGCGTTTGACGCCCGGTTTCTTCTTCACCGGACCGTCCGGCCCGGAAAGGGAGGCGGTTTCTGCGGCCACCGGCGCCGCCGGTCCGTTCAGCAGCTGCTCGAGACCTGTTGGCTGCGCGTCATCAAGCGCTGTACCAGTCCGCCGCGTTGCCGCCTCGGCGGGCTCCTCAGCGTTGGCATGCCGGCGGTGCAGCAGCAGCGCAGCTACGGCAGCTCCGGACGCCAGAACACTTACCAGCGCGGCCAGGGCGTTGAGGTAGAGCCAGAAGAACATAAACAGCGGTGGAACTGACGCCGAAAGCTGCAGCAGCCCAAGGGCTGAGAGAAGCCAGAACAACGCGCACACCCCAAGCACGATCAAGGCGGTGCGGGCGGGCAGGGCAGAACGCAGTTTTTGCTCCATGCGGGCTCCAGGAGGCTATTGGTGCGGTGCTGCTCGAACTTACAGTCTAGTTTTCAGGCCTCACACGGGCAGCCCCGCCGAACCAAACCGGATGGTCTGCGCCCATACTTTCTGCTGCCGCTGGCGCCGAACCATGGAGACCCCGCCGTCCCGGGCGGCGGGAATGGGTGCGGATGCAGGCGGGACAACCCGCAGGGCTACTTGGTTGATCCCGCAGCTTCGGGTCCAGCCGCAGCCAGGCGCCTGCGGTAAGCGCGAACATGTTCCCGGTTGCCGCAGTTTCCGGTGTCGCAGTAACGCCGTGAACGGTTGCGGGAGAGATCGACGACGGCGCTGCGGCAGTCCGGGGCGGCGCACGTCCTCAGCCTGCCAAGTTCGCCGGACCGGACCACATCCGCCAGTGCCATTGCTGCTTCTGTTGCCATGCGCTCAGCCAGGGCAGCCTCGGGCGGGGTGCAGTGCAGGTGCCAGCCCCAGTCGTCATGCCGGACCAGCTGCGGAAGAGCACTGGCGCCAGAGAGCAGACGGTTGATTCCCTGAACCAGTTCCTCTTCGCCGGAGCTCCAGAGGGCCGCGAGGTCGCTGCGCAGCTGCTGGACTGCGCGGAGTTCGGCGGGGGTGTGGGTGCGCGATCCGGAGAATCCTTCGGCCGTGAGGAACGCCGTCAGCCCGTCGTCGTCAGCGAGTGGATCGGGGTCCTGGTAGCCGGTATTCACCAGGGCGGCAGCACTGCCCAGGGCTACTTCCGTGTCATAAGTGAAAACCATCTTGACCCCTGACATCGCGAACCTTAGTGTCACTAGCATAGGCCCATTTAGCTCCTGACACGCACATGGGAGCGGAGGCCCGTTTCCTCGAAAGGCAAGTCATGGCAAAGCCCACCCCCGCAGTTCTTCCCGGATTCTCCGGTGTCCGGTCGGCGGACGCCTCCGGGCTCCTGATCGCGTTGCTCTCCTCCTCCGTGTTCGGACTCTCCGGGTCCTTTGCGAAGTCCCTGATGGAGGCGGGGTGGACACCCGCTACGGCAGTGGCGGTCCGGATGGGCGGTGCGGCGGCCGTGCTGCTGGTTCCGGCCCTCATTGCACTGCATGGACGGTGGTACCAGGTGAGGCAGAACTGGAAGACCATTGGGCTCTTTGGCCTTGCCGGAGTTGCCGGATGCCAGTTCTTCTACTTCAACGCCGTGGAACGGCTGTCCGTGGGGGTGGCCCTGCTGCTGGAGTTCCTGGCGCCGGTGCTGATGGTGCTGTGGATCTGGGCCCGGACCCGACGCCGTCCCGGCGCGGCCACCATCGCCGGGGCCGCTGCCGCCGTCGCCGGTCTGGTTCTGGTCCTGGACCTCGGCGGCGACCTGCGGGTTGACCCGCTCGGCATCCTGTGGGGGCTGGCGGCTGCCGTCTGCCTTGCCATGTACTTCTTCATTACCGCCAAGCAGAACGATTCCCTGCCGCCCCTGGTGCTCACCACCGGCGGCCTGCTTGTGGGCGCGGCCACCATGTTCCTGCTGGGCCTGACCGGACTGCTGCCTACCGGCTTCAGCACCAGTGACGTTGTGCTGGCCGGCTGGGTCACCAGATGGTGGGTGCCGCTGATTGGGCTGGTGCTGCTGTCCACCGTGCTGGCCTACGTAACCGGCATCATTGCGGCCCGCGCGCTGGGGCCACGCGTAGCATCCTTCGTTTCGCTGACTGAAGTGCTCTTCGCCGTTCTGTGGGCCTGGCTGCTGCTCTCCGAACTGCCGGGCCCGGTCCAGCTGGCCGGCGGCGCGCTGATCGTGACGGGTCTGGTGCTGGTGCGCCTGGACCGGAAAACCGACCTGCCGGATGTGGCCGCAGAAGCGGTTCCGGACCTGCCGGCATCCCAAATCGGCACAGCCCCGCGGAACTAGCTGCCGGTCAGGTAGGCTCACCGGCACAGACACCAGGACCAAGCGGGGAGCCACAACGATGTACCCTTCCATCGCGTATCCGGCCGGAACGGTTTCCCGGCGCAGCCGCCGGACCGGGGCGGCTGCACTGTGAGTCCCGCGGCTGCCGGATCCAGGACACGTTCACGCTGGACCAAACTGGCCTGGATCATTCCGGCTGCGCTGCTCGTTCTGGCAGGGGTTGTCCTGGCCGCCCGCTGGCTGCGGGAAACGCCGGGGGTGCAGGAGTTCCTGCTGGCCTATCCCGGATCTTCGGAGCTGCCCGGCTCCGCTCCTGTGGGCCTGCCGGCCTGGGTTGGCTGGCAGCACTTCCTGAACTCGCTGCTGCTGCTTCTGATTATCCGTTCCGGCTGGCTGATCCGGACCCGGCAACGCCCGGTTGGATCCTGGACCCGCAACAACAGGGGGCTGATCCGGACCCGGAACCAGCCAAGGAAGATCAGCCTTGATCTCTGGTTCCATCTCAGCCTGGACGTGCTGTGGGTGCTCAACGGCCTGGTCTTCTACGTCCTGCTGTTCACAACCGGCCAGTGGATGCGGCTGGTGCCCACCCGCTGGGACGTGTTCCCAAATGCCGTGTCCACGGCACTGCAGTACGCGTCGCTGGACTGGCCGGTGGAAAACGGCTGGGTGAACTACAACAGCCTCCAGGTGCTTTCCTATTTCGCCGTCGTCTTTATTGCGGCGCCCCTGGCGATCCTTACCGGACTGCGGATGTCGCCGTCGTGGCCCGCGGGAGTCAGGCGCCTGAGCCGGGCCCTCCCCATCGAGGCAGCCCGGTCCCTGCACTATCCGGTGATGCTCTTCTTCGTGCTGTTCATCATCGTCCACGTCACCTTGGTCCTGACTACCGGAGCGCTGCGGAACCTCAACCATATGTACGCGGCGAATGACGGGACAGGATGGGCCGGGTTCTGGTTCTTCGCCGCGTCCGTGGCGGTCATGGCCGCCACGTGGGTGGCGGCCCGGCCGCTGTTCCTGCGGCCCGTGGCCGCGCTGACCGGAAAAGTCTCCCGCTGACAGTTCCGGCCGGCGCCGTCCCGGCTAGGCTTCGGTAGCCGCAGCAGGCACCTCGGCCTGTTCTTCCCGGATCTGGCGCTTGAGGATCTTGCCGGTGGGCCCCTTGGGGAGCTCATCGGCAAACACAATCCGCCGCGGGTACTTGTAGGCGGCCAGCCTGTCCTTCGCGAACTGCTGGATCTCGTCAGCAAGTGCCTGCCGGCCGTCCTCATCGGAAGGTGCAGCTTCGGCCTTCAGCCCTACGACCGCCGTGACCTCCTCGCCGTTGAGCTCATCAGGAACTCCGACGACGGCGGCCTCCGCCACAGCCGGATGCTCGTACAGGGCTTCCTCCACCTCACGGGGATAGACGTTGTACCCGCCGCGCAGGATCATGTCCTTCTTGCGGTCCACGATGTAAATGTTCCCCTCCTCATCGAACCGGGCGAGGTCCCCGGTGCGGAACCAGCCGTCCGGTATGGCAGATGCCGTGGCGTCAGGGTTGTTCCAGTACCCCTTCATTACCCCCAGGCCGCGAACTGAGAGCTCACCGATCTCGCCGGCCGGCACATCCTGGCCATCGCCGTCGAGCATCCGCACTTCCATCCCGGACACCGGCTTCCCAATCGAACCCGGGCGGCGCCCCCGGCCGGGCAGGTTGAAGGAGACAATCGGCGAAGTTTCGGAGAGCCCGTAACCCTCCAGCAGCTCGATGCCGAAAACGTCTTCAAATTCCCGCAGGACTTCAAGGGGCATGGGAGCCCCGCCGGTGATCGCCCCGCGGAGGGAGGAGGTGTCCGTCTGCGCCAGGTCCGGATGGCGAAGCATGGCAATGTACATGGCGGGCACGCCCTGAAAGATAGTCACCTTGTCCCGCTCAATGATCTTCAGTGCCGCAGCGGCGTCGAACCGCGCGAGCAGGCTGATCATTGCTCCGGTCAGGACGGCCGCGTTCAGGGCGGAGGTCTGGCCGAAGACATGGAAGAACGGCAGGCCGCCGAAGATGACGTCCGATTCGGTGGTGTCCAGCAGGTTCCGTGCCACTTCTGCGTTGCTGCGCAGGTTGTCATGGGTTAGGGCGGCACCCTTGGGGCGGCCGGTTGTCCCTGACGTGTAGAGGATGACGGCAACGTCTCCGCCGTCCATCTCGGCCACGGAATCGTCTGCTTCAGTGTCCTCCAGCAGCTGCCGGAAACTGCCGGTGTTGACCGGAATCACGTCGACGCCGCCCGCTTCCTGTGCTCCCGCCGCGGCCTCGGGAAGCGTCAGTTCGAAGGCGAAAAGAAGTCCGGCGCCTGAATCCCGCAGCGTATGTGCCACTTCGCGGGCCTTCAGCAGCGGGTTCATCGGCACCACCACCGCCCCGTAGCGGAGGACGCCGTAGTACACGGAAGCCATCGGCGGAATGTTGGGCATCATCAGGGCCACCCGGTCACCGCGCTGTACCCCGCGGGCCCGAAGCAGCCCGGCCACTTTGGAGCTCATGGCGTTCAGCATCGAATAACTAATGACGGTGTCATTGATCCGCAGGGCGGGACGGTCGGGGACCCGCGCAGCGGCGTCGGTCAGGATTCCGGCGAGATTGGCCATGGACGATCTCCTTTGATCGGGCGCGGCGAATCAGCCGCAGTGCTGCGAGGCTACCAACCGCGCGGCCCGGGCGGAATGCCCCGTGCTCCGGCGGTCCGGTGTAGCTGCCGGATCCGGGTGATCGCTGTAACCCTTTTCCATCTTGATCGATTTGCATCTAACTTGGAGGTGGGGGCAGTGCCGAGCGGAGGACCGAACCATTAGAGATTTGCAGGACAGGGCAAAGGCCACACGCGATGCCATCCTCTCCGGGGCGGCGTCAGTTTTTGAGGAAATGGGCTACGGGCGGGCGTCACTCAGCCAGGTCGCGGAGCGGGCCGGAGTCACCAAGGGTGCCCTCTATTTTCATTTTCAGTCGAAGGACGACCTGGCGCGGGCCGTCATCGAGGAACAGCACCGCTTTATCACTGCAGACAATGCATCCGTGCTCCGTCAGGGACTTCCTCCGCTGGAGTCGATGATCGTGCTTTGCCGCAGATTCGCCCTCAATCTGCTGCAGCATCCCATTGTCCGGGCCGGGACACGGCTCACGCTGGAAGCATCCATTTTCCACGAGGATGTCCGGCAGCCCTACCAGGACTGGGTTGAGGTCATGGGACGCCTCGCCTTGCAGGCCCAGGAACACGGTCAGATCCGGTCCGACGTCGATACTGCAGCCTTCGGCCGCCTCATTGTTGCCTCCCTCGTCGGCGTGCAGATCACGTCGGCGGTCCTGACCAACCGGGAGGACCTCCTGGAACGGGTGGAGCAGATGTGGGAGCTTGTGCTTCCCGGTGTGGTAACCCCGGACCTCATTCCCGGCGTCGCGAACCTGGCCCGTTTTTCCCCCTCCTAAGAGCCCGGAAAATCCACTTGGAAGTCTACTGGCGTCACATAGAACAAAACCGGTCAACCGTCTTGTTTTGGTACCCAAAATCCCCTAGGCTCTGGGCTGTGGGGGGTACTGGGAGGAAAGCCGGCAGCTCTTAGTCCGCAAGCCGGACGCACTGCCAGCTCGCAGTAGGGAGGGGCGGGTGGAGGCTGGTGCCACCACCCGCCTGTACTGTTCGCAGGCCTAGGGCTGCTCCCGGCTTTCCGGCCGGCCGCCGGGCGTGCGCTTCGCCAGGACCGGTGAGGCGGCCAGGACCGCCAGGCCCGCCAGGGGGATGACCAGGAGGCCAACCCGAAGTCCTGCTGCATCAGCCACGGCGCCGACCGCCGGCGGTGAGATCAGGAAACCGAGGCGCATCAGCCAGCTCACCACCGTGAGTCCAGTTCCCGGGCGAAGTCCGGGCAGGGTATCCGCGCTCTGCATGGCCGCCGGCACCAGGGTGGCAACGCCCAGGCCCGCAGCCGCGAAGCCGAGTATGGTGCACGGAACGGTGGGAAATGCCAGGGCCAGGCCCATGCCTCCTGCCGCCACTGCGCCGCCTGCCTGGGCCACGGCACGCTGTCCAAAACGGTCCACCAGGCGGTCGCCGGCCAGCCGGCCCACGAACTGCGCGCCTACCAGCGCCACGAACCCCAGGCCGGCAATGGTGGCGGACGCTCCGAGGCTGTTGGCCAGATACAGTGCGGCCCACGAGCTCCCGGCATCCTCCACCAGGGTTCCTGCCATGGCAATGAGGACCAGCGCGGCGAGGATGCCGTATTTCCGCAGTGGCGCGCCGGGGCGGGCAGCCTGGCTGTTCAGCTTTCCCTCCACGGTGGATTCCTCGCCGGCAGGTTCGTCCCCGGCGAGCAGAAAGGGGTAGCAGCCCGCCGCCAGCAGCGTGAAAAGCGTCCCGGAAACCGCCAGGTGCAGGGTCAGCGGGACGGCAAAGGCGGCCGCTGCGGTTCCCATCAGGCCTCCGAGCACGGCACCGATGCTCCATACGGCGTGGAATGAGTTGATAATCGACCGCCGGTACAGCCGCTGCACCCGCAGGCCATGGGAGTTCTGTGCGACGTCAGTGATCGCGTCCATGGCTCCGGCGACGAACAGTCCGGCCGCCAGCAGGCCCCAGGCGGGGGATGTGCCGGCAACGAAGATTCCCGCGCTGGTCAGTGCCATTCCGGCTACGGCAACCCGTGAGGACCGGAACCGGCGGATCAGTTTGCCCGCGGTCAGGCCGGCAAGCAGTGCGCCCAGCGGAAATGCCGCCACGGCGAGGCCGAACTGGGCGTTGGCGAGCCCCAGCTGGTCAACGATCGCCGGGTAGCGCGGAACGAGGTTGGCGAAGACCGCACCATTGGTCAGGAACAGGACGGCGACGGCGCCGCGGGCCCGCCTTGCCTGAACTGACGGGGCAGCCGGGGCGTCTGCAAAGGCTTTCACGGTGTCACCACTCGCTGGAGCGCTTCACGGACCAGGGTTTCCGGCAGCGGCTCGAGGGAGAGAGCGCTGTGCATTGACAGCCCTTCGATCATGGCGTCGAGCATGACCGTGGTTCCGGCGTCGAAGTGCTGGGCCAGTGCAGCGCGGCTGCGGGACATCCAGCGGTCCGTGATCTGCCGCAGCTCCGGCCGCCGCGCGGCAATGAGGTAAAGCTCGTAGGAAGGCAGCAGTGTTCCGGGACTGCCCAGCATGCCAAGGATGTACCCGGTGATGATGTCCAGGGCTTCGTCCGGGGATGTTGCCGCGCCCAGGTCTTCTGCATATCGGGCGGCTGTGCGCTCAGCCAGGCGGGTGAACGCTGCGGTCAGCAGGTCATCCAGGGACTTGAAGTGGTAGGTCACGGACCCCACGGGCACGTCCGCAGCGGCGGCGATCTTCCGGTGCGTGGTCCCGGCAACGCCGTGTTCGGCAATGATGTGCAGCGTGGTATCGATCAGCCGGTCCCTCCGGTCCGGGTCGAAACGCCGGGTGGGGGGATCTGTGGGTGCGGCGTGGCCAGCCAATGTCATGATGTTCCTCGGGGCGAAAGAGGTGGGTTGCCCCAGTCTAAGCCCGTTGTGTACATATGTACATAAAGGTCCCCGGCGTCGCCTCTCCGCACGGGCCGCGGGACAGGGATCGGGGCGGGGCCCTGAGGGCGCCCGCCCCGATCCTTGTCTGCTTCTTGTTTTTGGTGCGGGTGCTTCGCCCTGGCCGGTTATTCTCTCTTCAGCTTGTCCTGAACGGACCCCGCAATCTTCTCCACCGTGTTGGGCAGTTCAGTGGTTCCGTAGAACCTCGAATCCGGGTGGGTTGGCGGCGGCATGGGTGCCGAGGTAGTGGGGCCGTCGTGGTAGGTGAACTCGCCCTTGCCGTCCGGGGTGGGACCGGATGCCCAGGAGCCTTCCGCTGCGGCAGCGCCGTCGGAGAAATTGAGGTACTGGTAGGACACTGACCGCTCTTCCTTCTTGAGCGGGAAGTTGCTCGGGACGGGCAGGGTCTCTGCTCCCTCCTCCTGCAGCTCGCGGGCTGCTGCCAGCCATTGGTTCTGGTGCATGGTGTCCCGCGCCAGAAGGAAGGAGAGCATGTCCCGGACGCCGTGATCGTCAGTCATGTGATAGAGCCTGGCTACCTGGACCCGGCCCTGCATTTCAGCATTGGCATTGGCGGTAAAGTCTGCCAGCAGGTTGCCGCTGGCAGTGATGTAGCTGCCCTGCCAGGGGTTGCCGTTACTGTCTACAGGGCGCGCTCCGGCACCCGCGACGATGGCCTGCTGCATGTCGGTGCCGCCGATCACTGCTGCGATGGCGGGATCCGACTGCACGGCATCCTCGGTGATGCCCAGTGGTGCCTTCTCCAGCAGCTGGGCGATCATCGTGGCGAGCATTTCTACATGGCCAAACTCTTCAGCGCCAATTCCGAAGAGCAGATCCCGGTATTTTCCGGGAATGTGGGTGTTCCACGCCTGAAAGCTGTACTGCATAGCCACAGTGATTTCGCCGTACTGGCCACCAAGGACTTCCTGGAGTTTCCTGGCGTACACGGCATCGGGCTGGTCCGGGGTTGCTTTGAACTGCAGTTCCTGTTTGTGAAAAAACACTCTGCCCTCTCTAAACCGGTCGGACGATCCGCCGTCTGCTCGCACCGGCCTCCCGGTGTGGGCCGGAGGCGGAGGACCCTTGCGTGTAAAAAAGTAGCTACTCTCGCAGGTCCTGTGAAGTGCTAAGCAAACTTATTTTTCCAGGCCCATGCTGCCGAGCTGCCTCCTGGCGTGGCGGCCGGTGTGCTGACCGGGCTGGAACGGGCCCGGACGGAGCTCTGTGTCATAGCCGACGACGACGTGCGCTATACCGAAACACCGTTCCGCCGCGTCCTGGCCCTGCTTGCGGACGCGGACGTGGTGCGGCCGCAGAATTATTTCTTGCCCCTGCCGTGGCACGCCCGCTGGGATACGGCCCGTAGCCTGCTTAACCGGGCCCTGGGGGCAGATTATCCGGGCACCCTGGGGGTGCGCCGCTCAGTGCTGCTGCGCGCTGGAGGCTACTGCGGGGATGTTTTATTCGAGAACCTGGAAATGATCCGCACAGTTCGTGCCGCAGGGGGGGGAGGGACGTGTGGACGCCGTCGGTATTCGTGGCCCGGCAGCCGTGCAGTGCCCGGCATTTTTGGTCCCAGCGCGTGCGGCAGGCCTATGACGACTTCGCGCAGCCGTTTCGGCTGGCGGGTGAACTGGCGCTGCTGCCCTTGCTGGTTTTCGGGACACGGCGCTTCCATCTGCTTCCTGCCATTGCGGCTGCAATCACCGTATGTCTCGCTGAAGCAGGCAGGCGGCGAAACCGCGGAACGGAGGTCTTCCCCGCATCATCGGCGTTGTGGGCTCCGCTGTGGCTGCTGGAACGGTCGCTGGCGGTCTGGGCTGCCCTGTGGCTCCGCCTCGCCGGGGGCGTCCCGTACGCGGGAGTCCGGATCAGGCAAGCGGGGCACTCCGTGCGGCGCCTGAAGCGGATGCTGTCGGAGCCGCCCCACGCTTTCGCAGGCGGCACCGAGCGCGGTGCCATCCGCCTTCAGGCTGTAGCCTCTGCCGAAACTGAGGCGCGGAGGACAGCTTCCCAGCGTTGAACATAATCGGCGCCTGTGGTGTCCGTGTTGTAGGAGCTGTCCAGCTGGTACAAACCGGGCGCCGGGCAGGTTGCGCCAAGTTCAACCAGTACAGGCTTAAGGAGCAGATCGGGTGCCATCGCATGTGCTGGCCCGGCTCCGAGCATAAGAGGCACGGCGGTAACACCACGCAGGCCCTCAGCAGTGGCGAACTGGTCCAGGAAGAGCTTGAGCAGCCCCGTATACGTCGCTTTGAAAGTGGGGCTGGCGAAGATAGCCAGATCTGAAGCGGCGACGGTTTCCACGGCTGACTTCACGGCGGGATCCCCCCAGCCCAGCAAGCCTGGGCCCAGCGAACAGACGTCCACTACGGTTGGGTCTGGACCTCCCAGACTTGCGGCGAGCCGAACACCTGCGTCAAGCGTGCGGGAGTTGGGCTTCGGGTTGCCTGCAATGACTACGATCTTCACGGATGCTCCTAGGGGTAGGTAGGTGACACAGGTTTGCGTTGAGCGGGCTGAGGGGCCCGGCTTCTGCGGGGAAGGACAAAGACAGCAGCGCAGCCAAGCGCCGCTATCCCGGCGGAGACGAGGAAGACTTGCGGAATGGCTGCCAGATAGGCACTGGAGCTGTCCTGGCCGGAGTCGTTCAGCCAGCCTGAAAGCAGGGCGCCGAGCACGATCAGACCGACGGAACCACCCAGTGAAAAGAAGAACATCACCGTTGCGCTCACGCTTGAGAGCATTCCGGCGGGAGCGCTGCGCTGGGCTGCGATAACCAGGTTCTGGAGCGTGGAGCCAGTGCCCAAGCCCAGGAGGATTGTCCCTGCGACGGCAAGCGGCGCCGGGGATGAGTTAACCGCTGTCAGTACCCCAAACCCGGCTACAACGCTTCCCGTGGAGGCGAGGAGGAGAGTTCGGATAGACAATCCCGCAGCGATCCACCGCCCTGAAGCAGCCGCTGCCGCGAGAGTACCGGCTGCCATGGGCATCAGTAGGAGCCCAGCGGCCGACGACGGCATTAGTAGTCCCAGCTGAAGGTACTGGCTGATAAATACCGACCCGCCAAAGAGCGTGCAGCCAATCGCAAAAGCTGCGAGGCAGGACAGGCCGAGTGGGCGTCCTCGGAGCAACCGCAGGGGTACCACCGGATCCGGTGCCCGCCATTCGAAAACTGACGCAACCCCAAGCAGCGTTAAACCTGCGAGGCCAGCCGCCACAACGGGCACAGACCACGCGCCGCCCGACTGAGCTGCGTGGGTCACGCACAGCAGAGTCAGTGCTACTCCGGTCATCAGCAGTAAACCACCGGCAACGTCAGGTTTCTCCGCTGACGCTGCCCGCGCCGGGGGCTGCAGGTCTTTGGACGGCAGCATGAACCGGATGATGATCCAGGCCAGCAGGCCAAACGGCAGGACCAGGAGGAAACAGCCTCTCCACCCCTGGGGATGCAAACCGGCGATAAAACCTCCGGCGGCTGGGCCGGCCATGGTTCCCAGGGTTTGGGCCGACAGAACATATCCGCTGTACCGGCCGCGTTGCCTGGGCTCCACGAGCGAGGCTACGACCACCATGCAAAGGGCGCCGATACCTCCCAGCCCCACTCCCATGAGGACGCGGGCAACCAGCAGTCCGGTGAAATCCGCAGCTGCCGCCGCCATGACACAAGCGGCACAGAACACCGTGATCGAGCAGAGCAGAACGGTACGCCGGTTGAAGAGGTCGCCTAACTTTCCCCACAGCGGTGTGGTAGTCGTATTTGCCAGGATTGTGGCTGCTACCAGCCAGGTCGACGCCGCGCTGCCGGTGTGCAGCACGCCCATGATCACAGGAAGGGCCGTCGCAACGACGGTCGCGCTAAGACCGGAAACGAACTGGATCAGGAACAGGCCCGAGAGCTGGGGCCCCGGATTCGGTCCCCGCCCGGGCGGTTCTTTGCCCATCAGGAGACGTCGGCGGCTGAGACCGCTGAAATGGCCTCTCTAATTGCCGCTGTGAAAGGGCCTGGGCACTGTGAGGCAAATTGGCCCTTTGCCGGCATCAGGACCTCCCGGGTCCCCGGAATGCTGACCAGCTCGACTTGTTCCTCCGGGGTCATCTGTGCGCCATCCGGCACCAGGATCGTGATTGGAATGAGCTTCGAGTATTCCGTAATGAGCCGCCATGTCCGGTCATGTGAGCGGAAAGTGGCCGGATAAATGGAGTTGTACCGGTCGATGTTGATCACGGCTTCCGCGACGCACATACTCAGGTCGCGGGGACTCGCCGTCCCGTAGATTCCCACGTTCTTCGCCCAGAGCCTCGTAAAAAGGCTTCCGTCTTCAGGAATGTCCAAGTCAGGAGCCCATGTCCTGGCATATCGCTCCTGCCGGTCGGCGTCGGGGCCTGCCATCGCGTAGAGGATGGCGGCGCCAACCCTTTTCGGTCCTGCGGCCTCTATAAGGTGCGAGCCCAGGTAGCTGCCTGTTTTCATGCCCAGGATCACGAAACGACCAATGCCGAGGGCGTCTATCGCTTCCAGGAAGATGCGGGCGTAGTCGGCAATCGGGGCATCGTCAGGTGCGGAATCGGACATTCCGAACCCCGGGGTGTCGAACGCGTAGACGGGCAGCGTCCGGCCCAGTTCCTCCAAAACCGGGGTATAGACCATCGATGAGCGCGGTGATTCGTGAAGCATAACCAGGCTTAGTTGCGCTTGGCTGTGCTCAAGTCCAGCGGCCCGGTAATGCAATTGGCCCCAGCTGGTCGACACGTAGCCTTTCATGGCTGTCCTTCCGTAAGTTCAATACAGGCGGTTAGAAGGCGAGCAGATTCTCTCGCAGGGTTGTGTGTTCGTACTCGCTGCGGGTCAGGCCGCGCCGCTGGAGGACGGGTATCAGGCCATCCGTGATCTCGGCGATGATTCGCCGGGTTAGTCCCATGGTGCCGATGAGGATTCCGTCCCCGCCTGCTTCCTGGATGTACTCCTCAATCTGCGATGCCACGGATTCGGGGGTGCCCAGCATCGCCGGACCGTTGCCCAGCGCCTCCTTGAGGACCGTCTCCTCAAGTGTGGAGTCGGCATTGCGAACGCAGTAGTCGACGAAGTTCTGTGTTCCGTTGGTGGACAGATCGAGCTGCCCAAGAGGAACGTCCCGGGGTATCCGGGAGAAATCGATGTCCGTGCTCTTGGACAGCTTCGCCAGCGGAATCTCGATGTGCTCGAGCACTTCGCGCTCCATGGCTTCTTTGCGCTCACGGGCCTCGGCTTCGCCGGCTGCGATAATCGGCCAGACAGCGAACATCACTTTGATGTCGTCGGGGTTCCGTCCCTGTTCGGCTGCCGCCGCGCGGACCTTGTCCCTGTACATCCGGGCCTTCTCCGGGGTTTTCTGGATGGCCACGATCGTGTCGGCCTGTTGTGAGGCGAACCGGATACCCCGGGGTGACCCGCCCGCCTGCGAGATGACCGGCTGCCCCTGGGGCAGCGGGCCGGAATTCAGTGGTCCACGGGTGGCGTAGAACGGGCCTCGGTAATCAGCCCTGTGCACCTTGGTATGGTCCGCGAATGTGCGTGCTGCGGTATCAGCCACAATGGCGCCGGGATCCCAGGTGCCCCACAGTGCCTTGGCCGCATTGAGGAAATCATCAGCCATTTCGTAGCGGTGGTCATGCTCGTCCATGCCGTCGAAGCCGTAATTCTGCAGTGCCCGGTCACTCGTGCCGGTCACCACATTGACGCCGATCCGTCCCCCGGTCAGCTGGTCCAGGGACCCGACCATCCGGGCCAGCAGGTAAGGGTGGTAGGCGAAGGTTCCGGCGGTCGGAATGATTCCCAGCCGGGACGTTGCCTGTGCCAGCACTGTCGCCACCACAAAGGGATCCTGGCGCGGTCCCTGAAAGGCGTGCTTCAGGTAGGCCTCCATTGTGCCGCCGTAGGCATCGCCTATGAAGGTATTGTCCTCGAGCAGCATGTAATCGAAGCATGAGCGTTCCATCGCGCGCGCAAGATCCTTGAAAATCTCCGCGCTCTGCCACTGAGTTCCTATGTTGCCGGAGAATGGCTGGCCCCAGGCCTGAACGGACGTTCCGTTTACGAACCAGCCAAGGTGAAAGGGTTTGGTATTGGTCATGTTGTTCCCGTCTGCGTCTTAGAAGGCCGTGAGGTTCTCTTTGAAGGTCTTGGCCTCGTAGTCACTGCGGATCAGTCCCCGGCGGCGAAGGGCGGGAGCTAAACCGGAGGCAATCTCGTCAACGTAGCGCCGGGAATGGGTCCTCACCGGCTCTCCGCGGATCAGAAACCCGTCGCCTCCGCAGCCCTCGACCAGCTCCTCCATCTGCTCTGCAACCGAGTCAGGGGTGCCGATGAGCGGCTGCGCCTCCGTGTGTTTGCCCAGCAGCGCTTCGCGGAGGGTCTTGCCCTTGGCGTTCTTCTTGAAGGACTCCAAGGAGGACTGGTGGCCGTTGGTCGTGATGTCCTCGGGAAGCTCTTTGTCCAAGTCAAACTGTTTGAAATCGACTTCCGTCGTGATGGACATGATGCCGAGGACCGTTTCAATCTGGTCCTGGGTCAGTTCGTAGCGGCGCCGTGCGATTTCCTTGGCGTCCGCCTCGGTTTCGCCGATCACGGGCTGGACGATGTACATGACCTTCACCTCGTCGGGATTTCGTCCGTGCCGGACGGCGCGGGCCCGGATATCGTCGCGGTATTCCTTCATGCCGTCGACGCCGTTCGGCACGGAGAGCAGCACATTCGCGTGTTTTGCGGCGAAGTCGCGCCCTCTGGGTGAACCGCCGGCCTGGCAGATGACCGGATGCCCCTGAGGGCCCGCCGGCAGATTGAGCGGCCCGCGCACCTTGAAGTACTTGCCCACATGGTTGATCGGGTGGACTTTCGTGTGGTCGGCGTAGTAGCCGGTTTCACGGTCGGCAACGATTGCTCCGGGTTCCCATGAGTCCCACAGTCCTTTGACAACCTCCATGAACTCTTCGCTCATCTCGTAGCGCTCGTCATGCGGGAGGAGCTGGTCCATGCCGTAGTTCTGGGCGGCCAGATCCTCAGAAGACGTTACAACGTTCCAGCCCACGCGGCCGTTCGTCAGGTGGTCCATGGTGGCCATGGTGCGGGCGAGGATATAGGGCGGGTAGAAGGACGTGGACATGGTGGCTATGAAACCCATGTGCCGGGTGGCTGCAGCAAGCATCGGGAGCAGCGGAACAGGATCACCCTTGGGGGCGTGGAGTGCGTGCTTCAGGTCGTTTTCCTGGCTCTGTCCGTAGGTGTTCGAAACAAGGGTGGAGTCCTCAAACATCATGAAGTCGAAACCGGCGCGCTCCAGGTTCCGGGCCATGTCCACGAAGTATTGTCCGTTGAACCAGGTATGGGCCGTGTCCGCAGCCCATGGGCTCTTCCACGCGGGAGTCTTGAACGGTGTGAACCAAGCGAGGTGAAACGGGGTGCCTGACATGGGCGGAAACTCCTTCTTGCTGGACTGGTGAAGCTGTAGTACTCAGCGAACCAGAGCCCAATTTCGCCATGGGATCCGCACCGTTATTTCTTGATTGCGCGCCGAGAATGGCTCTCAGAGCCGTGTGTTTACGGCGATTGGAGATGGATTTCGCGTGTGGCGTCCGTTCCGGCCCGCCCGCTGCGGGCGGACCGGAACGCTAATCCGCGCTCGGAGCTCCAGCGGCTGCCGGCACTTCGTGAGCTCCGGGGATGGGAACCCGGTATGCCTCCCGGACGTCCGTGTACAGCGAACCGCCCAGCCGGCCCAGGGGGCGGTAGGCGCCGATTTCGATCCGTCCGCGGCTGTCGAGGATGTCCTCACGGACGTGCACCCCGGTGATCTGGCCAAAGACGAGCTGGGCGGCGTTGAATTCGATCTGCTGGACGAACCTGCACTCAAGCGCCACGGCAGCATCCAGCAGTCTGGGGGCGCTCACGGAAATGCCCGGGGCTGTCAGCAGGCCATTGGCAGCTGCCTCGTCGATCTCCGGGCTTAGGACAGCGGCGCTCGCAGCCACCGCCTCTGCATCGCCCTCGCTCGGTAGGTTCACCACGAATTCCCCGGTGGCGAGGATGTTGCGGTGCGTATCTTTGTTGCCGATGACGGAGAACATGAGTGTGGGCGGTTCCATGGTGAGCAGGGTGAAGTAGCTGAAAGGGGCCAGGTTCCCCGTTCCCTCAGCATCCTGGGTGCCGATCCAGGCTATCGGCCGGGGAACGACGGCGTTTTTCACCATCCAGGTGTAGGCACTGCGGTCGGGGTGGTCATGGGGCAGAAACATCTGGGGCTCCTTTGGCGGGATTCATTTACTGGGGTCGGTGGCGCAAACACAGAAGCCTCCCCGGGCGGATAAACGAACTGGGAAGGCTTCTGTGGTTTTGCGGGTGTTACTTGAAGCTGGCGGCTGGAAAGTCCAGGTGCCCGTCCGGGCGGGGTTCGAATTCAAGTGCAGCATTCATGGCGACGAGTGTCGTGGAGTAGTGGAGGTTGGCCACGTAGGTGCGTTCCTCGTTCAGTTGCCAGACTCTTGAAATGACCTCTGAACGCTGAGCGGGGTCTGTGGTGGCAGCAGCCTCCGTGATCAGGGCGTTGATCTCGTCGTCCTGGAACAGCGCCATTCCGGTGGGGCCGTATAGGTAGTTAAGGGTTGTGGCGGCGTCCATCATGGACGGAGAGAACTGCTGCAGATAGATGCCCTCAAGTGATTTGGAGTTCCAGGCAAGGTTGAAGCTGGAGTTGTCCGATCCACGCAGTTCTACGTTGATTCCAATTTCCAACAGCTGCCCGGCGATAGCCTGGGCGAGTTCATTCGGCATAGGAAGGTTGGCGTCCGTCGCGTATTCCAGCGGAATGGTACTCCCGTCATATCCGGAAGCTTCGACCAGCTTTACCGCCTGGTCCTTGTCAAAGGGCAGAGGTTCCAGGTCTGGATCGTGGCCGAATACATCGGGTGCAACGGAGGAGCCGTTGGCAGGAGTCGCGAGGCCCGCAAGTACGGTGTCGATGATGGTTTTCCGGTCAATAGCCATGCTGATGGCCTTACGGAGTTCCGGGCTGGCGAGCGGGCCGGAGGAGGCGTTGAAGCCCACGTAAACCAGCTGATTGCTGACCACTTCCTTCAGGGTATAGTCACTGGATTCAACGGCCGACTGCTGGGATGGGGACAGGGTGACCAGATCGAGACTTCCGGAGAGGAGGCCGTTCAGGCGGGCTTCGGAATCGGCTACGGGCTCAATAATGACGTTGGGAACTGCGGGCTCGCCGCCCCAGTAATCCGGGTTAGCAGCCAGTACCACCGACACGCCCGGAGTCCAGCTTTCAAAGGTGTAGGGGCCGGACCCAACGGGTGCTTGGGCGAAGCCTTCCGCGCCGAGGGTTGTGTATGCGGCCTCCGGGACGATCGAGATGTAGTAGGCCATGCGGGGGAAGGCCGCATCTGGGGACTTCAGCGTAAACACCACACTGTCTTCGTCGGAGGACATGGAGGCGATGTTGTTCGTATAGATCCTGTTCAACGACTTTTCGTTGTCCAGAATTGCCTGGAAGCTAAAAACCACGTCTGACGTGGAGACAGGCGTCCCATCGTGGAAAACGGCGTCGTCGCGCACGGTGAACGTCCACTCTGAGCCTGTTTCGTTGGCCTGCCAGTCGGTCGCCAGCCGTGGAATGAGGGCTCCGGAGGTGTCTATTGCGACGAGCTGGTCGAACAGGCCGTGGAAGACGTTCACGCTGTAGAGACCGTTGTCGATGACCGGATCGGGTGTGGCAATGTCCCACGGCTGAGCCAGCGTGAGGGTGTCTTTGTCTGCTTCAGTAGCGGCGGTAGTTGCACCGCCGCACCCGGCAAGGAGGAGAACCGCGGCGGTGCCGGCGGCGGCCCGGCGCAGTGCGCGCCGGACGGGGAGAGCGAGGGTCATGAGATTCCTTTTGTAGCTGGCTGGTCGTTGGGGGTAAGTGAACTCAGGCCGCAGGGGTGATGGTGCGGCGGCGTGGGTCCGGGTGAGGAACTGCTGCCAGAAGCTGGGCTGTGTACGCGTGACCGGGAGCGCCCAGAACCTGGGAAGCGGGCCCGTATTCGACGATGCGGCCGGACCGCATGACGGCGACTTCGTCTGCAACGGCCCGAACCACGCCCAGATCATGTGAAACGAAGAGGTAGGTAAGGCCAAGTTCATGCTGGAGCTCTGCGAGCAGGGCAAGCACCTGGGCCTGGATCGAGACATCAAGCGCAGAAGTGGGCTCGTCGAGAACGAGCACCCTCGGCCGCAGGGCCAGGGCCCGGGCTATGCCAATTCGCTGGCGCTGCCCTCCGGAGAAATCGATCGGTTTTCGTGAGCCGGACTCCTTGGACAGGCCCACCTGGTCCATCAGGGTGTGAACTTTGTCAGGGCTGTAGCAGCGGTTTATCCGCAGCGGCTCGGCAATGATCTCGTGGGCGCTGAGACGGGGATCAAGCGAGGAGAAGGGGTCTTGGAAGACAGCCTGGATAACGGAACGGTAGGGCCTGCGCTGGGCGGTGGTCATCCTGGTTAGGTTGTGGCCAAGATAGGAGACATGGCCTTCCGTGGGTGTCTGCATCCCAAGGATGCACTTCACCAGGGTCGACTTCCCGCAGCCGGACTCTCCCACGAGACCCAGCGTTCGCCCCGGTGGAAGATGCAGGGTGACCCCATCCACTGCTTTGTAGGGTTCAGCTTTCCTGCCCCATCCGGACCTCCGGGGATATTCGACCCTCAGATCGACCAGGGACAAAGCAGAAACGGCTTCCTCGTTTGTCGGCGCCGGGTGCACCGGCAGCAGGATTTTCGGCCTCGTCTGTGCCGGTCTCGGTCGATCAAGGATGCGTACGGCATCGAGCAGCTGGCGGGTGTACGGGTCCTCCGGGTCATGGAAGATTTGCTCTGCCGTGCCCTCTTCGAGCAGTTTGCCGTGCCGCATGACGAGGACCCGGTCCGCGTTCTGCGCAACAACGCCCAAGTCATGTGTGATTAGCAGCAATGAGGAAGCTGACTGCGCCCGCACATCACGCAGGATGCGCAGCACTTCTGCCTGCACCGTGACGTCAAGGGCAGTCGTCGGTTCATCTGCGATTAGCATCCGCGGATTGTTTGCCGTTGCCATGGCGATCATCACCCGTTGGCGTTGGCCTCCTGACAGCTGGTGCGGAAAGGCTTTCAGCTTGGCTTCCGGATCAGGCAGGCGGACAGCGGCCAGCATCTCGATGCACAGTCCATGGATCTCTGCTCGGCTGAGTCCGGTGTGGTGCAGCCGGAGCATCTCCGCCAGCTGCGGACCGATACGCTGAAGCGGGTTCAGGGAGGTCATCGGGTCCTGGAAAACCATGGACAGTTTGCTGCCTCGCAGCTTCCGCATCCGGGCCGAGCCCGCTGAACGCAGTTCCTCCCCATCAAGGCGGATGCTTCCGGAGGTGACCCGGACCCCGGCGGGCAGCAGGCCCATCGTGGCCAGCGACGCCATCGACTTGCCGGATCCGGACTCTCCGACCAAGGCAACGGCTTCTCCCGGCTGCACGGAGAAGGACACCCCGTCAACGAGCCGGATCGGGGCAGATGTTGGGCCGGCCTCAACAACGAGGTCATTGACCTCCAGAACAGGTCCGGTGACGGGCCCGGGATCGGCGAGGCTTGGAGCCGCGGATTTCAGTGCCTGGTTCATGCCTGGCCCTTTCCTGAGAAGTTGTGGTCTAGAGCGCCCTCGCTGGTCAATGCGCGGGCCATGAACTGAACCCCGGCCACGAACATGAAGAGCATCAGCCCGGGCAGGATGGCTAGAAAGGAGTAATCACGGAGGTACTGCTGCGAGTCCTTGATCATCCCGCCCCAGCTGGGGGTCGGTGCCTGGATCCCCATACCCAGGAAGGACAATGCAGCTTCCAGGAGAACGATCACGCCTATGTCGAAGGGCACCATGACAGCCAGGACCGGGACTACATTGGGCACCAGATGGCGTGATATTACCCAGGCCCGAGAAGCACCGTGCGTCAGAGGTGCCCAGATGAACTCCCGGTCGCGCAGCGACCACGCCGTGGCCCGGGCTACCCGGGCGTACCCCACCCAGTTGGTCAGGCCAATCACTACTATCAGGGTCAGTGTGCTGGGACCGATAGCAGAAACAATGGCTATCACGAGGAGCATGATCGGAACTGCCAGCTGTATTTCTGCCAGCGCCGAAATGGCTGAATCCAGCTTTCCGCCGAAGTAACCGGCGAGCAGTCCCAGAGTGACTCCGATCAGCAGGTTCAGGGCGACTGCCGGAACGGCGATGCCGAGTGAAACCCGTCCCGCAACTGCCAGCCGTGAGAGCAGGTCCCGGCCGAGCTGGTCGGAGCCAAGCGGGTTTCCCGCTGATGTGAAGGGTGCCGCGAACCGGCCCGCAAGATCCTGGCCGTCCGGATCGAAGAACGGAAGCAGCGGCACTGCGGCGATGGTGAGAAGTACGGTGCCGAGCAGCCCTGAGGCAACCCAGAAGGTTCCACCCATCCGCCGCCGCCGGCGGGGGACGCGTGGTTGGGCGGGATCCGGCGTAGAGCCGCGGGGGGACGGCGTGACGGTGGGTGATGTCATGAAAGCCTCACTCGGGGATCAAGGGCTGCGTAAAGGAGGTCGACAAGCAGGTTCACCAAGACGAAGGCGACGGCGATTACCAGGATTACTGCCTGAACGACCGCATAATCCCTGCCGCTGATGGAAGTCATAAGCAGCTGTCCAATTCCGGGCCAGTTGAAGACCAGCTCCACGACGATGGTTCCGCCCAGCAGGGCACCTAGGTTCAAACCCGCAACAGTGACGATGGGAAGGAGAGCATTCGGCAGGATGTGGCGCAGAATCACGACGCTGCGGCGCTGACCTTTGGAATACGCGGTGCGCACGTAATCCTGGCGCAGCTGGTCGTTGAACCCGTTGTTCAGCAGCCGTATGTAGAGGGCCAGTTCCAGGGTGGCTATGGTGACAGCCGGGAGGATGAGACTTGATGGACCGCGGTTGCCCAGCGCCGGCAGCATGCCCAGCTGCACCGCGAACACCATGACCAGGATGAGTCCCAGCCAGAAGGAGGGGACGGCCTGCCGGGCGGTCGCGAACCAGAGGATTACCTCGCGGAGCAGCCGGTTGCCGGTCAGCTGGATGACCATCACCAATAGGAAGGCCAGCAGAGTTCCGATAACGAAGGAGGTCAGGGCGAGCTGCAGTGTTGAGGGCAGGCGCATAAGGACCAGGTCCATGGCCGGCTGGTTCTGCTTGAGCGACAATCCTAGGTCGCCCGCTGCGACGTTGAGGAGGAACCGGCCGTACTGAACCGCCAACGGCTCGTCGAAGCCCAGTTGCGCGCTGAGCTTGGCTACGTCGTCCGGGGTGGCTTCAGGACCAAGCAGGAGGGAAGCAGGGTTGCCGCTGAGACGGACCAGGAAAAAGGACAAAGTTACGGCGCCAAAGATGGTCACCCCACCCTGTAACAGGCGCCTGCCGATAAAACGGAGCATGTGATCCTCTCATCGCACGTCAAAGCCGGACTGTCGGCCCGACGAATCCAGTCAAATTGACGTCAATGTCCGCCGAATAACGTCTGCGTTGTTTTTTTATTTCGCGCCCCGCGGACTGGTTCTGGTGCGCCAGCGGGCGGGAATACATGGAAAGGGTTTCTATTACGCCGCTTTTGCTGCGTTGGAGCGGGGGACTTGTCCCGGCGGCCTGTGTTGCGCCGCCGGGCAGGAGGGCCGGTGGGCTAGCTAACGGCCCTCAGTGCGACCCTGTCCCCGCGGTAGTGGCCGTATGCGAGCATGCGGGGAGTGCCTTCGGTGTCATGCACCAGGGTTTCGCGGACCAGGAGTGCGGAACCGGGGGCTACCCCGAGGGATTTGGCGGTCCGGTCATCGGCGTTCACCGCCTCAACGGTGGCTGTGAAAGTCCCGGGTGTGAACTTTCTGCTGATGTCGCGATGTGGCTTGTCTTCCGCCCTAAACGACTCCGGAATGCAGTAGTACCCCACGATTATCCCGATGGGTTCGCCCCGTTGTGTCAGGAGGTCTTCCTGCATCAGGACGAAGTCGGTTTCAAGGGCAAGCTGGGCCTTGATGTGCTGATCCGCCAGGACCAGGAGCTGTTCCAGGGGCTGCAGGGCCAACCCCTCGGCTAAATCCGCACCGCTTGTAAGCTCGGCGATCGGCAGGAGCTCAAGCAAGGGCAATTCTGCGATGGATGCCACCACAGTTGTTCCCAGACGCTGGCGCCGGGTGATTAGGTGCTCATCCGTCAGTTTTTGCAGTGCGCTCCGCACGCTGTTGCGGCTCATCGTCATGTCCAGGACGAGTGCTCCCTCATCGACTTGGCCGTGTGGTCCGATCAGCCCGTGACGGATGCTGGCTCGAAGGAGCGCGTGGGCGCGGCGGGGGGAGCTTTGCAGCAGCTGGCGCATCCGCTGCTGGCTGCCTTGGCGTGCTCGTCCGAGGGTTTCAACAAGCTCTGATCGGGATTCCATCTGGTGCCTTTCACACGGGACGGCCGGGCCGTCGGTATGTCACTTCTTGAGCGTAGGCAGGCAGTATTTCCACTGCGTGAAATACGAATAAAGATATATTTCCCGGTTAATTCAGCATTGTGTTCATGCCGGTTTGTTGTGAGCGCCCGAGGAAGAGCCGGCCAGCCGTGTCCAGGGCGCCCACATCTATGGGCTGGCCGGGTCAGGCAGCGTCTGAGAGCATGCGGCGGAACCGGGAGCCGTGGAATACGAGGGGTTCGATTGCCTTTTCTGTCCTGAGGGAGATGACCTCAAAGAGGACAACTGTGTGGTCGCCTGCAGGGTATTCGGCGTGTACCTTGCACTCAAGATGCACCGACGAATCCGAAATCAGCACAGCTCCTTCAGGCGTTGTTTCGCTGGATATGCCGGCAAACCGGACTGCCTTGTCCTTCCCGGCAAGTTGACGGCAGATTCCGGCGTGTTCACCGGAAAGAATTGAAATGCCGATATTTTCCGCCAGCCGGAGGGTCGGCCACGTGGTGGAGCTGTTCTGGACTGCAAACATCACCAGGGGTGGTTCCATTGACACGCCTACAGTGAAGGAGGACGCGACCAGTACTTCCTTGTTTCCGCCGACTTCCGCCGAAAGCGCGGCTACACCGCAGGGGAAATGGCCAAATGCTTCTCGGAGGGTCTGAGTGCTGGGTGCGATTGCTGTAGGCGACATCGGTAGTCCTTTTCTCACGTCGTTGCGTCTTTGGAGGCTGTTTAGGCGGAAGATGTAGCAGCCATGCTGTCGCTGCCAGATTGCACCGCTATTACGCCGCAGAGGGTAGCCAGGTAAAAAGTTCATTACGCCGGAGCGGGGCACGCGCCTGCGGTTCGGTCACGGCAATGCGCCGGAAGAGATGCTGGCGATCACCGGCCGGGTGCCTGGCTGAAACGGCTAAAAGCGGCACCGATGAAGGACGCGCATACGGTGAAGCTAACTCGGGCCCGGACTTCTCGGGTCCAGGGTGCGCAGCTCACAGCGCTCGGAGCCGGTTCCGCCGCGGATCAGTCCGCGTTCCCTGAAGGCATCGAGCCAACCGCCCATCGGCCAGGAACCCCAGCGGCGATAAAAGAGGTTGGCGTTGCGCACAATGTCCGCCAGGTGCTGCACGGGCGGATCCTCCGTAGGATGCCACTGGTGGTAGGCACGGGCCCCGCCCACCCAGGCGAGTCCGACGCCGCAGCGCTGTGCCAGACGGGCAAAGTCGGTGTCTTCCCCGCCGTAGCCGGTGTAGTCCTCGCAGAACCCGCCGATCCGCTGCCAGGTCTCCGCGCTCACCGCGAAGGACAGGGACCAGAACAGGTCTGGATTCCCGTCCGGCACTACGGTGCCTGGTTCAGGTGCCGGCCGGGCCGGATGCGGGGAGTCCAGGAGGTGCAGGTTGTTCAGGTTGTACCCGTCCGGGCCGGGAGGATCCAGATAGGTCACCGGGCCGCAAAGCAGCCGGCCGGCGCCCTCAGGCCGTGCTGCCGCCAGAACATACCCGGCGACCAGATCAGGAGCCGGCAGGCAGTCCACGTCCAGGAAAATGAGCAGCTCGGCCCCCCTGGCCAGGGCCGCACGTGCACCGGCGTTCCGGGCGTGCGCCAGAGGCAGGTTCCCGCCTCCGGAGTCCACCCGGATAACGGTTCCTCCCAGCGCGGGGTGGGGACCGCGGATTGCCGGGTCATTCATCGCCACCACCACGTAGTCCTCGACAGGCGCCGAGGAGCCGAGGAGCGCCTGCTGCTGGGCGGTCAGATGGGTATGACGCCCGTGAACCAGCGTGATGAGTGCAGTTTTCACGCGTCTGCTCCCAGGCGCATCCCTGTTTCCGACGCAGCGGGCGGCAGGGTCCTGATTCCGGCGACCCCGGCAATAATCCGGGCGGCACGGGCGGCCCCCGCGCCGTCGTTCCACGCGGCCCACTTCCGGCCGTCTAGCTTTGCGGCGGACTCCAGGACCCCTGCCCAGTCCCGGCGGGCAAACCCCTGGGACACGATCACGGGAAGGTCCATGGCGGCCAGAGCCTGCCCGGTGGTGGCCTGTTCCCGGTGCGGCCTCTCCTGCGGCACAATCACGGCAGGGATGCCAGCGGCCGCGACGTCGGCAAGTGCCCCCTGGCCGGCATGGGTAAGGACCAAATCCGCGGCAAGCAGGTGGGGAAGCGGGTCCGCGCTCCGGTTGCCGGGGTTTGTGCCCAGCGGAACCCACTCCACTCCGGGCGTCTGGTTCCGGGCGTCGTCCAGAGCGGCGTCGTCCATGCCTCCGCCGCCGGCGCCGCCGAGGACGAGTACCCGTGAGATCTTTCCGGGGGGACGGCCAGGCTGCACCGGCAGCCGGGAAATCGCACCGACGGGCTGCAGCCGTTCCAGGACTTCCGGGCCCGCATGCAGCATCTGCCCGGCCGTGGCGGGCCAGGCAGCGATCACCGCATCGGAGACACCGAAGCCCAGTGCATGTGCGCGGTCAGCCCGCACCCCGGGCAGGGCGACGGTCACCACGGGAACGCCGTGCAGCCGGGCCAGCAGGGCGGCCTCGACGGACACATCGGCGACCAGAACAGCCGGGTCCGTTTCCTGTATCCACACGGACAGCTGCGCCATCCTGGCGCGCAGCCCCGGGTCGCGGAGAGGCACCCAGTGCAGGTGGCCGTTGGCGTCCACTTTCTGCGGTCCGGCGGCAGAATTGTCGGGTTCGAGCTGTACCCACGGGCCGGTCCAGTCCGCCGGGCGGGGGAGCGAAGACAAGCCGGTGACGCTGCCGGACGGCAGGAGGGCGGCTATGGCCTGCGCCCGGTGCAGGTGGCCCATGCCGTGATGATGGATGTAGTAGCCGATCACGCTGCGGCCATCCTCTTGGTGCTTTCCAGCAGCAGGGATTCGTACTCATCCACCATCCGCTCGTGCGAACAGAACGTTTCCGCCCGGTGCCGTGCTGCGCCGCGGTTCAGGGCGCAGGCCCCGTGCAGTGCGGAAGCCAGGGCATCGACGTCGTCCGGGGCAGCCAGCCGGCCGCAGTCCTCCGTGAGGATCTCCGGCAGGGCGCCCCGCCTAAAAGCGGCAACCGGGGTACCGGACGCGAGGGCCTCGGCCGCTACGAGCCCGTAGGGTTCGTCCCAGCGGGGGGTCACCAGCGCGGCGCGGGCCTGTCCGACGGCGCGGCGAAGCCGAACGTGGTCCAGGTGACCGAGGTAGCGGATCTGCTCGCTGAGCAGGGGCTGCACTTCTGCCTGGAAGTACGCATGGTCATAGACCGGACCGGCCAGGTCCAGCGGAATGCCGGCCTCCAGCGCTGCGCGGATGGCCAGGTGAGTTCCCTTCTCCGGCACGATCCGGCCGAACCAGATGGCAGGCCCGCCGCCGGGCCCGGGCAGCCAGGTCCGGGTGTCCACGCCATTTCGGATGGCTGTGCTCTCCACCAGCGGTGCCCACGCGTCACGGGTGTGCGCACTGACCGCAATGAAGCGGGTCATCGGTCCCCGGACGTGGATGGCCGACTCGAGCCAGCCCACCGGGGGCGTATGGAGCGTGGTGACAAGGGGAAGGCGGAGCATCCTGGACATGGCAACGGGCAGATGGTGGATGCTGGTGTTCAGCACTGCGTCATACTGCTGGTCCCCGTACTCAGCCAGGTCCAGCATCAGTGAGAGGTAGGCATGGTGTTCGCCCATCCACTGGTCAGGGAGCGCTCCGACGTCCCCCCCTCGCAGTCTCACTCATTTCGTAGGCGGGGACGTCCAGGAAGCGGACTCCCAGATCCGGGTCCGATCCCGCGGCGGCGAAAAGAGTGACGTCATGGCCGCGCGCGGTCAGGGCCGAGACGAGGGCGTGGGTGTGCGCCTCGAGTCCGCCGGCGAACGGCTCGCTGATGGGGAAGCGGGAAGGGCCAATGATGCAGAGCCTCATTGAAGGACTCCGCTTCTTTCCAGGAGTTCCGTGTAGATCCTCGCGTGTGCTGCCGCCACGGCGTCACGCTGCCGCGCACGGTCCTCCGGTGCCAGCGGTGCGGGGGGTCCGGCGTGCCGGGCCGCACGGACGGCGGTCCGCAGCGAGTCTGCATCCAGCCCGGACTCATCATGGTGGTAGCCGTAGACCGGTCCCTGGTCCGCATAAAAACCGCAGTCAGGAGCAGCCACCGCCGTACCAAGATCACGGCAGGCCTCCAGCCAGCCCGAATGGGTGCCAAAACGGTAGGGCAGTACGGAAAGATCCAAGCTGGCCAGGTACTCCCAGAGCTGGTCGTCGGGCAGGAAGTCGTGAATCTGCAGTTCCAGTTCGGTTCCGGACTCCCGTTTCAGGAACTGCGCCAGTTCCTCGTTGTACCGGGCGCCGTCCGGCAGCAGTACGTCGCAGTGGCCGTTCACCTGGACCACCATCCGGCCGTCCTCCCGGGCCACCTGCAGCAGGGCCTTGATCACCGGCAGCGGGTCCATGCTCGCGCGGAGGCTCTTAACATGGACGCCCACCCTGTACTGCGCTCCGTCCTGGCGCGGACGGGCGGCGAACTCCGCCATGGTTTCCAGTGCGACGACGTGCGGGTGCGGTATCACCTCAGCGGTGCGTCCCCAGCGCCGCTTGATTTCCGCGGCCGCGCCGGGGGTGAGCGTAATGAGGCAGTCGGCGGCCGGGATCAGCACGTCCAGATGCGCATTGTGGGCGGCAGGAGATTCGTGGTGCGGGTTGCGCAGGTCATGGACTGTGTAGATCAGGGGCTTGCCGTGCCGGCGCAGGGCGGTGACTGCCTCCTGCAGGGCAGAAGGATCCTGCGCATCAAAGCCGAAGTGAATGTGGAACACATCGAAGGACCCGGCATTGGCATCGATCCAGCCCGCATTCAGCATTACCGGAGGCCACCACTTGCCCGTCGCGGGATTGTCCGGGCTGTCCGGATCCGGATCCGGCAGGCGAAGAACCCGGCCCGGCTGGCCGTCCGGCGTCGGGTCGAGGTGGCGGATGTAGACGTGCCCGGAGGGAACGCTGGCGACCCGAATGCGATTTTGTCGCAGCAATCTGGGACCCCTTTTTCGGTTGTGGCACCGCCGCGGAAACAGACGCCGGTGCCGTGCGAGTGGTGTAAATAGTAAGTACCGTTAGTAATCAATAGCATAAGAACGCAGAAAGGTGGCAAAGACCCAAATGGACTCGGTGGACAAAGCACTGGACGAACTTCCGCACCGGATTGCCGAGGAAGTGGAGCGGGCCGGTGTCACGGTGGCACTTGCCGAATCCCTAACCTGCGGAAACCTCACCGGGGTGCTCGGTAAAGGCGGCAACAGCGGCGAATGGCTCAGCGGGGGGATCGTCGCCTATCAGACGGAGATCAAGCAGACCGTCCTGGGTGTCAGTGATGGGCCCGTGGTCTGTGCGCGCTGCGCGGAAGAGATGGCTGCCGGTGCTGCGAAACTCTTCAGTGCGGATCTGGCGATCTCCACCACAGGCGCAGGCGGTCCCGGCCCCCTGGAAGGAAAACCGGCCGGAACCGTGTTCATTGGCTGGAGTTTATTCGGGGAAACGGCGTCGGCCGAGTACTCCTTCGACGGAGAGCCGGCTGAAGTCCTGGAGAAAACCGAAGCGGCAGCGCTGCGGAAGCTGCTCGAACTGGCCCAGAAAGTCTAACGAGCCCGCCGGGTACCAGCCCGGCATGCGGCTGGGCTGGTACCGGGCCGGCTCAGGCCGGCTCCACCAGCCCCTTATTCAGCACCAGTTCAACGGAGAGGGTCTTGTAGCCCTCAGACTCGAAAAGCACGGTGACCGTCTCATCCTCGTAGCTCATGACCGTTCCCGGACCCCACTCCGCGTGGACAACTCCGGACTGCAGCGGGAACGGCTGGGAAATCTCGGCTTCCTTCGGTCCCAGCTCTTCCCCATCTGCTTCCGCGCGCTCGCAGTTGTCGCAGTACCCGCACATGTCCGGAGCGTCCTCGCCGAAGTAATTCAGCAGGAAGCGGCGCCGGCACTCACCGGTTTCGGCGTACTGACGCATCATCTCCAGGCGTGACTCTTCAATGTTCTGGCGTTTTTCGGAGAACTCCAGTGCCGATCTGACTGCGGTCTTAGCGCCTACGCCGTCTTTCGCGGCATATCCGTCGTCGAACACCAGGACGGAACCGGACTGTTCCAACAGTCCCGCTAAAGATGCGAAACGGCGCGGGTTTAGATCCAGTTCTTCGCGCAGCTCGGCCGCGGATACCGGCTCGCTGCGTTTTTTGACCGCTCGAAACAGCTTCGCCAATGCTTCTTCATCCGGGGCCTTCGCGGCGAAAAACCGGCGGATCCCCAGATCTTCGGCCCGGTAGTGCAGGAAGATCTCGGTGGGTTCGCCGTCGCGCCCTCCGCGTCCGATTTCCTGGTAATAGCTGTCCACGGAATCGGGAATGTCCGCGTGGACCACGAACCGGACGTTGGGCTTATCGATGCCCATCCCGAACGCGGTGGTGGCCACCACGATGTCCAGTTCGTCCGCGAGGAACTGTTCGTGGATGCGGTGCCGGTCCTCATGGGGACGGCCCGCGTGGTACGCGTCTGCCCGGAGTCCTGCCTCCTGAAGGGCCTCCGAGTACTCCTCGGTCTCCTTGCGGGTTGCGACGTAAACGAGCCCCGGGAACTCCAATGTCCCGGCCTGCTCCAGCACTGCCCGCCGCTTATCCTCAGCATCCTCGTAGCGGGCGGCGGCCAGGCGCAGGTTGGGCCGGTCGAATCCCAGTGAAATTTCCTGCGGACTGCCCATTCCCAGCTGTTCGGCGATTTCCGTGCGCACAGGTGGGGCTGCCGTGGCGGTCAGGGCCACCACGGGCTTGCCCAGCGCCCGCACCAGCTGGTCAAGCTGGAGGTAATCGGGCCGGAAGTCGTGTCCCCAGGCCGAAACGCAGTGCGCCTCATCGATCACCAGCAGGGAGACGTCCAGTGTTCGGAGCTGATTCAGTACTTCCCCCCGCGCCACCTGCTCCGGTCCCAGGAAGAGGAATTTTGCCTTCCCGTCGCCGTCGTCCCGGCTGGCGGCCTCCCATGCCTCGTCCCAGTAGGACTGGGGCTGGGCGGAGTTCAGCACATAGGCGCACGTGGCGCCAGTGGCTTCATTGATGGCCTCTGCCTGCTCACGCTGCAGCGCTATTAGGGGAGAGATGACGACGGCGGTGCCCGGCAGGGCCATGCTGGGAACCTGGTAGACGGCGGATTTCCCTGCTCCGGTAGGCATCACGCAGATGACGTCCCGTCCATTGACGGCGGCTTCCATGGCCTCGAGCTGGCCCGGCCGGAAGTCCTCCCACCCAAAGACTTCCGAAGCTGTGCGCTGCAGGTCGGCGCGGGACGGTGACATGGGCATCCTCCTGGAGATTTTAGCGGATTATCAGCTTACTGATTACTCCGCGCCCTGTCGCATCGGCTCGGGGTGGCTAGATGAACTGGCAGGTGATGGTTCCCAGTGGTCCGTAGTCGGCAAGTACCGTGTCTCCGGCGTGGACCCACATGGGGCGGGTAAACGAGCCGGCCAGAATCACTTCTCCGGCTTTCAAGCCGTCGCCGTGTGCCGCAATTTTGTTGGCGAGCCAATAGACGCCTGCGGCAGGGTGGTTCAGGACACCTGCACCTACGCCGGTTTCCTCGACAATCTGGTTCTTGTAAAGAATCGCGGAAATCCAGCGGAGGTCTACGTCCAGGGGGCGCACCGGGCTGCCGCCAAGAACCATGGCGCCCAGGGCTGCGTTGTCGGAGATGGTGTCCACAATGGTGCGTCCTTCCATCTCGATCCTGGAATCGAGGATTTCAAGTGCCGGAATGACGTAATCCGTTGCATCCAGCACGTCGAAGATGGTGGCGCCCGGCCCGGAGATGTCCTTGCCGAGCTTGAAGGCCAGCTCCACTTCAACGCGGGGATGGGTGAACTTGTCCCAGTGAAGGGTGGCGCCGTTTTCCAGGACCATGTCTTCGAAAATAAGCCCGTAGTCCGGCTCGGTGATCCCGGTGGCAGTCTGCATGGCCCGCGAGGTCAGTCCGATCTTGCGGCCGGCCAGCCGGCGGCCCGCCGTCTCGCAGCGCTCCCGCCAGGCGTTCTGTACCCGGTAAGCGTCCTCCACGCTCATCTGCGGGTAGCGGGCCGTGAGGCGTTTGACCGGAACCCTGTTGGTCCCGGCAGCAATTAGCTCATCAACAATGGCGCTGATTTCCGAAGTGTTCATGCTTTGTGGTTCCTCCCAGGAGCGTGTCCGCCCTATTGCGCGGTATGTGACGCACAACTCACAACCCGATTGACGCGGCGTGAGGTGAATCACTAGCATAAATCACCGTACGAAATATGTATTCGGCGTACGCAATGCGTACTTCATATTTGGAAAGGGGGTGTGCCATGAGTGTGCTGACCATATCCGGGTCCTCATCCCGCATCCGTCCGGGCTCAGTGGCCGCTAAGGCCGGCAAGGCAATGTGCCTTCTGGTTTTCACGTGGTTGTTTGTCTGGCCCCTCGGAATGCTGATTTACGGGGCCTTCAACACCTCACCCCTGGCCGGGACCACCGGGTGGACCGTGTCGGGATTCGAGCGTCTGATAAACGACCCCCGGACTTATGAAGCCCTTGGTTCCACCATGCTCTATTCCGTGGTGATCACCGTTCTCTCGATGGCGGTGGCGATCTTCTTCGCAACGGTCAACACCCGGATGGACGTCCCGTTCCGCCGGTTCATTACCCCGGTGATGGTCATCCTTGTGGCCATGCCCACCGTGCTTTACTCGCTGAGCTGGGCCATGCTCGGAGCCGGACAATCAGGGCTCATCAACAGGTTCTTTGCCTTCGTCGGCCTGGACGGCCTGGCCGAGGCCTTTAACACCCGCAGCTGGTTCGGCCTGGTTCTGGTGACCGTCCTTAAAGCCGGCGCCCTGGCCTACATGATTGTGCTTGGTGCCTTCCGGAACCAGAACTCAGCCCTCGAGGAAGCCGCACGGATCGGCGGAGCCTCGCGAGCCCAGTCCTTCTTCGGCATCGAACTGCCGGCGCTGCTGCCGGCGCTGGCCGCAGCCAGCCTGTTTGTCTTCGTCAAGGGACTCGAGGCCTTCGAAACGCCTGCCGTCCTCGGCCTCCCCGCAGGCATCAACGTCTACGCCACACACATTTACGACTACCTGCGCGGCGGCTACGAGGCCGACTACCCGGCAGCCTCGGCTTCCTCACTGGTCATCGTGGTGATCCTGGCGGCACTGGTACTCCTCCAGCTCAAGCTGACGGGCGGCGGGAAGACCTACACCTCCGTCGGTGGCCGTTCCAAGGGAACAAACCTGCGCAGCACGGGTAAGTGGATGCCGGTGGTTGTCGGCATCATGCTGCTGTACTTCTTCATTGCCCTGATCCTGCCGATTGCCCAGGTCATCCTGAGCGCATTCCAGCCGTATCTGGGTGCTCCGAACCTCACCCTGCAGAACATCGAACGCCTGCTCAACACCCCCAACGTGATGCAGGCGCTGCAGACGACGATCATCGTCTCTACCGTCGGCGGCGTGCTCACGGTGGTGCTCGCCCTCGTCGTCAGCTTTGCCTTCGTGCGGATGAAGGGCAGGCTCGGGCGCTTCATCCAGCTGGCGTCCTGGGTCCCGGCGGCCATGCCGGGACTGGTGCTGGGACTGGCCTTCCTGTGGTCGGTGCTTCTCACCCCGGGAACCCGTTCGCTGTACGGCACGGTATGGATCCTGGCGATCGGCCTGGCCGTGGCGACGGTGCCGCTGGCCACCCGCACGCTGGAAGGGGCCCTGGCCCAAATCGGCGTGGACATGGAAGAGGCCGCCCGCATCGCCGGGGACAATTTCCTGCGCGCAGTGGGAACCGTCACCGTGCGCCTGATGGGGCCGAGCCTCATCTCCGCATGGTTCCTCGTAGCCATCACCATGTCCGGCATCCTCGACGTGCCGATCCTGCTGGGCAGCGCCCGGACGGAAATGATCGCCACAGTGAGCTTCGGCTTCTACAACAGCGGAGAGACCGTGCTCGCCTCCGCGCTCTACGTGATCTTCACCTGCGCCATGGCCGCGCTCGCCGGGGCTGCTTTCCTGGCCTGGCTGCTGATCCGGGCCCTCGTCCGCCGTTCCTCTACCCGCACCGACGCGGAAGTCCAAGGAGTTTCCCAATGACCGGCATCTCAATCAGGGACCTGCACAAGTCCTTCGGTACCAAAACTGTGCTGGACCACGTCAGCCTCGACGTTGAGGACGGAGAATTCATCTGCCTGCTGGGTCCCTCCGGCTGCGGCAAGAGCACCCTGCTCCGCTCAATAGCCGGACTTGAAAGCCCCGAAGGCGGCACCATCTACCTTGGTGACGATGCAGTGTTCGACGGCGCGGGCCGCATCAACAAGGCCCCGGAACAGCGCAAACTGGGCATGGTTTTCCAGAGCTTCGCCCTCTGGCCGCACAAAACTGTCTTCGAGAACGTCGCCTACCCGCTGAAGCGCGCGAAAACCCCGAAGCGGGAAATCAGCGACCGCGTCCGAGAGGCGCTGGTGATGGTGGATCTGTGGGACTTCCGTGATTCCTACCCCGGAACGCTCTCCGGCGGCCAGCAGCAGCGCGTTGCGCTGGCCCGTGCCGTGGTTCCGCGTCCCCGCCTGCTGCTGCTCGATGAGCCCCTCTCCAGCCTGGACACCAATCTCCGGGCACAGATGCGCCGTGAAGTGCGCCGGATCCAGCAGCACCTGGGTGCAACAGCCGTCTATGTCACCCATGACAAGGAGGACGCCGGCGGACTCGCAGACCGGGTCCTGGTGCTGCAGGACGGCAAGATCGTCCAGGAAGGCGCGCCGCGGGATGTTTTCGTTGCTCCGAAGACTGCCTTCGTCGCCGAATTCGTGGGTTTCGACAACTTCTTTGACGCCACCGTCCTGGATTCCTCGAATGACCGGGCAAGCGTGGAAGTCGGCAGCGGCAACCGCTTCACGGCAGTAACCTCCTCCCGGCTCGAGCCGGGCAGCAAGGTCACCGTCGCCACCCGGTCCCGGCTGGTCCGGGTGGAACCCAGCGACGGAACCTTCTCCCAGAACGGATTCACCGGCACGGTGCTGTCCAAGGCGCACCTGGGTGACGACGTCGAAATTGTGCTGAGCGACGGTGCCGCGGAGATTGTTGCCCGCGTCCGCCCTGGCTACGCGAAGGACATCCAGCCCGGACAGACCGCCGTGGGCCTGCCGCCCGAGGGAACCGTCGTCGTAGTCGAAGGCACCCGGAAGGGCGGCCAGCGCACCACTACCTCTCCGCGGATCTCCGCGCTCGCATAACAAAGGGACTTCTTATGAAAAAGACCAGCACTTTCGCGGCGCTCGCCGCAGCATCCGCCATTTTCCTCTCCGGCTGCGGAGGCGCCGAGCCGGAGGCGGCGGCGGCTCCCGCGGCAACCAGCGTCGAAGAACTCTACGAAGCGGCCCAGGCTGAAGGACAGGTGGTTGTCTACGGCCCTACCGAAGACCTTTATGCCGCCGTTTACCAGGACTTCAAGGCAGCCTACCCCGGGATCGAAGTCGTCACCTCTGACATCTTCGGCCAGGAACTGGACTCGCGGCTCGAAGGAGAGCAGATCGCAGGCGGTTTCGCGGCGGACCTGGTGCACATTGGAGTCTCCGACGTCGAACGCTACAACGAGAAGAACTACCTCGCCCCGTACAAGCCCTTCGGCACGGAAGACCTGGACCCGGCTTTCATCGGCCCGGATGACGCATGGAGCATCCCGTCCCAGCACCTCTACGCCACGGCCTACAACACCAAAGCCCTGAGCGCGGATGAAGTCCCCTCGACCTGGGACGACCTGCTCTCCGCCGACCTGTCCGGCAAGATCGCCACGGCCACCCCCAAGCAGTCCGGAGTAACCCCGCAGGTTCTGTCCGCCGCGCTTGAAGACGGCGTCATCGACGAGGCATGGATCGACTCTTTCAAGGCAGACGCCAATCCCAAGATCTTCCCCTCTGTGGCAAACGCGCTCCAGGCGACGGTCACCGGTGAAACCGACTTGGCGTTCGTCGCCGGTTACGGCAGCTACATGCGCCAGCTCGAGCAGGGTGCCCCGCTTGGCTTCACCGCCATGACGGACGGTGCGTACTACTCGGACGTCGCGTACGGCGTGCTCGATGGCGGGCCCAACCCGAACGCTGCCCGCCTGCTTGTCGCGTGGATGTTCAGCCCCGAGGGACAGGCATCAGTAGCCGAGCATGTCTTCGAATTCGGCACGATGCCCGAGGCGCCGCTGCCGGCGGGCGCCGAGGTCGTCGGAGACCCCGTGCGCCTTCCGTACCCGGGCGCCGAAGGCTACCGCTCCACACTTCAGCTGCTCAGCACCAAGTTCTAGGCGGCAGGCCGGCACATCCTGCCGGCCGGCCCAATCCAGGAGTACTACCAGTGAATACCGAAGTCCTTATTGTTGGTGCGGGGCCCTGCGGCGCGACCATCGCCAACCTCCTCGGCGTGTACGGAGTCCGCACCATCCTGCTTGACCGCGCACCCGCCGTCATTGACTACCCCCGCGGCGTGGGCGTTGACGACGAATCCCTGCGGGTCTTCCAGGCCTGCGGCCTGGGCCTGGAAGTCCATGCGGACATGATCCAGAACCAGGCGCTCATCTGGTTCGATTCGAACCAGACAAAACTGGCCGAAATCGCTCCGTCGGGGCAGCCCTTTGGCTGGCCGCGGCGCAACTCGTTCCTGCAGCCCATGCTCGAGGCCAAGCTGCGGACCGGACTGGAGCGGTTCGATCATGTGCAGCTGCTGCTGGAACGCGAGCTCGTAGGCATGCGGGAAACTGCCGACGGAGTTCAGGCCCACGTCATCGGGGCCGACGGAACGGAAGAGACGATCACCGCCCAGTACGTGGTGGGAGCTGACGGCGGGCGCAGCACCGTGCGCAAGCTGATCGGCGCCGTCCTTGAGGGCAGCACCCTCGGTGCCCGCTGGCTGGTCGTGGACATCAAGGACTCCACCTACCACGCGCCGTTCTCCGGGAACTACATCAGCAGCCGGCGTCCGTTCGTTTCCATCGACCTTCCCTTCGGATACCGGCGGTTCGAGTTCCGGCTCAATGATGATGAGACGGACGAGCAGATGGTCCGCCCTGAAGCCGTGGAAAAACTGATCCGCACCCACTTCAACTGGACCGGCCCCATGCCCGGCCTGGAACGCTCCCGGGTATATTCACACCATTCCCGGGTCGCGGACCGGTTCAAGGTGGGCCGCGCCTTCCTGGCCGGGGACGCAGCCCACCTGCAGCCGCCGTGGTTTGGGCAGGGCATGAATTCCGGAATCCGGGATGCAGCCAACCTCGCCTGGAAGCTTGCCGCCGTCGTCCGCCACGATGCCGATCCCGGCGTCCTGGAGACCTACGGCCAGGAACGGCGCGGCCATGCCCGCGCCCTGGTGGAACTCGCCACGACTCTGGGCCGGGTCTACGGACCCAAGACGTTGGCCGGGGAGAAGCTGCGCAGCTACGGGCTGCGTGCCATGCAGCGGATCCCTGCGACGCGGGACTATCTGCTGCAGATGAAGTTCAAGCCCATGCCGTTCTACGCCGAAGGCGTTGTCCTGGACCCGTCGCCGAAGGACCCTGTGGGGCGGATGTTCATCCAGCCTGACGTGGAGCTCCCTTCCGGGCAGCGCGTGAAGTTCGACGAAGCTGCAGGGGACTGGTTTGCCCTTGTGGGAATCAACACCGATCCCGCTGACCACCTGGATGAGGAGTCCCTTCAGTACTGGCGTTCGCTCGGTGCACGCTTCCTGCGGGTCAACCGGTCCCGTGCCGGCAGCCACATGCTCAGTGCCGGCTCGGAGACGGTAGTGCTCGACGACGTCCAGGGCGGCTTCCGTGACTGGGCACGCAGCAGGGGTGACCGGGACATCATCGTGATCCGGCCGGACCGGTACCTGGCGGCTACGTGCGCCAGCGGTGAGGCGAACTCCATGACCCGCAAATTCAGTGCCGTGCTGCCGGTGAAAAGCAAAACCCTGGCGAGTAACTAAGAGGAGAAACAAATGGCAGAGATTATTGGCTACGTTGCCATGTCCCATTCACCGTTCTGGGATGAATCCTTCGACGTCGAGGGTCCGGGAGCGGACTTCGCCACCGGTGCGTTGGCGGTCAAGGAAAAGGTGCAGGAACTCGCACCGGATCTGGTGGTCATTTTCGGCCCCGACCACATGCGCAATTTCTTCTTCGACCTGATGCCTGCGTTCTGCGTGGGGGCCGGGGAGATTGTCAGCTTTGGTGACTACGGCAGCCACAAGGGAGCTGTTCCCTTTATGGAGGGCATTGGGCGCAAGGTCGTCGAAAACGTCCGGGAACAGGGTTTTGACCCGGCGTTCTCGCTCCGGATGGGAATCGACCACGGAATAGTTCAGCCGTACGAGGTGCTGCTCCCGGAAAAGACTGTGCCCGTGCTGCCCATCATGGTGGACTGCGGCGCTGCCCCCAGGCCGTCCTTCGCCCGGTCCTATGAGTTTGGGCAGGCAGTCGGAAAGGCCGTCCGGGAGCTGGAAGAAGACCTCCGGGTGCTGGTCATCGCGTCGGGCGGGCTGTCCCACTGGGTCAAGGCATCCTCGCCCTATGACCCGGCGATTGATGACGAGACCCGGGAATTCCTTATCGACGGGCGGGACACCGTTGTGGAATACAACGCTGCCCGCGAAGCCGGCCTGGCGGAGAGGATTGCCAAGGGCGTGGAAGGCGACATCAACGACACCTGGGACCGGGAATTCCTGAAGCACCTTACCGGCAGCGACGTCGAGGCTTTGCTGGCAATCAATCCGGATGAAATGGAAGTGGCTGCCGGCAACGGTGCCCATGAAGTGCGCTGCTGGATAGCAGGGCTCGGCGCCTGGGACGGTCCCGTGGAGACCGTGGCCTACGAGCCGGTGCACCGCTGGGTGACCGGCATGGGACTGGTCGCGGGTTTCGCGCCGAAGGGAAACTGAGATGGAAACTGTGACAATTCCGGACTTCACCACGGAGCCGTTTTTCGGGCTGGAGGATGCATGGGTGGAAACGGCCCCCGGTGAACTGACCCACTATCACGAGCTCGGGCAGGGGACGCCGGTCCTCTTCCTGCACGGGTCCGGCAGCGGCGTCTCGGCTGCGGCCAACTGGTGGCTGAACCTGCCGGAGCTGTCCAAACACTGCCGGACGATCGCCGTCGACCTGCTTGGGTTTGGGCAGACGGTTGAAGCGCCGGAGAGCGAGTTCGGTATCAAGGCATGGGTGGAGCACGTGGTGCGCATCCTGGATGCGCTTGGGATCGAACAGACCTGGCTGGTCGGCAACTCCCTGGGCGGCTGGGTGGCGTTCCAGTTCGCGATCGACCACCCCGAGCGCCTGGCCGGCATTATTTCGATGGGTACCGGCGGCGCCCCGCGGACGAAGGCGCTGACCAGCCACGCCAGGCCGAAGATGACACCGGACGGGATCCGGCAGGCCCTGCTGGATTTTGTGGTGGACCCGTCTTTGGTAACTGATGAGCTGGTGAATTCGCGCTATGCAGCCGCGTCGCGCGAGGGAGCGACGGAGCGTTTCCGTGCCGTGGTAACGGCCCGGGATATTGACCGGGAGAGTCTGCCTCTGGACATGGATGTGCTCTCTCAGCTCGAAATCCCGGTGCTGCTGATCCATGGGCGGGAGGACAAGGTCATCCCCATGAGCCGGAGCCTGCAGCTGCTGGATGTGATCCCGCACGCTGACCTGCACCTGTTTTCACAGTGCGGGCACTGGAGCCAGGTGGAACGCGCCGAAGATTTCAACACGGTGGTAGCTTCCTACCTCTCGACCCACAGCTAGAGTGAAGTAGCCCGGCGGCAGGTCCGGCATATGAATCAGCAACGTATCAGCGCCGGCCTGCCAGGGAGCAGGTCAGAAGGGAGGGGCATGGACCCGAGCAGGTTCGTGCACCCGATCGCCCCCGGAGACTATGTCCAGTCGCTGGACAAAGGGCTCTCGGTGATCAAGGCATTCAACAGTGACCGGCGCACCATGACGCTGACGGAAGTCGCCGAGGCAACCGGGCTCTCCAAGCCCAGTGCCAGGCGATTCCTGCTGACGCTGCAGGCACTGGGCTACGTGCAGCAGGAAGACGGCCGGTTCCGCCTGCGTCCCCGGGTCCTGGACCTGGGCGGTTCCTACCTGACCTCAGGTGAGCTCCCGGCGCTGGTGAATCCCTACCTCTCCGAATTGAACGCGAAGCTCCGTGAGGCTTGTTCGGTGGGAGTGCTCGACGGCGACAACGCCGTGTACATTGCCAGGGCCTCTGCACAGCAGCGCATCATGACCTTCAACGTGCAGGTGGGTACGCGGATCGATCCGGTGATCACCGCCCTGGGCCGGGTCCTGCTCGCCAACCTGCCGCCGGCCGTGCTGCAGGCGTACCTGCAGCGCCGTCAGCAGCTTGCTCCCGCGCCGCAGATCCCGCCGGACGGTGGATTCACCGAAGACCTTGACCGGATCCGCGAGCAGGGCTGGTGCCTTATGGACCAGGAGATCGAAGTCGGAGTCCGCACGATTGCCGCCCCGCTGCGCAACTCGGCGGGGACGGTCATCGCAGGAATCAATGTCGCCGCCCACACCGCCCGCGTCTCGCTGGACCGGCTGCAGGACGAGTTCCTGCCGGAGCTGCTGGACACACAGGCCCGGATCGAGAAGGACCTCGCCGAGTATGGCCCGGACATGCTGGGGTAGCTCCGCGGAAACCGGCCGGCTAGGCGGTTAGCCCCAGCGACTCGACGGCGGCGGCCACCTGCCTGCGCACTTCCGCTTCCAGCCCCCGCACCGGAAGCGGCAGGCAGTTCTGCGCGGCCAGGCCCAGGTGCTCTGCGGTGGCAGCGATCACCCGGAGGCTGCCGTGTTCAGCGAAGAGCTTCCACAGAGGCGACAGGCGGGCAGACTCTGCGGCCGCGTCGTCGTGCCGGCCCTCGGTGACGGCACGCATGATCCTGCAGGCAGGTTCAGGCAGTGTGCCTGCCAGGACTGAGTACCAGGCGTCGCAGCCGGCATTCAAGGCGTCTGCGGCTGCTGCGTCGCCCGAGATTCCAATGGTCACATGCTCCGGGATGACGGCACGGACTTCTTCGACTCGTGCGGCAGCAGCGGCGGCGGAAACCGGGGGAATCTTGAGGGAGGCTATGCCGGGCAGCTCGGTGATCTTTCCGTAGAGCGCGGTGCTGAACTTGAAATGGGTCGTGCCGGGGTTGTCGTAAACAATGACCGGCAAATCCGTAGCGGCCGTGACATCGCGGAACAGGCCGTACACGTCCTCGTCCGTCAGCACCTGGTAGCTCACCGGAGCCAGCAGGATTCCGGCGGCACCCGCTTCCTCGGCGCAGCGGACATTGGCCAGGACCTGAGAGGTGCGCAGGGCCCCGACGCCGACGATCAGCGGCTTCGATCCCTTGTGAGCGGCGGCCAGCTGTACGACGCGCCGGCGCTCTTCCGGGCTCAGGTAGGCGTAGGAACCGGTTGATCCCAGCACCGCGATCGAATCGACCTCCGACGCGGCCAGCCGGCGCACCAGGGCAGAGAAGGAAGCCTCATCCACGGCGTCATTCTGCAGCGGTGTCAGGGGGAAAGCGCTCAGGCCGGTAAACAAAATGCGAATTCCTTCCGGTACCCGCAGCGAACAGGCATTTTCCGCTGCGCATTAGTATTCGGTTATGTTCCCAGACACTGATCTTCCCGCCGTGGACCGGATCCTTTATGACGCCGCGTCCCGTCATGATTTCTCCGGAACTGTCCAGCTGGCCCGCGGCGGCAGGGTCCTCCACGAAGGGGCCTACGGTGTGGCCTCCCGCCGCTGGAATGTGCCGGTCTCACTGGGTACGCGGTTCGACGTCGCTTCCATCACCAAGCTGTTCACATCCGTGGCTGTGCTCCAGCAGGTGGACGCCGGGGCCCTGGCGCTTGATTCCCCAATTGGGCGGTTCGTTGAGTTGGAGGGCACCCGGGTAGATCCGAAGATCACCATCGGGCAGCTCCTGACCCATACCTCCGGCATCGGCGACGATGCCGATGAAGAAGCCGGCGAATCCTACGAAGACCTCTGGGTGGACAAACCCACCTACTCGGTCACAAAGACCGCAGATTTTCTGCCGCAGTTCGTGCACAAGCAGCCAAACTTCGCACCGGGAAACGGTTGCCGTTACTGCAACTGCGGCTACATCCTCGCCGGGCTGGCGCTGGAAGCCGTTACCGGTACGAGCTACCGGGACTACGTCCGGGAACATGTCTTCGGTGCGGCGGGCATGCAGGATTCCGGCTTCTTTTCCATGCGCGACGCCGCCCCTAATGTCGCCGAGGGATGGGACCCGGTCCGCGACGAGGCCGGGACAGTGGTCTCCTGGCGGCAGAACATTTTCAGCTACCCGCCGATCGGCTCTCCCGACGGGGGAGCGCACGCGACGGCGGTGGACCTGGTCCGGTTCCTCGACGCCGTCCGGGACGGAAAGCTGCTGTCCGCCGAATCCACTGCCGCGTTCCTGAGCCCGCAGGCCAAGCACTCGGATTTGGAGGCCGGTGAGCTGCACTACGGCTACGGACTGGAATTCCGGCTGGACGCAGACGGGAGCACCAGCCTGCTTTACAAGGACGGCATCAACGCCGGGGCGAGCGCGTTCCTGGGGTATTACCCGCCGGCGGATGTGACCGTCGCATTGGTATCCAACTCGGAGGACGGGGCGTGGGGCCCGCTAGAAAAGATCAGTGACCTGCTGCAGGCTGGCCAGTCCCCGGCGTCCTAGGGCGGGGCAGTTCACTGCCGGTTCGGGAACCCTTCAACTGCGCTCCGGTTGCCCTGAATGCGGTTGGCCGGGATCCAGCCAAAAACGCTCTGGCCTGACAGCGGGTGCGCGCTGTCAGGCCCGCTCCGCTGTGTTCCTTTGGGTTTGCGTAGAGCGCGTCAAGGCGGCGAGAGGCATCCGGCGCTGCGGGGAAGAAGCCGCCAACGGTTCGCTCCGTTTGGGGACAATCCATCGAATCTGGGACTTCCCTGCCATTTTGGGACATTCCTGCCGTGGCGCCGCGCAGGAAAGTCCCGACCGGGCAGGGAAGTCCCCAAACGCAGGAAATCTGTCTTCCAAGACGTCCCAAACCGGCAGGCATGTCCCCATGCGCAGGAAATGCCGGCCTCCGATGGCGCCAAACCGGAGGAATGTCCCGAGACGAACGAACGAGTTTTACGGTCCGCCGGACCGCGTGGCCGAGAAAACCAGCATGTCCCTCTGCCCACCCCCGGCCAGCTGATAACCGCTGCGGAAGCCCTGCCTCGTATATCCGGACCGTTCTGCTGTCCGAATGGATCCGGAGTTCCACGGCTCAATGAACAGGTCTATTCGATCGAGGCCGGGCAGGGTCCAGGCGAAGGAGGTCAGCGCGGACAGGGCATCGGCGGCGAAACCCCTTCCGCGGAAGTCCCGGGCGACGGCGTACCCGGCGCTCGCGAGTCCCTCGGCGAGATGCTGCAGCCAGAGGCCGCAGTGCCCCACAGCCAGGCCGGACCCACGCTCTTCGATGGTGAAGGAGAACCCCCTGCCTTCGCCGTGCCGTCTTTGCTGGCGCCGGACCCAGGCCAGCGCTTCCTGCTCCCCGGCGTTCAGCGGAAGGGTGCCGGTGGCGCAGACGTAAGGATCCGTGGCCAGTGCCATGGCCATCCCGGTGTCACTGACACTCACAGGCCGCAGCAGTACGGACCCGGCGCTGGGGGTGTGATCCGGCCAGGGCGGCAGGGGTCGCGGATGGGCAGCTTCAGGCATGGCACCCATTATTGCCAGACGTGCCCGCTGCCGCGGGGAATCGGGGCGGCGGCTGCGGCGGTAATCTTGAACCGGATCCGATGCACGGCCCCGGCACTGGGCTCCGGCCGCCGGATTCCCCCGCTCGTGAAATGGAACCGCATTGTCCCTTCCTGCCCCAGGCCCTGCACACCTCCCCTCGCCGGACACGGCGACCGCACCGGACCCCGCCCCCGTACCCCGGCAGACGGTGCTGGGCACCCTGCGCTCACCGCGGCTGCTGAAGACCGAAGTCCTGGCGGGGCTCGTCGTCGCGCTGGCGCTCATCCCGGAGGCGATCGCCTTTTCGGTCATCGCCGGCGTCGATCCGCGGATGGGCCTGTTCGCGTCCTTCACTATGGCCGTCACCATTGCGTTCGTCGGCGGCCGGCCCGCCATGATTTCGGCAGCCACCGGTGCCGTCGCCCTCGTGATCGCGCCCGTGGTGGCCAACTACGGCGTCGAGTACCTGGTACCCACGGTGATCCTGGCCGGGGTCCTGCAGATCCTGCTGGCCCTTGTGGGCGTGGCCAAGCTGATGCGGTTCATTCCGCGGTCCGTGATGGTCGGTTTTGTGAACGCGCTGGCCATCCTGGTGTTTTCCTCCCAGCTGCCGGAACTAATTGGCGTGCCGTGGCTGGTTTACCCGGTTGTCGCCGTCGGGCTCCTCATCGTGTTCCTGCTGCCGCGGATGACGACGGCGGTGCCCGCCCCGCTCGTGGCGATTGTCCTGCTCACGATCGCGGCGGTTGCCGCGGGCTGGAACATTCCCACGGTGGGGGACAAGGGTGAGCTGCCGGAGTCGCTTCCGGCGCTGCTGTTCCCGGACGTGCCGCTGACCCTTGAAACCCTGGAGCGGATCCTGCCCTACGCAGTGGCCATGGCGTTCGTCGGGCTGCTCGAATCCCTGCTCACCGCCAAGCTGGTGGATGACATCACGGACACGCGTTCGTCGAAGCCGCGGGAAGCGGCCGGGCAGGGCATCGCCAACATTGTCACCGGGTTCTTCGGCGGCATGGGCGGCTGCGCCGTCGTCGGCCAGACCATGATGAACGTGAAAGCCTCCGGCGCGCGCACCCGGATCTCGACGTTCCTGGCCGGAGTTTTCCTGCTGGTCCTGGTGGTGGTGCTCGGCGACGTGGTGGCTCTGATTCCCATGGCCGCGCTGGTCGCCGTGATGATTTTCGTGGCCTGGGCCGCGTTCGACTGGCACAGCATCCGACCCTCCACCCTGCGCCGCATGCCCAAATCGGAGACCGCCGTCATGCTGATTACCGTGCTGGCCACGGTGATCACGCACAACCTGGCGATCGGCGTGGGGGCCGGCGTGCTGGCCGCCATGGTGCTGTTCGCCCGGCGTGTGGCCCACTTTGTGACCGTGCAGCGCACGCTGGCGGACGACGGCGGCACGGTCACGTACCTGGTGCACGGCGAGCTCTTCTTCGCCTCCTCCAATGACCTCTACACGCAGTTCGAGTACGCACTGGATCCCAGCGGGGTGGTGATCGACATGAGTGGTTCGCATGTCTGGGACGCCTCGACGGTCGCGGCATTGGATTCAATCGCGGAGAAGTACCGCTCGCGCGGCAAGTCCGTGGAAATCACCGGGCTCAACCAGGCGTCGGCCTCCATCCGGGACAAACTGACGGGGAACCTGCCCTAGCGGGGCCCGGAAGCACCATCGAGAGGCCAGTTACGGCTCTTTTGAGCGTCCATACGAGCCGTAACTGGCCTCTCGTGGGAGGGAAAACCGTTGACTTTCTCAACTAATGTCGACAGGATGGGGTAAATCCGCTGGTCAGCCGCAACAGGAAGTGCCCCATTCATGGTTTACACACTCGGCCTCGACGTCGCGGCCCTGGATGCCATTGACACCCACGTCCACATTGAAGTGGATGATCACGGGCACAACGCCCTTCCCCAGCCGCTGGTCGACGCGGCGTCCAAGCACTTCAAAACCGACGGCCCCCGCCCCGGCCTGGATGAGATCGCTGCCTATTACCGGGAGCGGAAGACCGCCGCCGTCGTCTTCACTGTCGACGCATCAAAGGCACTGGGGCACCCGCCGAACTCCAGCGAGGACATTGCCGAAGGTGCCGCCCGCAACAACGATGTCCTGATCCCGTTCGGCTCGGTGGACCCCACCTCCGGTACGGACGCACTCGCCCGCGCCAAGGTGCTGGCCGGGGACTACGGGGTGCGCGGGTTCAAGTTCCACCCCACCGTACAGAACTTCGATCCAAGTGACCGCAGCTTCTATCCGCTCTGGTCCCTGATTCAGGACCTCGGAGTTCCGGCCCTCTTCCACACCGGCCAGACCGGCATTGGGTCCGGCCTGCCGGGCGGATTCGGCCTGAAGCTGGGCCTCTCCAACCCCATGCTGCTCGACGCCGTGGCCGCGGACTTCCCTGACCTGCAGATCATCATGGCGCATCCTTCGGTGCCCTGGCAGGATGAGGCGATTGCCGTCGCCACGCACAAGGCCAACGTCTGGATCGATCTCTCCGGCTGGTCGCCCAAGTACTTCCCGGCGAACCTGGTGCGGCACGCTAATTCGCTGCTGCAGGACAAGGTCCTCTTCGGCTCGGACTATCCGCTGATCACCCCCGACCGGTGGCGCCGGGACTTCGACGCCCTGGAAATGAAGGACGCGGTCCGGCCCAAGATCCTCAAGGAGAACGCCGTTCGGCTGCTCGGGCTGGCATCATGACGGACCTCTACGGCTCCGACCGGTACGGCTACGCCGACCTCCTCTCCGCTCCGGAACTTGAGGTCCTATCCAAGCTGCGCACAGTCCTGGATGAACAGGTCTCCCCGCTGCTGGCCGAGTACTGGGAAGCCGGAGAATTCCCGGAACAGATCCGCCAGCCGCTCGTGGACCTGAACCTGATGGCCCCTGACGGTGCCGCAGACAGACAGGGCCGCACCTCCGCGCTCTACGGCGGGTTCCGGAACTTTGAACTGGCCCGCACGGACGCCTCCGTGGCCACGTACTACAACGCGCAGTCCGGCCTGTTCCGCACCACCGTGCTGCACGGCGGCAGCCCGGAGCAGGCAGCTGAGCTGGACCCGCAAATCCGCTCCTTCAAGTACACCGGGGTCTTCGCGCTCACCGAACCGGACCACGGATCGGACATCGCCGGCGGCCTGGCCACCTCCGCCCGCCGCGACGGGGACAGCTGGATCATCAACGGGGCCAAGCGCTGGATCGGCGGTGCCGGCACCGCGGATGTGCTGGCTGTCTTCGCGCGGGACGACGCCGACGGGCAGGTCAAGGCGTTCCTGGTGCCGCGGGAAGCCGAGGGCGTCACGCTCACGAAGATCCTGCGCAAGACCTCGCTGCGGATGATGCAGAACTTCGACATTGAACTGCGCGGGGTACGGGTGCCGGACTCGGCGCGGCTGGCGGGCATCAACTCGTTCAGGGATGTTGCTTCCCTCATGCGCCGGCTGCGCTCCGACGTCGCCTGGATAGCCACCGGCATGCAGGCCGGCGCCTACGAGGCAGCCGTCCGGTACACCCTGGAGCGCGAGCAGTTCGGTAAGCCGCTGGCCTCCTTCCAGCTCACCCAGCAGAAACTCGCCACGATGCTGGCGAACCTGACGGCCTCACTGGGAATGGTGGTCCGCCTGACCCAGCGCCAGGAAGAAGGCATCTTCCGGGACGAGGACTCGGCCATGTCCAAGATGTTCACCTGCACCTCGCTGCGGGAGACCGCCGCCCTGGCCCGGGAAGTGGTGGGCGGCAACGGCATCACGCTGGACACCGGCGTCGCGCGTTTCCATGCGGATGCGGAAGCGGTCTACTCCTACGAAGGCACCCACGACATCAACGCCCTGATCCTGGGCCGCTCAATCGCCGGTGTGGGCGCCTTCCGCTGATAGGGTCTGCGGCCATGGAGAAAAACCTCTCGGACTTCCTGGCCAGCTTCAATACCGCCGTCGAACTGGCCCAGTCCCAGCGCGCCCAGTCCTCCGACAGGGAACGTCTTAGGGACGTGATCAGCCGGCATCTCGGGCTGCCTGCCCAGGACGTGCCGATCGTGGTGGAATCGATTCCGTTCCACCGCTTTGCCGACGTGGACATTGCCATGGAACAGATAGCTGCCCAGGACCCGGAGAGTACGCTGATCGGCCTCGGCGGGGGACAGCAGCGCCAGCACCTCGGTCTATCCGACATTGTGCAGGAGGAAGGCTACGGGTATATCCCGGTGGGCCAGCCGGACTTCGTCAACATTGCAGTCGGACCCGACAGCAGCCGGGAAGCGGTAGGCCTCGGTGTGCGGCTCTTCTCGCACGGAGGGGTCCCGGTAGCCGTCCTGCAGAGGAAGGGTGATCCGCAGACCGGCAGTCGCGACGTGCAGCTGGCCGTCATGGCGGCCGAGCGTCCCGCCGCGGCGGCTGTCCTGGCAGCCGTCCAGGAGCACCTGAGGGTCCACAGCATCCTGCGGGGCCAGGTTATCTCGCTTGGCTTCGATCCCTACGGGCCCGGCGGTGCAGGCGTGAATTTCCTGCAGCGCCCCTCGCTCCCGAGGGACAAGGTGATCCTGCCCGACGGCGTCCTCGAGAGGGTCCGCAGCCACGTCCTGGGTATCGCCGGGCACCGGAGACGCCTGCAGGCCGCCGGCCAGCACCTCAAACGCGGAGTCCTGCTCTACGGCCCGCCCGGGACAGGGAAAACGCACACCGTCCGGCACCTGCTCAGCGAGAGTCCGGGCACGACGGCGGTCCTGCTCACCGGCGCTGCGCTCGGCGCCATCTCGCAGGCGGCGAGCCTCGCCCGTGCCATGGCTCCGTCCCTGGTGGTCCTGGAGGACATCGACCTGGTCGCCGAAGACCGCAGCATGGGCCACGGTCCGCAGCCGCTGCTTTTCCAGGTGCTCGATGCCCTGGACGGACTCGACGCCGACGCAGACATCGCCTTCATCATGACCACTAACCGGGTGGACATCCTGGAGCCCGCCCTGGCCCAGCGCCCCGGACGCGTGGACCTCGCCGTCGAAATCCCGCTGCCCGGTTCGGCGGACCGCGTCCGGCTCATGGAGCTCTACGCTCCCGCCGGCGTGTTTTCCCCGGGTGCCCTCGCAGCGGTGGCGGAACAGGCCGACGGAGCGACGGCGTCATTTGCCCGGGAGCTGGTGCGCCGTGCCATTCTCGCGGCAGCTGAAGCCGGAGAAGATCCTGCGGACGGGCACCTTCTTGCTGCGGCGGCGGACCTGTCCGGGCAGCGCGAAGCCATGACCCGCTCCTTGTTGGGCGGAACGGATCCATCCGCCGGTTTCGCTGCGAACGGTGCGGGGCCTTCGCACGGCGTGCCCGCGCCCGGGCCCGGGATCGGCTGGGAGTACGGCCCGCTGAGGTGACGTGATGGCGACGGCGGGGGTGCCCACCTCACAAAACACCGCTGCCGCGCGTTTACAGTATGTGGAAGTGAAACCGTTCGAAGCGATCGTCAGGGAACACGGAGCCGTGGTGCTGCGCGTCTGCCGCGCTGTCCTGGGACCGGACGACGCCGAGGACGCGTGGTCGGAGACGTTCCTCGCGGCGCTGCGCGCGTACCCCTCGCTGCCCCCGGGCGCGAACGTGCAGGCCTGGCAGGTGACGATCGCCAAACGCAAAGCGATTGACGTGCACCGGGCGGCTGCGCGCCGTCCGGTCCTGGTGCCCGAGCTGCCTGCCCGGGGCCGGCGCCGAGACGGCCGGCCCCGGGCAGCATGATGGGTTGTGGGCGGCACTCCGGACCCTGCCGCAGCGCCAACGCGAAACCCTGGCCTACCATCACTTGGCCGGACTGCCCTTCGCGGAAGTCGCCGTCCTCCTGGACAGCACGGAAGCCGCGTGCCGGCGGGCAGCAGCAGACGGCATAAAGAAACTTCGAACCCTGGAAACGGAGGAACTGCGATGACGCCGGACACCCTGGCCGGACTCAGCACCGGTGAAGACGCAGCCCTGGCCCGCCTGAACACCCGCCTCATGGACGCCGCCCAGGAACAGGACCTGCTGGACGTTGCCTACACTGTGATGCCCTCACCTGTGGGGGAGCTGCTGCTCGCCGCCACCCCCGCGGGACTGGTCCGGGTGGGGTTCGGGATCGAAGGTCACGACGCCGTGCTGGCGCAGCTGGCGCTCCGCATCAGCCCGCGGATTCTGGAGGCTCCGGAGCGCCTTGCCGAGCCGGTCCGCCAGCTCCAGGAGTATTTCGCCGGGACCCGCAGGGAATTCGACCTGGCGCTCGACTTCCGGTTGGCCACGGGGTTCCGGCGCACCGTCGTCGAGCACCTGCCGGAGATCGGCTACGGAGCAACTGCCAGCTACGCCGCGCTCGCGGCCCTCGCCGGGAATCCCGGCGCCGTGCGCGCTGCGGGCACGGCGTGTGCCCGGAATCCGCTGCCCGTTGTGGTGCCCTGCCACCGCGTGGTGCGGTCTGACGGCAAGATCGGCAGCTACCTGGGCGGCACGGAAGCGAAAGCCGCCCTCCTGGCGATGGAGGCCGCAGCATGACCGGAACGCTGTTCCCACGCGAACGCTCCGCGCCCTCGGCAGGAGCCGTACATGTACCAGGCTGGCTGGAACCGTCCCGTCAGCGCGAAATCGTTGATGCCTGCCGGGCCTGGGCGGTGGGACCGGTCCCCATGCGCTCCGCCGTGCTTCCCGGCGGCCACAGGATGTCCGTGCAGACCGTGTGCCTGGGCTGGCACTGGCAGCCGTACAAATATACCCGAACGGCCGACGACGCCGGGGGCGGGCGTGTTGCCGAGGTTCCGGACTGGCTGGTGGAACTGGGCCGGGATGCCATCCGTGCCGCCTATCTCACCGAAGGTGAAGCGGGGTACGCGCCAGACATCATCTCACCGGAGGACTACACCCCCGACACCACCCTGATCAACTTCTATGCCCCTGGAGCACACATGGGTATGCACCAGGACAAGGATGAGCGCTCCAGTGCCCCTGTAGTGTCCATCAGCATTGGGGACACCTGTATATTCCGTTTCGGGAATACACAAACGCGGACCAAGCCCTACACAGATCTGGAACTGGTTTCCGGAGACCTGTTCGTATTTGGCGGTCGCTCGCGCTTCGCCTACCACGGGGTGCCCAAGACCCTTCCCGGCACTGCGGACCCGGAAACCGGTCTGGATTCGGGGCGGATCAATATCACCCTGCGCATGACCGGGCTCGAGTGACCGGAGGAGCCGGGCTGCCGGGGGAGAGGGCCCACCGAATCGCCGCCCCGGGGCCGTTCCCCTGGATTCCGCTGGTCCGCAGCCTCGCCGCCCACGCAGTCCCCGGACTCGAAACCGTCCACTTCGACGGAGCTGCCGGCTCGGTCAGCCGGCTGCTCGCGGCTCACGGAGGGCCGGTGCTGGTCAACGTGGGCTTCGGTGCCCCGGACAGCGTGACGGTCCGGCTGGCAGGCGGCGACCCGGCAGGCGACGCCGCCGTGCTGGAGCAAGTTCGCAGGTGGTTGGACCTGGATGCTCCGGCAGCCGCCGTCGACGGGTTCCTCTCCGGCTTTCCGGTCCTGGCTCCGCTTGTGGCGGCCCGGCCGGGGCTGCGGATTCCCGGCACCGTGGATCCCTGGGAAACGGCCGTGCTGACCGTGCTGGGACAGCAGGTGTCCCTGGCAGCGGCGCGGACCTTCGGAGCCCGGCTGGTGCAGGCCTTCGGAACGGCAGGGCCGGGCGGATACTTCCTCTTTCCGCCGCCTGAGCGTTTGGCCCGCGCCGGGACGGAGGAGCTGCGGGCGGCGGTTCGGATTACCGGGGCCCGCTCCCGGACCATCAAAGCGCTGGCAGAGGCAGTCGCCGGCGGGCTCAGCCTGTCCGCAGTGCCCGCCTCCGGCGGACCGGGACTCGATGCCGGTACCCGGAGGGCCCTGCTCGCCCTGCCCGGGATCGGTCCGTGGACAGTGGACTACCTGGCAGTACGGGCGGCCGGGGACCGGAACGGTTTTGTGCCCGGGGACCTTGTACTGCGGCGGGCGCTCGGCGTCGAAACCGCCCGGGAAGCAACGGCGCTGGCAGAACCATGGCAGCCCTGGCGTGCCTATGCGCTGTTCCATCTCTGGACCGCCGCTGCCTACGATTCGTCCGGCCGCAACGGCTAATACGCCATAAGCGTCAGCACCAGGGCCAGCAGCGCCGGGATACCGCGGATCAATGCGATCCGCGCCAGCGGCCACCGGCTCGCCAGCAGCACCACCGCAGCCAGCACCATGCACGCGGTGGAGAAGCTGATCAGGGTTACCCCCGCCACGGCATTGCTCACTCCGACCAACAGCACACCAAGGACTGCCCCAACCCCGAGGAACAGGTTGTAGAAGCCCTGTGTGTACGCCAGGGGCTGGGTTGCCTCCGCATCCGCGGAGGACGTGATGCCGTACACACCCATGGTCTCCGGGACATTCCAGCGCATGGACTCCAGTACAAAGAAGTAAAAGTGGACGGCGGCGGACACCAGGGTGAAAATAGCGGCAGCGACCAGCACGAAACCCCCTCGGGGAGGGGACCGCCCTGCCGGATGGCTGCGCGCCAGCCGGTCCGCTGCGGTCCGCGGTCCGGCCTATCCTTCCACCCGGTCCCTTCCCGGGCCAAGGGAAGGCGGCGCTCCCAGTTGGCGGTGGAGACTAATCGGCCGCTAGCCTTGAACTGGTGGCGGCACCGCTGTGCCCGTGGCACGGCCAGCCGCCCACCCGACGCCGTTACCGCCGGCGAGCCACCAGAACAGCCCCTAAAGGAGCACCTTCGTGCGCACTTCCCGTCCACTTCGCGCCCTGGCAGTCACCGCCGCCGCAGCATTGGCGCTGACCGCCTGCGGTTCCGACTACCCGCTGGGGGACGAACAGCGCGAAGCAGCCGAGAACAGCACGTCCACGCTCTCCGGGATCATCTCCGGCTCCGGCTCCACCGCCCAGGGTCCGGCCATGGATGCCTGGATCGGCGGGTTCCGGGTCCTGCACCCCAAAGTCCAGGTCCAGTACTCCCCGGACGGTTCGGGGGCGGGCCGCAACGCCCTGCTGGCCGGTGCCGTGCAGTTCGCCGGCTCGGACGCCTACCTGCAGGACGAAGAACTCGGCGAAGCGCGCGAGGTCTGCGGGCCCGACGGCGCCCTGGACATCCCGGCGTACATCTCACCCATCGCGGTGGCGTTCAACCTGCCCGGCATCGAAACGCTGAACATGGATGCGGCCACGATCGCCGGGATCTTCCGCGGCGAAATCGAACGGTGGAATGACCCGGCGATCGCTTCGCAGAACCCCGGTGTTGAGCTGCCGGACACCCGTATCACCCCGGTCAGCCGGGCCGACGATTCCGGCACCACGGAAAACTTCACCGAATACCTGCACGATGCCGCCCCCGAGGCCTGGCCGAATGATCCCTCGGGCTCCTGGCCCGGCGGGCTCGGCGGCGAAAACGCACAGGGAAGTGCCGGCGTGATCAGTACCGTCACCCGCACCGAAGGCTCCGTGGCCTACTCGGATGACTCGGTGGTGGATGATTCGCTCGGCACGGTCAACCTCAAAGTGGGCAACGAATACGTTCCGATCAGCGCGGAAGCCGCGTCGATCGCCGTCGAGCAGTCCTCCCGGGTTCCCGGACGCAGCGCCAATGACATTGCCCTGCACCTGGACCGCACCACCACCGCTCCCGGCGCCTACCCGCTGGTGCTGATCTCCTACCAGATCTTCTGCAGCTCCTACGAGGACGCCAACACGGTGGAGCTTGTGAAGACCTTCGGGCAGTACGTCGTCAGCGATGAGGGCCAGCAGGCCTCCGCTGAGGCCGCCAAGTCCGCGCCCATCCCGGAGACCCTCGCAGTGGACGCCCGCGCCGCGATCGAGAGCATCACCACCCGCCCTAACCCCCGGCACGGGGATTGGCCCCGCCCCAAATACCCCTGACATGCGGCTTCGCGCGAACCCGGGATATTCCCTGCCGTCCTGCCGCGGCTGTGTTCGACGCACCCCTTGCGCCCCGTTGGGGCCGGTGGCACCGTGGACCTACCGCGACGGAAAGGGGGGCAGGGAATGCAGCCCATCAGGATCGAAAGATGGTGGCCGTACCTCGACACCACGGCCAAGCAGTGGCTTCGGGAGAACCTTCGGCAGGATGGAATTCCGCCCAAGGTCCAGGACCGGATTGCTGAAGCGGGGGGCCCCGTGATTGACCCCATCCTGAACGTCCAGGACTGGGATTTCATCGAAACGCAGTCAGAGCTTGTCGACTAGCCCGGCGCCGTGCCCGGTTTGCTCATCTGAGTGGAACATGGATGCTCACATGATAAATTGAGCCGCACCTATCCGCTCGTCCCACAGGTGTGACCCATGAGCAAACTGAAAACCGAGTCCCTGGCCGGCGCGGCCGGCACCCTCGCCGTTCCGGCCTACGACCGTTCCGCTGTGACCACCGGCATTGTCCACTTTGGTGTCGGCGGCTTCCACCGGGCCCATCAGGCCATGTACCTGGACCGGCTGATGAACCAGGGAAAGGCCCTGGACTGGGGCATCTGCGGCGTGGGCGTGCTGCCGCAGGATGCGGCGATGAAATCCGTCATGGACGCCCAGGACTGCCTCTACACCCTGGTCCTGAAGAACCCGGACGGCACCCGCGAAGGCAGGGTAATAGGTTCCATCACCGAGTACCTCCTTGCCCCCGAGGACCCCGAGGCCGTGATTGCCAAGATGGCTTCCCCGCGGACGCGGATCGTCTCACTGACCATCACCGAGGGCGGCTACAACTTCCACCACGTCACCGGGGAGTTCGACGCCGCGAACCCGGCAGTGCAGGCGGACCTGGCTCCCGGGGCGGTTCCGGCAACTGTCTTCGGGCTGGTCACCGAGTCACTGGTGCGCCGCCGGGAAGCCGGCATCCCGCCGTTCACCGTGATGTCCTGTGACAACATCCAGGGCAACGGAGATGTTGCCCGGAAAATGTTCACGGCCTTCGCGGCTCTCCGGGACCCGGAGCTGGGGAAGTGGATGCGGACAAACGTGGCGTTCCCGAATTCGATGGTGGACCGGATCACTCCGGTCACCACGGAGGCGGACCGGGATATGGTCGCGGAGGACTTCGGCCTCGAGGACGCCTGGCCGGTGGTCAGTGAGGACTTTGAGCAGTGGGTCCTGGAGGATCATTTTCCGCAGGGCCGCCCGCCCTTCGAGGACGCCGGCGTGCAGGTGGTGGACGACGTCGAGCCCTACGAGCTCATGAAACTGCGCCTGCTCAATGCCAGCCACCAGGGGCTGTGCTACTTCGGCTACCTTGCTGGCTACCGCTACGCCCACGAGGTCTGCCAGGACCCGCTGTTTTCCCGGTTCCTGCTGGACTACATGGAGCGCGAGGCCACGCCCACGCTCAAGCCGCTGCCCGGCGTCGACCTGGACGAATACCGGCACAAGCTGATCGAACGCTTCTCCAACGAGCACGTCCGGGACACCCTGGCCCGGCTCTGCGCCGAAAGCTCGGACCGGATTCCCAAATGGCTGCTGCCGGTGATCCGCGAGAACCTGGAGGCGAACGGTGAAATCGACCGTTCCGCGGCCATCGTGGCCAGCTGGGCACGCTACGCCGAGGGAACGGATGAGCAGGGCGCGGCGATCGACGTCGTCGACCGGCTGCGCGAACCGCTGATGGCTGCCGCCGCACGCAGCCGGGAAGAGCCGCTGGCCTTCATCTCCCAGCAGGAGCTCTTCGGGAACCTGGCTTCCGATGACCGCTTCGTCCAGGCCTATACGCAGGCGCTGGCTTCCCTGCACGACGCCGGCGCCCGGGCCACGGTCGAAGAACTCGTCCGCGGTCCCGGGAACCGGGAAGGCAGCTAGCGCCGGGAGGTGTCCGCCGGTGCCGGTGCTTCAGCCGGTGCCGGCCGGGTGCTGGCCGGCAGGGCAGCGGCCGCCGCGAAGACGAGGATGAGGGCTGCTCCCCAGATGATGGCGGCGAGGTTGCCGCCTACGAGGAACGGGAAGTTCCAGAGGGAGAGTGCCAGCACTCCCAGCAGGCCGATTCCGCCGGCCACGGCCGCGGCCCGGACTTTGCCGGGAGCCGGCACTCCGCTGCCGCGCGTGCCAAAGCCGACGATGGCGAAGCTGGTCAGCGTCATCATGACAATCACGCCGATGGCCCCTGCGCCGGAGTACCAGGTGTAGATCTCCAGGACCGGGTCCAGCTGGGCGACGGCGGAGACCAGCACGACGCCGGCGGTGATGCCGGTAACCCAGAACGAGGCCCGGGACGGTGCCCGGTGGGCGGGGTGGACGGCGGAGAGGCCGGCCGGCAGCACCCCGCGCTGGCCCAGGGTAAACAGGTAGCGGGAGACGATGTTGTGGAAAGCCAGCACGCACGCGAACATGCTCGTCACCACCAGGACCTGGACAATGTCCGTCATGATCGGGACCAGAACCTCCCCGGCAAAGCCGACCACCACGCTGTCCGGGCTCTCCGTGGCCAGGGCGACGGCGTTGCCGGCCCCGAGCCCGCTGATGATCAGCCAGGAGGAGAAGATGTACAGGGCGCCGATGGAGAGCACCGCAATGTACGTGGCCCGGGGGACCGTGCGCTCCGGATCCTTGGCTTCATTGCGGAACACGGCCGTCGCTTCGAAGCCGAAGAAGCCGAGGAAGGCGAACAGCAGGCCCAGGCCCGGTGCGCCGGACATGGCTTCTGCCGGGCTAAACGGTACGGCGGTGAGCTCGCGGCCGGAGAACAGCACCCCGAAGTCGATGGCCAGCACGGCAGCTACTTCCAGGATCAGGACGGCGCCCAGCACCTTCGCGGAAAGGTTGATGTCCCGGTAGCCCAGGAAGCCGACGACGCCGATCATGGCTGCGGAGATCGCCCACCAGGGAACCTGGATGCCTGTCCAGAGGTCGATGAGGTTTCCTGCCTGCACGCCGAGGTAGCAGGTCATCGAGACCGTGAGCAGGACGTAGGCGAAGAGCGCCAGGCCTGCGGTGCCGAGCCCGGCACGGCGGCCAAGACCGCGGTCAACATAGGAGTAGAAGGCACCGGCATCCGGCACATGGGGGGTCATCCAGGCGTAGCCGACCGAGAACAGCAGCAGAATGGCCGTGGCGGCCAGCACCATCAGGGGCATGCCGACTGATTCGGAGACGGCGAGGATGAGGGGGAAGTTAGCCGCAACAACGGTGATGGGGGCCGCAGCGGCGACGACCATCAGGACGATTCCTGGCACGCCAAGCCTGCGGGTGAGAGTGGTTTCCAACGGTTTCCTTCGCTCTGTGGCCGATCTATCTCCAGCCAGCACAGAGCCGATATTAGTAAAACCGCCGGGTTGGCCCCTTCATACGCGTGTCATACACGGCGTTCCGGTGAGGCGGGAAAAGCAGAAAGTCCCGGCCCGGAAAAACCGGACCAGGACCTTCTCTTGGTTGCGGGGGCAAGATTTGAACTTGCGACCTCTGGGTTATGAGCCCAGCGAGCTACCGAACTGCTCCACCCCGCGGCGTGCTTAGAACTCTACCGTACCCGTGCCGGAGGGACTAATCGCGTGGTCCCGGTCACTTGTTTGACCCGGAAGCCGCGTTGGTCCCGGAGAGGGCCACGGCCAGTTCTTCATCGATGAGCAGGGTGGTAACAAACCCCGCAGCGAGCACTGCGCGCACCGCGTCCGCACGGGCTGCTCCCTGGGCCACGGCTACTACCTTCGGGGTGCTCTGAAGCTGCTCCAGGCTGACCGCGAGCACCCGCTCGTCCAGCTCCGAGAGCACCGGCCGGCCCCCGGCATCGAGCAGGCGCCCGGAACATTCGGCCACTGCACCGGCCTCGGCGGCGTCGAGCTTCACGCGGTTATCCACGCGGTTCCAGACCGTGGAGAGCCCCGGCGCCCAGGCTCCGATGGCCACGACGGCGGCGTCAAGCGAGCTGGCCTTGGCCAGCGTGTCCCCGATCTCCGGCTGGTTCCGCAGGCTCCGGGCTGTCAGGGCGCTATCCACTACCAACGGCGCCCAGAGCGGCCAGGTGGCAACGCCGTCGTGCCGGCCCAGGTTCTGGATAAGCTCAAGGGAGTTACCGCTCCCCGGCACGGGAAGGGCGCCGGCGAGCTGGACAATGCTGCACGGGGGGAGCCCGGTGACATAGCGGGCAGCCAGGTCCAGTGTGCGGGACCAGGAGACTCCTATGTTCGCTTCGGGTGCAGCGGCTGCCATAATTTCCGCCGCGGCCTGCTGGGCCATTGCCTCACGCGTGGTCCGGTCGTCCGCGCCGGTGGGACTGATCCGGACCTGCTCGACGCCGAGGGCGGCTGCCAGGCGTGCCGGTGCAAGGTCCGCGGCTGCTTCCGGAAAGCGGACATCAATGCGCACGATCCCCAGGGCACGTGCTTCATCCAGATAGCGGGCTACCTGGAAACGGGAAATGCCGTAATCCCGCGCAATCTCCACCTTGGAATGGTTATTGAGGTAATAATCCCGGCCAATGCGGGCCAAAAGCTCATGGCGGGAGGTCTCCGTTCCGGTAATGATTTAGCCTCCCTAACCACTGATGAGCCCGGCGTTATTGCTCATTTGAGTCTAGCTGACTAGAGTTCCACACCAAATGAGCGCACGGATTAATCTCAAATGAGCAAGGGTGACGTATGAGATCAGAACGCAGACAGCCGCCGCGCCGGCGAGGACGTTCCTGGCGGCCGGCGGCAGCGGCTGCGGCGGCCGCGGCACTGGTGCTGACCGGGTGCGGCGGTGACAGCGCCGAGGGCCGTCAGGAGATCGTGGTGGCGATTGTTTCAAACCCGCAGATGACTGATGCGATCTCCCTGCAGGACAGGTTCAAGGAAGAGCACCCGAACGTCGACGTCCGGTTCGTGTCCCTGCCGGAGAACGAGGCGCGTGCCAAGATCACGGCTTCGGTCGCCACCGGCGGCGGGGAGTTCGACGTCGTTATGGTTTCCAACTACGAGACGCCCATGTGGGCGGAAAACGGCTGGCTGACCAACCTCCAGGACTATGCCGACGGCACCCAGGGCTACGATCCGGACGACTTCATTCCCAGCATCCGCGAGGCACTGAGCTACGAGGATGACCTGTACTCGGTGCCGTTCTACGGCGAATCGGCGTTTCTGGCCTACCGCGAGGACCTCTTTGAGGAGGCTGGGCTGACCATGCCCGAGCAGCCCACCTGGGAGGACATCGCCGGGTTCGCCGAGACGCTGAACAACCCGGAGGAGAACTTCTCCGGAATCTGCCTGCGCGGGCTCGCCGGCTGGGGCGAGGTCATGGCTCCGCTCACCACCATGATCAACACGTATGGCGGCAGCTGGTTCGACGAGGACTGGAACGCCACCCTGGACAGCCCCGAAGTGGAAGCCGCCGTCACCGACTACGTGAACCTCATCCGCAGCTCGGGCCAGCCCGGCGCCGCCACCAGCGGCTACGGCGACTGCCTCACCCGCTACAGCCAGGGCAACGCCGCCATGTGGTTCGACGCCACCGCCATGGTCTCCACGGTGGAGGACCCGGACTCCTCCCTGGTGGTCGGCAAGACCGGCTACGCGCCCGCCCCGGTGCAGGAAACCGACGCAGCCGGCTGGCTGTACAGCTGGTCGCTGGCCATTCCCGAAACCAGTGAAGAGAAGGACGCCGCCTGGGACTTCATTTCCTGGATGACGGATAAGGACTTCATTGAGCTGGTGGGGGAGGAGATCAGCTGGGAGCGGGTGCCCCCGGGCAGCCGCCTGTCCACCTATGAGATCCCCGAGTACGCCGAAGTGGCCCAGGCCTACGCGGAACCCACGCTCACGGCGATGGCCAACGCGTCACAGGAAACATCCATGACCGGCTCCGTGCCGTACCCGGGACTGCAGTTCGTGGGAATCCCTGAATTCCAGGACCTGGGCACACGCGTGGCCCAGCAGATTTCCGCCGCGATCGCCGGCCAGAAGAGCGTGCAGGAGGCGCTGGACCAATCCCAGCGCTATGCCCAGACCGTCGCCGAAAGCTACCAGTCAGGAGAGAACTGATGACCACGCTGGTAGAACGGCATAATGCGAAGGCCCGGCGCGACGTCGAAAAGCGGCAGCCCGGGGGCATGTCCAGGGCTGAAGGCTGGCGGCGGCGCGGGCCGCTGCTCCCGGCGCTGATCTTCACCATCGTCGTCACCCAGGTCCCGTTCCTGTTCACCATCTGGTACTCGCTGCAGAACTGGAACCTGCTCAATCCCGACGGCGACCGGTTCGTCTGGTTCTCCAACTACGTGGAGATCTTCGCGGACTCGACCTTCCGGCAGGCCGCCCTGAACAGCGTCATCTTCACCCTCGGCTGCGTCTTCTTCGCCATGATCCTGGGCATCATTTTCGCCCTGCTCCTGGACCGGTCCTTCGCGGGCCGGGGAATCGTGCGGACCCTGCTGATCACGCCCTTTTTGATCATGCCGGTGGCAGGTGCACTGCTCTGGTCGGTGTCCATCCTGAACCCGAGCTACGGCCTGCTGAACTGGCTGATTGGGCTGGTGGGCATCTCCCCGGTGGACTGGACCTCCGCCCATCCGATCGCCTCCATCCTGATGTCCCTCGTGTGGCAGTGGACGCCGTTCATGATGCTGCTGGTCCTGGCCGGGCTGCAGGCCCAGCCCAAGGACGTGCTGGAAGCGGCACAGGTGGACGGTGCCGGCTGGTGGCGCACGTTCTTCTCCGTCACCCTGCCGCAGCTGCGCCGCTACATTGAGCTGGGCGTGCTGCTCGGCGCCATCTATGTGGTCAACACGTTCGACCAGATCTACCTGATGACGGCCGGTGGACCCGGCACGGCCAGTGCCAACCTGCCCTTCTACATCTACCAGCGGGCCTTCCTCGGCTTCGACATCGGGCAGGCCGCAGCCATGGGCGTGGTGGTGGTGATCGCCACGATCATCGTGGCCACCTTCGCCCTCCGCCTGATCTTCCGCAGCTTCGACACAAAGGACTAAGCCGTGGCCACCCAGACACAGCCGGCTCCGGCCGAACGCACCCCTTCCGCTCCCGGCGCGGCGCCCCGGCACGGCGCGCGCAAGCCGCGGGCCGGGGCATCCCTGCTCACTGCCTTGACCTGGATCATTGCCATTGGGTTCTTTTCCCCGGTGCTGTGGATGGTGCTGACCTCCTTCAAGCAGGAATCAGCGGCAGCCTCGAACCCGCCGTCGTTCTTCTTTACCCCCACCCTGGACCAGTACCGGGCAGTGCTGGACGCCGGTGCCGGCAGCTACTTCCTGAACTCGATCATCGCCACCGGTGTGTCCACCGTGCTGGTGGTGATCCTGGCGGTCCCCGCCTCCTACGCCCTGAGCATCCGGCCGGTGAAGCGGACCCAGGACGTGCTGTTCTTCTTCATTTCCACCAAGATGCTGCCCGTTGTCGCCGTGATCATGCCGATCTACGTCATTGCCGGCCAGTTGAAGGTCCTGGACAACGTCTGGACGCTGGTGGTCCTCTACACCTCCATGAACCTGCCGATCGCCGTTTGGATGATGCGTTCCTTCTTCCAGGAAGTGCCCTCCGAGGTGCTGGAAGCGGCGCAGATGGACGGCGCCGGACTGGTGAAAACCCTGTGGCGGGTGCTGATGCCCATGGTGGCGCCCGGCCTGGCCGCCACCGCCCTGATCTGCGTGATCTTCGCGTGGAACGAGTTCTTCTTCGCCCTGAACCTCACGGCGGCGAAATCCGCCACAGTGCCGGTGTTCCTGGTCTCCCAGATGACCAGCGAGGGCCTGTACCTGGCGCAGCTCTCCGCGGCGTCGGTGCTCGCTTCGCTGCCGGTGGTCCTGGCCGGCTGGGTGGCGCAGAAGCAACTGGTCCGCGGCTTGTCGATGGGAGCCGTCAAGTGAGCCTGCCCGAATCCATGCCGGAGTCGATGTCCGTTTCTGTGCTGGACGGTCCCGGAAAGCTGCGGCTGGAGGACCGGCCCGTACCTGTGCCCGGCCCAGGGGAAGTCCTGGTCCGGATTGCCTCGGTAGGCGTCTGCGGGTCAGACACCCACTACTACCAGGAGGGCCGGATCGGCAGCTTTGTCGTTGAGGCACCGCTGGTCCTGGGGCACGAAGCCTCCGGGCGGATCGAAGCGGCGGGCGACCGGGTCGACCCCTCCCTGGTTGGGCAGCGCGTGTCCCTTGAGCCGGGCATTCCGCAGCCCTACTCACAGCAGACCCTCGCCGGGCACTACAACCTGGACCCGGACGTGCGGTTCTTCGCCACCCCGCCGGTGGACGGGGCCTTCGCGGAGTACGTGGTGCATCCGGCCGCGTTTGCACACCCGGTTCCCGAAAGCCTGTCCGATGACGCAGCGGCCCTGCTGGAACCGCTGAGCGTGGCGCTCGCCGCACGCGCTGCGGGGGAGGTGCAGCTGGGGGACCGGGTGCTCATTGCCGGCGCCGGTCCGATTGGCCTGCTGGTCTCCGCCGTGTGCGCGCTCGCCGGCGCCGAAGTCACCGTGACCGACGTGCGCGCCGAAAGACTGCAGACGGCGCCGCGGTACGGGGCCTCCCATACCTTCACGGCCGCGGGGGCGCCGGAACCGGCCCCGGAATACCAGGTGTTCATCGACGCCACCGGGGCCGAACCTGCCGTCCTGGCCGGGATGCAGCGTCTGGCGCCCCGCGGCCGCTGCGTGCTGGTGGGGATGGGAGCGGACACCATCGCCCTGCCGGTACCGCTGGTCCAAGGCCGGGAACTGCGCCTTACGGGCACCTTCCGCTACGCCAACACCTGGCCGCTCGCGGTTTCCCTGGCTGCGCAGGGACTCGTGGACCTGGACGGTCTGGTCACGTCCCGGCACGGGCTGAGCGGCGTCGAAGAGGCGCTGGTTGCCGGTGCCCGGGAGGGTGCGCTGAAGGCGGTCGTCACTCCGTAACCTTCCCTCCCTTCCCGCCGAGAGGCCAGTTACGGCTCGTCTGGGCGCTGAAACGAGCCGTAACTGGCCTCTCGATGGTGATAGGTTCAGCTGAAACAGGCCGGCTCAGTGCGGAGGACAGGCATGGTTAAACCAGCGGATGCGGCACCGGACGTAGCCCACGCATCGAATTTCCCCGAGTGGAAGAGACTCGTCTCCGAGTCTTTTGTCCCGCTCGAAGCGACCCCGGTTCAGCCCGGTCCCGCCGCGTTCTCCGGGCGCCTGACCGGCCGGCGCCTGCGCGAGCTGGCTATTGTCCAGGTTGATGCCATGCCGCACTGCGTGGAGCGGACTCCGGAACTGATCAACGGAGCCGACGGCGGGTTTTACAAGCTCAGCCTGCAGCTCTCCGGCACCGGGATCCTGGTCCAGGACGGCCGTGAAGCAGTGCTCGAGGCCGGAGACCTGGCCATCTACGACACCAGTGCTCCCTACACCCTGACGTTTCACGAGCAGTTCACCACCCTCGTCCTGATGTTCCCGAAGCAGCTGCTCGGGCTGGCGCCTGAAGACATGGCGGAAATGACGGCCGTCCGGCTGGGCCGCGGGCACCGACTGGGCCGCGCCGTCGTTCCCTTTCTGACCCAGATCGGCCGGATGCTTCCGGAACTGGACGGTCCGATTGGGCACCGGCTGGCCATGAACACCGTGGACCTGCTCTCCACCCTGCTGGCCGATGAGGCGCACGCCCTCCCGGACGCCGAGGCGGGCGGCCAGGAACGGCTCCTGCGCCGTGTGCAGCACTTCATCGATGGTCAGCTCGCCAACCCGGACCTCTCCCCGGGCTACATTGCGGCCGCGCACTTTATGTCCGTCCGCAGCCTGCACAAGCTCTTCGAAGATTCCGGCACCACCGCCGCAGCGTGGATCCGCGCTCGCCGCCTGGCCGGTGCACGCCGGGACCTCGCGGATCCGCTGCAGGCCGACGTCCCCGTAGGTGCGATTGGTGCCCGGTGGGGGCTGCCGGACCCGGCGCACTTCAGCCGCGTGTTCCGGGCCGCGTACGGGCAGTCGCCTTCGGGCTACCGGGCAGGGCGCTGAAAACCCGTGCACGGTTAGTCAACCGGCGCACGCGCAAAGCCAAGCAAAAAAGCGTGAGCTGGCACACAGTGGGATGAGCGATCCGTCCCGCCGTTTGCGAAGGAGCAATCATGCACACCACCGAATCCCTCACCAGCTTCCAGGAACTCCTGGCCGCCATCCCGGCAGCCCCGGAATCCCGGGACATCCTGGATCCCGCGACCGGCGAGGTGGTCGCGGCCGCTCCCGTCCACACCCTGGCCGACCTTGAGGCTGCCGTAGCCTCGGCCCGGCTGGCCCAGCCGGAATGGGCGGCCCTCGGCCACGCCGAACGCTCCGCATACCTGATCAAGGCGGCCGACGCCGTGGAAGCCGCCGCCGAAGGCCTCGCCGAACTGCTCTCCCGTGAGCAGGGCAAGCCGCTGAACGGCCCCAACGCCCGCTTCGAAGTCGGTGCCTGCGCCGCCTGGCTGCGTGCCACGGCGTCGTTCGAACTGGAACCCGAAGTGCTGGTGGACGACGAGGGCGGCCGCGCCGAACTGCACTACCGCCCCCTGGGCGTGGTGGGCGCGATCGGCCCCTGGAACTGGCCCATGATGATCAGCATCTGGCAGCTGGCCCCGGCCCTGCGGATGGGCAACACCGTGGTGATGAAGCCCTCCGAATACACCCCGCTCTCCGTCCTGGCGCTGGCCGCTGTCCTGAACCAGGTGCTGCCCTCGGGAGTGCTGCACGTGGTGTCCGGCGGCCGGGACGTGGGCGAAGCCCTGGCCGGGCACGCGGACATCAACAAGGTCATGTTCACCGGATCCACCGCGACCGGTAAGGCGATCATCCGCTCCTCGGCGGACACGGTGAAGCGCCTGACCCTTGAACTCGGCGGCAACGACGCCGGCATTGTGCTGCCCGACGCCGATCCCGCCGCGATCGCCGAAGACCTGTTCTGGGGTGCCTTCATCAACACCGGCCAGACCTGCGCGGCGCTGAAGCGCCTGTACGTGCACGAGGACATTTACGACGCCGTCGTCGATGCCCTGGCCGGCGTCGCCGCCGCCATGCCGATGGGCGTGGGGCTGGACGAAAACAACGTCCTGGGCCCGCTGCAGAACAAGGCCCAGTTCCAGATCGTCGCGGACCTGGTCCAGGCCGCGAAGGACGCCGGCGCGCGCATTGTCACCGGTGGAAACCCGGCAACGGACCAGCCGGGCTACTTCTACCCCGCGACGCTGGTGGCGGACATCGAGAACGACAACCCGCTGGTGGCGCAGGAACAGTTCGGCCCCGCCCTCCCGATCATCCGCTACTCCACCGTGGATGAGGCCGTTGACATGGCCAACGCCCTGGACGTGGGACTCGGCGCCTCCGTCTGGTCCTCAAACAAGGACGCCGCCCTCGCCGTCGCTGCCCGGATTGAAGCCGGCACCGTGTGGATCAACAAGCACGGCGCCGTGGACCCGCGGATGCCGTTCGGCGGCGCCAAGCAGTCCGGCTACGGCCTCGAATTCGGCGTCGAAGGCCTCAAGGCCCTCGGGGCCCCGCAGGTCCTTAGCTACTAACCCCTCACAGAACGAACGAAAGCAACGAAGCTTCCATGGAAACCGAATACCTCGTCATTGGTGCCGGCTCGGCCGGTAACGTCGTCGCCCGCCGCCTGCTCGACGCCGGCAGGAAAGTCACCGTCCTCGAAGCCGGGGACCAGGACACCAACCCGGACATCGCCCACCTGAACACCCTCGGCGCGCTCTGGCACAGCCCGCAGGACTGGAATTACTACACCACCGAGCAGGCCGGAGCCTCCGGGCGCCGCATCCACCTGCCCCGCGGCAAGGTGATGGGCGGATCGCACGCGCTGAACGCCTCCATCTGGGTGCGCGGGGACCGCTGGGACTACGATTCCTGGGCCGAGGCCGGCTGCGAGGGCTGGTCCTGGGAGGATGTGCTTCCCGTTTTCAAGCAGATTGAAAACTACGACGGCGGCGCTTCCGAAACGCGCGGCACCGGCGGACTGCTGGATGTGGTCCAGGACTTCCCCCGCAACCCTGTGCAGGAAGACATGCTGGCCGGCGCCCAGGAGATCGGCCTGGAACTGAACCCGGACTACAACTCCGGCAGCGTTGAAGGGGTTTCCCGGATGCAGCTGAACGTCCGGGACGGCAAGCGGTTCAACACCTGGCACGCCTACCTGAAGCCGGTCATGGACTCCCCGAACCTGACCCTGGTCACCGGCGCCCACGTGCGCCGGCTGCTGGTGGAGGACGGCGTGGTGCGCGGCGTCGAGTACGAACTCGCCGGCGAACTGCACACAGCCCGTGCGGGGGAGACCATCCTCTGTGCCGGTGCGCTCAATTCCGCCGAACTGCTGTTGCGCTCCGGCATCGGCCCGGCGGCGGAACTGGAGGCAGTCGGCGTCGAACCCGTCCTGGACCTGCCCGGTGTGGGCAAGAACCTGCAGGACCACCTGCTGGCCCCGGTGATCTTCTCCGCCGGTGCCCGCCCGGTTCCGGACGGCGAGGTGGCGCCGGCCGAGGTGCATATGTTCGCCAAGTCCCGCCCGGAGCTGCCGGTGCCGGACACCCAACCCATCTTCTTCTCCGTGCCCATGTACTCACAGGACTATGCGGGCGGCGAGATGACCGGCCCGGAAAACGGCTTCTCCATGCTTGGCGGCCTGGTCCGGCCGGAAAGCCGCGGCGAGATCACGCTCACCGGACCGTCTCCGGAGGACCCGCTGCGGATCGACCTGGGCGCGCTGTCCGAGCAGGCCGACGTCGACGCCTTGGTGGCGTCGGTGCGGCAGTGCCGGCAGATCGGCCGGTCCGATGCGCTGGCCAACTGGGAGCCCAAGGAACTGCACCCCGGCCCCGCCGTCTCCGACAGCGACGAGGACCTGGCCCAGTACGTGCGCGACTCCGTGGTCACCTACCACCACCAGGTGGGCACCTGCCGGATGGGCACTGATGAGCTGGCGGTGGTCAGCCCCTCGGATCTGACCGTGCGCGGGCTGGCGGGTATCCGGATCGCCGACGCTTCAGTCATGCCGATGGTCCCCACCGGCAACACCAACGCCCCCACGGTGATGATCGCCGAGCGTGCCGCCGGGATGATCCTGGCTGGCTGACCGCCGTGGCCGGCCGCTCCGGCTGCCGGCTACGGGAAGGCCACTTGGAAGGGCCGCCGGGTTTAGACGGCGGCCCGGCGGGTC
>JBELYP010000002.1:0-82290 GCA_040273995.1 Arthrobacter sp.
GCAAGGTTTTCCAGGCCGAGCTTCACCAGATCGGTGAGGAGCTGACCCAGATTTCTCAGCTCGTCACGGAGGCGATGAAGAAGGCCACGCAGGCGTTCGAGACGGCCGACACCGAACTGGCACAGGATGTAATTGCCGCTGACGCCCGCATCGACTTCCTGCAGAACGACCTCGACGAGCGGGCCATTGACGTCCTGGCCCTGCAGGGACCGGTGGCAAGCGACCTGCGGATGATTGTTGGTTCGCTGCGGATGAGCGCTTCACTGGAGCGCATGGGTGACCTGGCCCGCCACGTGGCGCAGCTGGCCCGGCTGCGCTACCCGGCAAACGTTGTGCCGGAGAACATGGTGGAGACTTTCCGGGAAATGGCACAGCTGGACATCGCCATCTCCGAGCTGCTCACGGAACTGCTCGAGACGCGCAACCTGGAGCTCAGCAAGGACATCTATGCGCACAACACGCGCATCAACGAGCTTCACGCCGGCGTGTTCAAGGCGGTCGCTTCCCCGGACTGGAACAACTCCCCCGTGACCACGGTGGACCTGACCCTGGCCAGCCGCTACTTCGAGCGCTTCGCGGACCACGGTGTCTCTGTGACCCGCAAGGTCAACTACCTGGTGACCGGTGAATGGCAGCCGATCTCGGAGAGCTCCCTGTAGCCCCGACTTCACCGAGAAAACAAAGAAACTGCCCGTATGAACTCGCATACGGGCAGTTTCTTTATCTCGATTGGGGGCGGGCTACTTCTTCTGCTTGCCCTGATTCGCAACCGCCTGGATGGAGGCCGCTGCGGCTTCCGGATCCAGGTAGGTGCCGCCGGCCTTGACCGGCTTGAGGTCTTCGTCGAGTTCGTAGACCAGCGGAATGCCGGTGGGGATGTTCACGGCGGCGATGTCGGCGTCGGAAATCCCGTCCAGGTGCTTCACCAGCGCACGCAGTGAGTTGCCGTGCGCCGCGATCATGACGGTCTTGCCGGTCTTGATGTCTTTGGAGATCTCGTTCTCCCAGTACGGGAGGAAGCGTTCCAGGACATCCTTCAGGCACTCCGTGCGCGGCTTCTCATCCTCGCTGAGGTCCGCGTAGCGGGCGTCGTGGGCCTGGGAGAAGTCACTGTCGTCCGGCAGGGGCGGCGGCGGGGTGTCGTAGGAGCGGCGCCAGAGCATGAACTGCTCCTCGCCGTACTCGGCCAGCGTCTGTGCCTTGTCCTTGCCCTGGAGGGCACCGTAGTGGCGTTCGTTCAGGCGCCAGCTGCGCTTGACGTCGATCCAGATGCGGTCTGCCTTGCCCAGTGCAATGTTTGCGGTATTAATGGCCCGCTGCAGCCGCGACGTGTAGAGGATGCCGGGGAGAATATCGTTCTCCACCAGCAGTTCCCCGGCCCGCAGTGCTTCGGCCCGGCCCAGGTCCGTGAGATCCACATCCACCCAGCCGGTGAAGAGGTTCTTCTCATTCCATTCACTCTGCCCGTGGCGCAGAAGGATCACTTTGTAGGTCATAAAAGCATCGTAGCCGCAGAGCCCGGACACAGGCAGGGCGGCCCGTAACCAACGCGCCTTGAAGTGCACACCATTCACCCGGGCGTACTGCCGGCGAACTTGCCGGGGCTGCGTTCGGTCCGGAGCATGCCTTCGCGGCCGCTAACATTGTTTGGTGAAAATCCCCTCAAAACCCGTAGGAAATGTGACCCGGGGCACTACAAACCCGAACCGTCTGCGCAGGGTTGACCGGTGGCTGTCCGGGCCGGAGGGGTGGCGGCTGCGGCGGGCAGAAGATCCACTGGTTATCGATCTCGGTTACGGGGCAGCCCCGGTAACGGCCGTGGAACTCCATGCGCGGCTCCGCGGCGTGCGCGCCGATGCCAGTGTTGTGGGCATCGAGATCGATCCCGAACGGGTGCGGGCAGCCAAACCGCTGGAACGTGCGGGGCTGAGCTTTGTGCAGGGCGGGTTCGAACTGCCGCTGGGCGGACGGCGGCCGGTGATGGTGAGGGCCTTTAACGTGCTGCGCCAGTACAGCGAAAGCGAATACGCCTCCCACTGGCACATGGTGTGCAGCCGCCTGGCCGACGGCGGGATCTTTATTGACGGAACGTGCGACGAGATTGGCCGCCGGTCCACCTGGGTGGTGCTGGAGTCCGGAGGGCCGGTGTCACTGAGCATTTCCCTGCGCTTTGGCTCGTTCAGCCTGCCGTCAGACGTGGCGGAGAGGCTGCCCAAGGCACTGATCCACCGGAACGTACCCGGTGAGCGCGTGCATGCCTTCCTGCAGGCCATGGACAAGGCGTGGACCGCGGCTGCTCCAATGGCGTCCTACGGCAACCGCCAGCGCTGGATCGCGATGTGCCGCACCCTGCGCGCTGAAGGGTGGCCGCTGCTGACGGGGCCGGGCCGCTGGCGGCTGGGGGAAATCACCGTGGCATGGGACGCCGTCGCGCCGGCAGCGGACTGACCGGGCAAACGGGGTCAGATTAGCCAGGCAGCGGAGCCAGGCAGGCTGGACGGGCCGGGATGTCTGAGCCTCTGAACTACCAGGAGCCGTAGGCTCCGCCGCGTCCCTTGTTTTCGTTGAGCGCCGGGCGCACGTCCGCAAGGTAAACCGACGCGGCTACGACTGCGGCCAGTTCAAACAGGAGCAGGGCCAGCGGTCCGAAGAGCAGCACGGAGAGCAGACCGACGGCGGCAGCACCGCCGGTCAGGCCCAGCCAGAATCCCTTGGTGCGCTTGTAGGCGCGCTCAAACTCGGCCGGCTTCCGCCGGGCGCAGTCGGCAAAGGCCCACAGCTCGATGGCCAGCGCCACGATGCCCAGCGCCAGGTAGATGAGGTCCCGCAACAATTCAACAAGTGCCACTGGACCACCCTACCGTGGAAGCGCGCCGTCGAGGTCGTTCCAGAGATCCTCCACGTTTTCGATTCCCACGGACAGGCGCAGCAGGTTCTCCGGGACGGAGACCGGTTCCGCCGGTTGGCGGCGCCGGCGTTCAATCAGCGATTCAACACCGCCCAGCGATGTGGCAGGCAGCCAAAGCCGCACCTTCTCCGTGACGGCGTCGGCAGCCTCGGCCCCGCCCGCCACTTCGACGCAGACAATTGAGCCGAATCCGTCCATCTGCGCTGCAGCCCGAACGTGGCCCGGGTCCTGCGGCAGGCCCGGGTACCTGACGGCTTCCACGCCGGGGTGTGCTGCCAGCCGGCCGGCCAGCTCCATGGCCGATTCCATGGAACGCTTCACCCGCAGCGCCAGCGTGCGCAGGCCGCGCAGGGCCAGCCAGACCTCAAACGGCCCGCCGATGGCGCCGTGCAGGGACCGGTAAGTCAGCATGCGGGAGCGCAGCTCGGGATCGGACGTAACCGTGGCGCCAAGGACGACGTCGGAATGACCGGAAAGGTACTTGGTCACCGAGTGGACTACGACGTCGGCGCCCAGGTCCAGCGGCCGGGTCACCAGCGGGGTGGAGAACGTGTTGTCCACTACCACCAGCGCTCCGGCAGCGTGCGCGGCTTCGGCCAGGACGGCGAGTTCGGCCACCTCCAGCATGGGGTTGGTGGGGCTTTCCAGCCAGAGCATGGCAGCGCCGTCGAGGGCGGCAATGACCTCTTCGGTGTTGGCGATGTCCACGGTGCGCACGCTGATCCGCCCGTCCCGGGCGTCCCCGGCGGCCAGCAGCAGGGACCCCTGGTAGCTGTGCCGCGGCATCACGAGGTTGCCTCCGGCCGGGATGAGTGACATGGCGGCGATCACTGCGGCGAGCCCGGAGGAGTAGACCAGCGCGGGCAGCTCGGCGTTCTCCAGCACACCGAGCGCTTCTTCGAACGGGTCCCAGGTGGGGTTGGAGTACCGGCCGTAGATCCGGTCGCCGTCGCGGGTTTCACGGGTTCCGTGGAAGGTGGAGGTCAGGACAATCGGCGGGTTGACCGCCGAGTCCGCGGTTCGTTCGGGACGCCCTGCGGAAACAACGGTGGTTTCCACCGACAACTCTGCTGCCTGCTGTCCATGCCCGGTTGCTGTCCTCATGGGCTTTAGCCTAGACCTCCCGGACGTGCCGCCGCTGTTCAGGCGCCGGCACGGCTGTCATGTTCCTTCACCGACGGAGCCGGACTGGATTCGGGCACCGCCGGAGCGGAGCCGGCTCGGCAGCGGCAGGCAGTTTCCCAGCTTCACTGGGTAGGCTAGGCGGGTGAGTATTTCTGAACCCCGTACCGGACTTTTCATCGCTTTCGAAGGCGGCGACGGCGCGGGCAAGTCGACCCAGGCGGCACTGCTCACCCAAACACTGCAGGATGCCGGACGGACTGTGCTCCGCACCCGCGAACCCGGCGGAACACCCGTGGGCGAAAAGCTGCGGTCCCTGGTCCTGGAACACGGGCACGGGGAAATCGATGCCCGGACTGAAGCCCTGATTTTCGCCGCCTCCCGCGCTGCGCACGTGGAGCAGGTCATCCAGCCTGCCCTGGGCCGCGGTGAGGTTGTGGTGTGCGACCGCTACATCGATTCCTCGGTGGCGTACCAGGGCGCCGGACGGAACCTGGGCACCAACGAGGTGCGCTCAATCAATGAGTGGGCCACCGGAGGGCTGGTACCGGACCTGACCGTGCTGCTGGATGTTGACCCCGAAGCAGGCCGCAGCCGCCGCACCGCGTCAGCCGCGGCGGAAGACCGGCTGGAGTCCGAACCGGACAGTTTCCACGGCAGCATCCGGCAGGCATTCCTGGCCCTGGCGGATGCCGCCCCGGGCCGGTACCTGGTGCTCGACGCCGCCGCGCCGGTGCCGGAGCTGGCACAGAAAATCCTAGCCAGGGTGAAGGACCTCCTGCCGTGAGCGTCTGGGAAGACCTTCAGGGCCAGGCGCCCGTCGTGGAGCAGCTGCGCCGTGCCGCGGCGCAGGAACGTCCCACCCATGCCTGGCTGTTCACGGGCCCGCCCGGTTCGGGCCGGTCCAATGCCGCCCGGGCCTTTGCCGCAGCGCTGTTGTGTGAAGAACCCGACCCGGACCGGCGCGGATGCGGCACCTGCCGCTCCTGCCGCACAGCCATGGCCGGATCCCATGCCGATGTTTCGTCGGTGAGGACCGAGAAGGTCACCATCAGCATCGATGAAGCACGCGAGCTTGTAAAGAAAGCCCAGGACAAGCCGTCCACGGGCCGCTGGCGCGTGCTGATCGTTGAGGACGCGGACCGCATGCAGGAACGCAGCACCAATGTGCTGCTGAAAGCGATCGAGGAACCGCCGCCGCGCACCATCTGGCTGCTGTGCGCGCCCAGCCCGGGCGACGTGCTGGTCACCATCCGCTCCCGCTGCCGGCCGGTGGGACTGCGGCTGCCTCCGGTCCAGGACGTCGCCGAGCTGCTGGTGCGCCGCGACGGGATCGATCCGGATGTGGCGCAGGAAGCGGCCCGCTCGGCGCAGAGCCACGTGGGCGTGGCCAAGCGGCTGGCCACCGACGAAGGTGCGCGGCAGCGGCGGGAAAAGATTGTCCGGCTTCCGCTGTCCCTGCGCAGTGTTTCCGGTGCCATGAAAGTAGCCGCTGACCTGGTAGCCCTCGCCGAGGCGGAAGCTGCCAGTTCCTTCGAAGCGCGCGACGCCGAGGAGAAGGCGGCGCTGCTGGCCTCCCTGGGCGCCCCGGAATCCGGGACCCTGCCGCCGTCCATGCGCAGCCAGGTCAAGCGGCTGGAAGAAGACCAGCTGCGCCGGGCCAAGCGGTCCAAGAACGACTACTTCGACCGCGCCCTCACCGACCTTCTCTCCTTCTACCGGGACGCCCTGGTACTGGCGCTGGACTCCGGAACGGACCTGGTGAACGAACCGTTGCGCCACGAGCTTGAGGCGTTTGCCGCCCGCACCACGCCGGAGTCCATTCTGGCCCGCATGGAGGAAATCAACGCGGTGCGACGGCGGCTGGTCACCACCAACGTCGCACCGCTGCTGGCCATCGAGGCCATGGCTGTCAGCCTTTTGTGAAGCCCAACCCGCCCTTACGCACCAAATCCCCCGGACCAGGAGCCGCCGCAATGACCCTTGAACGACGCCGACCGCGGGGGAAGTCCCGCACCCTGCGCCGCGCCGCCGCGGCCTCGACTGCCGCCGTCGTACTGGCCGGGTTGGTGGCCTGCACACCGGAAAGTACCGAGGGCCCTGCCGAAGGCACGAACACCGCCGCACCCGAAGTCATTGGCGATGTGCCCGCGGACCTCCGGGACTTCTACGCCCAGGAAGTGGTGTGGGAACCATGTGAGGACGATTTCCTGTGCGCCACTGTGGCTGTTCCGCTGGACTATGCCAACCCCGGCAAGCGCAGCATCGAGCTGGAGGTGATCCTCGCGGAGGCCGGAGGAACGCCGGAAGGAACCGTGCTGGTCAACCCGGGCGGCCCGGGCGGGTCCGGCTACACCACCGTCCGGGACTCCCTGGACGGCATCACCACGGACCGGCTGCGCGGCGAATTCAACGTCCTGGGCTTCGATCCCCGCGGAGTTGGCAGGTCCACCCCCGTGGACTGCCTGACTGATGAGGAACTCGACGAGGCGCGCACCGAAATCCTTGACCCGTCCACCGAGGCCGGGCTGGAGGAAGCACGGGCCAGTGCCGCCGAGTACGCCGATGCCTGCGCCGAGGCCTCAGGGGAGCTGCTGGGCTTCGTGGACACTGAAAGCGCCGCCCGGGACATGGACATCCTCCGCGCCGTCGCCGGCGATCCGAAGCTGAACTATCTGGGCTTCTCCTACGGCACGTTCCTGGGCGCCACCTACGCCGACCTGTTCCCGGACAAGGTGGGCCGCCTGGTACTGGACGGCGGGCTGGATCCGGCCGCCAGCAACGAAGAGATCACCCTGGGTCAGGCGCGGGCTTTCGAGAAGGCCATCCGCGCCTACGTCGAGGACTGCCAGAGTTCCTCCAACTGTCCGCTGCAGGGCACGGCGGAGGACGGGGTGCACACAATCCGGGACCTCATCGCGTCCGTTGAAGCCAGCCCGCTCACTGCCGCCGACGGACGGCTGGTCACCGCGTCCACGTTCGTCAGCGGCTTCATCCTGCCGCTGTACAACGACGCGAACTGGCCGGCTCTCACCCAGGCCCTCAGCTCTGCCCTCCGCGGCGACCCCACCACCATGCTCATGCTGGCGGACCTGGGTGCGGAACGGAACCAGGACGGCACCTATGAATCCAACTCCTATGAGGTGTTCAGCGCCGTGAACTGTCTGGACTACCCCATGGAGACCGATCCCGCGCAGATGGCAGCCGACGCCGCGGAGCTGGAGGAGGCCTCTCCCACGCTGGGACGGTTCCTGGCCTACGGCGGGCTGACCTGTGAAGCCTGGCCCTACGAGCCGGTGAACGAGCCCAGGCCGCTCACCGCCGAAGGGGCAGATCCTATCGTGGTCATCGGCACCACTGGGGACCCCGCCACTCCGTACGAATGGTCCAAGGCCCTGGCCGGACAGCTGGAGTCCGCCGTCCTGGTGACGTGGGAGGCCGAGGGCCACACCGCGTACGGGCGGGGGAACCAGTGCATCGCCGACGCCGTGGACGACTACTTCATTGACGGTACGGTGCCCGGGGACGGGCTCGTCTGTTCCTAGCTGCATGCTCCGCGGCGGCCGTCCCCTCCCCGAGGCGGACGCCGCGGAGCACAGGCGCTTTTGACCGAGCTGCCCGCGCCGTATAAAGTAATTCCTTGTGGATTCTGGCCGGTGACCGGCTGGAGGAAGCCCGCCTCCTTAGCTCAGTTGGTAGAGCGTCTCACTCGTAATGAGAAGGTCGCCAGTTCGATTCTGGCAGGAGGCTCCACTATCGAAGCCCCCGGCGCCAGCACTGGTACCGGGGGCTTCTGCGCAGCATCAGCCATGGACTTCCCGGGAGCCGTCATCACTATCCTTCGCAGAGCTCTGCGGAAGCACCCCCGCACGGTGCAGGCCGCCGGCTATGTGCTGCACGTATTCTTCGGCACCTGCATCCTGGCCTTCGTGAACGACCCGGTGGCCGGCATCATTGCCGTGATGCCAATTGTTTTCGGCCTGATTGGTCTGGTGCGGCTGCTGATGCGGGTCCGGGCGGAGCGCCGGAAGCCCGCGGAGCCTACCGGCTGAGAGGGCGTGAGTGCGCTCTCAGTCTGGGATACTTGATAGGCCCCCAATCCCGACAGCTAGGAACGCAAATGGCTTTGCTCGACCCGTCCATCTGGACGGACAAGATATACGTCAACGGCTGGCGCGACGGCGGCGCAGGCTCCGCTGACGCTGTGGAACCGGCCACCGGAGAGAAGCTGGGCAGCTATGGCCTGGCCTCCGTTGAGGACGTCCTCGAGGCTGCCCGCACCGCTGCGGCAGCACAGAAGGAATGGGCCGCCCGCAAGCCCGAAGAACGCGCCGCAGTGCTGCGCCGCGCCGGCGCCCTCTGGGAAGAACATGCCGAGGAACTCGGCGGATGGATCACCCGTGAGGCCGGCAGCATCCCGCCCAAGGCCGGACTGGAAACCCACAGCGCCGCAAACGAATGCTACGACGCCTCCGCGCTGCCCTCCCACCCTGCAGGCGAGGTGCTGGCCACCAACGAAAAGCGCTGGTCCTTCTCCCGCCGCCGGCCTGCCGGCGTCGTATCGGTGATTGCACCCTTCAACTTCCCCCTGATCCTCTCCATCCGCGCCGTCGCCCCGGCCCTTGCCCTCGGCAACGCCGTCCTGCTTAAGCCGGACCCCCGCACCGCTGTCTGCGGCGGCGTCGCACTGATGCGCGTCTTCGAAGAAGCCGGGCTGCCTCCGGGGCTGCTCTCCCTGCTGCCCGGAGCGGCGGAAATCGGTGCGGCCGTAGTGGAGGCACCGGAAGTCCGCGTCATCGCGTTCACCGGCTCCACCGGCGCAGGCCGCAAGATTGCCGAGTCGGCCGGCCGCCTGCTCAAGCGTGCGCATCTGGAACTCGGCGGAAACAACGCCATGATCGTGCTCCCCGGAGCAGACCTGGCAAAGGCCGCCTCGGCCGCCGCCTTCGGTTCGTTCATGCACCAGGGCCAGATCTGCATGACTACCGGACGCCACATTGTCCACGAGGACATCTACGAGCAGTACGTTGAGGCCCTCGCCGAGAAGGCCGCGCACCTGCCCGTGGGCGATCCGGCCAGCGGCCAGGTGGCCCTTGGACCGATCATCGACGAGAACCAGCTGAAGAAGATCGACGGGATCGTCCAGGACGCCGTTGCGGCAGGCGCACGCCTGGCTGCCGGCGGAACCAGCGAGAACCTCTTCTACCGGCCCACCGTGCTGGCCGACGTCAAGGCGGACAACCCCGCCTGGACGCAGGAAATCTTCGGCCCGGTGGCTCCGGTGATGAAGTTCAGCACCGTGGACGAAGCCGTGGAACTGGCCAACGACAGCGAATACGGCCTCTCGCTCTCGATCCTCGGCGACGTGGGAATGGCCATGGAGATTGCCGACCGGGTTGATTCCGGCAAGGTCCACATCAACGAACAGACCGTCAACGACGAGTCCAACGCACCGTTCGGCGGTGTCAAGGACTCCGGCAACGGCGGCCGGGTTGGCGGAGCGGCAGCCAACCTTGAGTCCTTCACCGAAATCCAGTGGCTCACCATGCGCCCGGAAATCGCACCGTACCCGTTCTAGGCGGGGAAGGAAATGCGGCGGCTGCCTTGGGGCGGCCGCCGCTTTTTCGTTCCTGCACACCGTCCAAAGCTCAAGATCAGCACAATTTTTGCATCAAAGATTGCGCCAACTACCAGCTGATCTTGAGGAAATGCCCCGGTTTGGCTGGGTATGGTCGACGCAGAAACAAACTCCGGTACTCCCCAAAGGTGCCGGAACCCCAATGAGACTTTCCCCAAGAAAGAACCGCAGTATCCCCAAGTTAGTTACTGCGATTGAACGAGCCGCACAGTTGCATGTGTGGTGCCCGCCGCCCGTCCGTGGCAGGCACCTGGCTCGCCGCTCCGGCACCAACCCCAATGGGTGCCGGAGCGCGGCCGATCATCCATGGTTCGCCGGGCGCTTCAGCGGCTTTCGGTGTCTGGCCTGCGGAGGTTCAGGGCTGCACGAATTCGGGCCTCAGCATCCGCGGGGGCAGCGGAAATGGCTGCAGCGTTCGATTCTTCAACTGCACGGAGCACTTCGCTGCGCTGGATCTTCACGCCCCGGGGCGCGTCAATACCGATCCGCACGCCGTCGCCGCGTGAATCGAGCACGGTGATGACAATGTCATCACCAATCAGGATCTGTTCACCTGATTTCCGCGTTAGCACGAGCATTTATTTACTCTATCGCACCCGCCAAGACATTAGCCGGAACCGTCCTGCAGCCAGCTCCTTTCACGGCAGAGGGCCGTCCGTCCAGCCCACCGGAATCCCCAGGGCGGCCGCCGTGCCGGGCGACGATGTCCCATCCAGTCCGAACAGAGCCACGGCATCAACGTGCACGGCATCCTGCAGTGCTGCAACCCACTGCGCCGTATCATCGGCCTTCCGGCCCGCGTCAACAGCGGCCCAGACCTGGTCCGGGCCCAGAGCCGCAGCGGCTGCGGCTCCAAGGGAATTCCGGAGAGTTTCTCCCGGCAGGCCCATGGCCACATAGACCGGACGGCCGCCGAGCACTGCCTCTGCCTGCGCCCGTTCCGCCTCCCTCCTGTCATCCGCGCGGGCAATACCCGGAGCTGATGCCAAACCAGCCGCACGAAGTAACTCGGCGCCGTATCCCGCCGCTGCTGCCATCGAGGCACAAACCTCAACCGCGTCCTCACCCAGCCCGGCAACAAGCACCAGGCTTCCCGGCGCGCTCAGCGGCACCGGAGGCGGCGGGAGCTGGACCGTCACTTCATAATGTCTCCGGGCGAGGAATCCGGCCACTCCGCCGACAGTCACCCTGTTCGCTTCCAGCAGCCGCGCGTGCTCACCGTGTTCGGCCAGTACCCGGCTCCTCAGCACTTCGAGCGAGGGCCCGCTGAGCTTGATCAGTCTCGGTTCCACGGTTGGCTCCTGAAGGTCACGGGTTGGTGCTGGTGCTGCCGCCCCGGCAGCTTCCCCCGCCACAATAGCCTGCCCGGCCCGCCGGACGGCGAGCCAAACGGTTCGAATTCAAGAAGCTCCCAGCCCTCAAGGGCGGGTAACGTAGGGCCTCTACCGGCACTGGCACTGGCACTGCAGAGGAGCATCATGACCACCGCGACGGATTCGGCCACCGGCAACACGGACGTGCATCCAGCAGACAGGCACGAGACGATCCGGGTCTTTGGGGCACGGGAGAACAACCTGCAGGACATCAGTGTGGACATCCCCAAGCGGAGGCTGACCGTCTTCACTGGTGTCTCCGGCTCGGGGAAGTCCTCGCTGGTCTTCGCCACAATCGCGGCAGACTCCCAGCGCATGATCAATGAGACGTACAGTGCCTTCGTCCAGGGTTTTATGCCCTCGCTTGCCCGCCCCGACGTGGACCGGCTGGAGGGACTAACGACGGCGATCATCGTGGACCAGGAGCGAATGGGCGCCAACCCGCGCTCCACCGTAGGAACCGCCACTGATGCCAACGCAATGCTCCGGATTCTCTTCAGCCGGCTGGGCACACCGCACATCGGCTCCCCCAACGCCTTCTCCTTCAACGTGCCCTCCGTCAAGGCCAGCGGAGCCATCACGGTCGAACGCGGCGGGAAGACCAAGGCAGAGAAAGCTACGTTTAACCGGCTGGGCGGCATGTGCCCGCGGTGCGAAGGCATGGGGAACGTCAGTGACTTCGACCTGAGCGTGCTCTATGACGACTCCAAGTCCATCCTCGAGGGCGCGCTCACCATCCCCGGCTACAGCATGGACGGCTGGTACGGCAGGATCTTCAGCAACACCGGGCTCTTCGACCCGAACAAGCCGATCTCGAGGTTCACCAAGAAGGAACTGCAGGCCCTGCTGTACGCCGAACCGACCAAGCTGAAGGTGGACGGCATCAACGTCACCTTCGAAGGACTGATCCCCAAGATTCAGAAGTCGATGCTGTCCAAGGACCGGGAGGCCATGCAGCCGCACATCCGTGCCTTCGTGGACCGAGCCATCACCTTTACTCCGTGCCCCGAATGCGGCGGAACCCGGCTGGCCCGGGAAGCACTGTCCTCAAAGATCAGAGGCAGGAACATCGCGGACCTGTGCTCCATGCAGATCAGCGACCTTGCCGGCTGGATCCGCGATCTGCAGGAACCCTCCGTTGCTCCCCTCACCGCAGGCCTCCAGCACCTGCTGGACTCTTTCACGGCCATCGGGCTGGGATACCTCTCCCTGGACCGCCCAGCAGGCAGTCTCTCCGGGGGCGAGTCCCAGCGGACCAAGATGATCCGCCACCTGGGTTCCTCCCTGACCGACGTCACCTACGTCTTCGACGAACCGAGCATCGGACTGCATCCGCACGACATCGAGCGGATGAACCGGCTGCTGCTGGCCCTGCGGGACAAGGGAAACACCGTGCTCGTCGTCGAACATAAGCCGGAAATGATCGCCGTCGCCGACCACGTCATCGATCTGGGTCCAGGTGCCGGAACCGGAGGCGGAAAGATCTGCTTCGAGGGAAGCGTCGAGGACCTGGCCCGCAGCGGTACCGTGACCGGCCGCCACCTGGACGACCGCGCACGGCTCAAGGACACCGTCCGCAGCCCGTCCGCCGTCCTGGAGGTCCGCGGTGCCGCCCTGAACAATCTGCAGGGCGTCGACGTCGACATTCCGCTGGGAGTTCTGTGCGTGCTCACGGGAGTGGCCGGGTCCGGAAAATCCTCCCTGATCCGCGGCTCCGTGGCAGGCCGGGACGGGGTTGCAGTGATTGACCAGGGCGGTATCAAAGGCTCCCGGCGCAGCAACCCGGCCACCTATACCGGCCTGCTGGAACCGGTGCGCAAGGCCTTCGCGAAGGCCAATGGCGTCAAGCCGGCACTCTTCAGCTCCAATTCCGAAGGCGCCTGTCCGGTCTGCAACGGCGCCGGAGTCATTTACACCGATCTCGGCGTCATGGCCACCATCGAATCGACCTGTGAGGAATGCGAGGGCAGGCGTTTCCAGGCCTCTGTGCTGGAGTACACCCTGGGCGGGCGGAACATCGCCGAGGTCCTGGCGATGTCCGTTGCGGAAGCGGAGGAGTTCTTCGGCGACGGCCCGGCCCGGACACCTGCCGCCCACCAGGTCCTGGCCCGCCTCGCCGAAGTAGGCCTTGGCTACCTGAGCCTGGGCCAGCCGCTGACCACGCTGTCCGGCGGGGAACGCCAGCGCCTGAAACTGGCAGCCCAGATGACAGAGAAGTTCGCGAAGAGCAGCGTCTATGTCCTCGACGAGCCCACCACGGGCCTGCATCTGGCCGACGTTGAACAGCTGCTGGGGCTAATCGACGCGCTGGTGGACTCCGGCAAGTCCGTAATCGTGATTGAACACCATCAGGCCGTGATGGCCCACGCTGACTGGATCATCGACATGGGACCGGGGGCGGGACATGACGGCGGTCGGGTGGTGTTCGAGGGCACCCCGGCTGACCTGGTGGCCGGCCGGCAGAGCCTTACGGGAGAATATCTGGCCGCCTACGTCGGCGCCTAGGTTAAATCTAGGCGGTATGCACCACTGGAGCGTGATGCCAGGCTGCGGGCTGAAGGTGCGGATCCTGCCGGGTCAGCCCTCCTGCAGTCCATTCGGCGACGGACTGCAGATAGGCATTGCGGCGGGCAGGAGAGATCCTGGACTCAATGGGTTCCGGGGCACCGGTGTCGGAATAGTGCGTGCGCAGGCCATCGCGAAGCAGGCGAATGGCCTCGGCACGCTGCTGGGAGACCGCCGAGTGGGTCGAGCCAAGCTCTGCAGCAAGTTCCTTGACCGTCCGGTCGTGGAAGTAGACCTGTTCTACGATGTAGCGCATCTTCTCCGGCAGGACTGCCACTGCTGCCCGCAGGTAGTGCAGGTTCTCGGCAGAGAGGACCGCGGATTCAGGGGAAGGCAGGCTGCTGACCAGCGAGTCGGAGATCGCATCGTCCAAATGGGAGACCGTCCGGGACGCATCCGCCATCGCATCTTCGGCGACAGAGCGCTCCACTCCCATGGCTGAGGCAATTTCCTCCACCTTCGGCGCCCGCCCCAGGGCAGCGGTCAGGGTCTCACGGACCGCCAGGGTCTCCTTGATTCGGCGCCGGGCGGTACGGGTGGCCCAGTCATTGGCACGCATTTCGTCCGTGAACGCGCCCGTAATCCGGCGCCGCGCGTATGCGCCGAAAGGAACCCCCAGCTCTGCGTTGTAGGAATCCGCCGAAGTAATCAGCGCTATTGCACCCACTGATGCCAGGTCATCCCTGGACAGATGCGTAGCCTTGGCGCACACCTCGGACACCAGGTATCCGACCAGCGGAAGGTTCTCCACAACCAGCTGGTTGCGCTCTTCACGATTCAACTTTTGGACCCCCAAGTCCGTAGTTCCCCAAATAAAATGGCACGCTCGAACGAAACCGGACGGCGGGCCTCCCCCAAAGAGTCTCGCCAGTAACGAACGCAACATCTGCAATTTATCACTACGATGGTCAATGGGAGCCGCCAATACGTGTTTCCTCTTGATTAACATTTTCTGACCGTGGGGGCGGAGAGTTCAGGACTTGCAAGTTTCAGTCGTTTTCCTCCCCGGCCCGGCAGTAAAACCACTCGCAACGCAGGAGGTGAGCCGCATATGGATCCGCAAAAACTGTCAGCGTTGCTCTGGAACGAGCGAGAACTGCTCGAGTTCCTGGCATTCAAGCTGGACGAGCACCACCTGCTCCTGACCACGGGCCGGAGCAGGTGGATAAAGTTCGCCACGACGGAGATCGACCAGGCTACCCAGCGGCTGCGCGCAGCCGGACTGGCGCGTGATCTCGCCGTGTCTACGCTGGCTGAAAGCTGGGGACTGGCAGACGCCCCAAGCCTCCGGCAGATCATTGCCGGCGCACCCGCCGGCCCCTGGGCGGAGATCTTCAGCTCCCATCTGGAGGCACTGACTGCCCTCACCGATGAAATCCAAAAGCTCCGCGATGCCAATGAAGTGCTGCTCCGGGAAGCGGTGCAATCTACGGAGGCGGCCATTGCCGCCCGTAAATCCGCCGAGCCTTCCAGCAATCACCCCGGACCTGCCGCAGAACCCGGTGAGAGTCCGCGCACTGCGGGCCGCACCGTGTAGCAAAGTGTCATAAACCGGCAATTCGTCAAGAAAAGAGAAAGCGCCCCTCCCCTGCCGGGTAGGAGCGCTTTTCCTTTGTGCGGAGTGCCTAGGCGAAGTCGGACGTAGCCGGATCAGCGCCGAAACGCGTGCCGTTGTCCAGTGCGTTGATGGCGTCGATGTCCTCGTCGGAGAGCTTGAGGTCCAGCGCAGCCCAGTTCTCACGGATGCGGGACTCGGTGACGGACTTCGGGATCACGATGTTGCCCAGGGCCAGGTGCCAGGCGATGACCACCTGGGCCGGCGTGGCGCCGTCGTACTTTGCTGCGATCTCCTTCAGAACTGCGTCGTCCAGCAGGCCCTGGCCGGAGCCCAGCGGGGAGTAGGACTCGTGCTTGATGTTGTGCTTGGCCTCGAACTCGCGCAGTTCGGTCTGGGCCAGGTACGGGTGGGTCTCCACCTGGTTCAGGACGGGAACGACGCCCGTGGCATCGATGATTTCCTGCAGTGCCCCGACCGTGAAGTTGCAGACGCCGATCGACTTGACCCGGCCGGACTTCTGCAGCTCAACCAGTGCCTTCCAGGTGTCCACGTACTTGCCCTGCTTCGGCTGCAGCCAGTGAATCAGGTACAGGTCTAGGTATTCCAGGCCGAGGCGCTCCATGGAGGCGTCGAAGGCAGCCAGCGTCTCCTCGTAGCCCTGGTCTGCGTTCCAGACCTTGGTGGTGATGAACATGTCTTCACGCGGCAGGCTGGATGCGGCGATGGCGCGGCCCACGCCCGCCTCGTTGCCGTAGATCTTGGCGGTGTCGATGTGGCGGTAACCGGCTTCGAAGGCCATGCCAACGGTCTTTTCCGCGAGTTCGTCCTCAACCCGCCAAACGCCGTAGCCGAGCTGGGGAATGGTGTTGCCGTCATTAAAGGTGACGAGAGGAGATGTAGTCATGCTCCCCATCCTCCACCCGGCGCGCGGGTCCGGCTGACCAAAAGCGCCGGTGTTTGCTGGACGCGAAATCGCAGCCGGTGCTCTTGCCCGCGGGCGGCTTAGGCGCGGGAGGCCTCGAGGACCCGTTCGGCTTCTGCGACGTCCTCCGTGACCAGCGCGGCGCGGCGCCGGACGTTCTCCACACCGGCGGAAGCGATGCCCCAGCGTTCCCCCTCAAGCCGGGACATGGCAGCGGCTTCTGCGGCGGCAGCGAGCGAATTGCCGGAACGGGACAGCGCCCGGTGCACGGCGATCAGCCCGCCGGGAATGTCCTGGCCAGCACTGGGCAGCTGCTTCTGGGCTCCGGCGCAAACGGCGCGGACGCGCGGCAGCAGGGCGGCGAGGTCATTGGCTACCAGGGCGAGTTCGTTGTACAGCGCGTCGTCCTCCACCCCTTCAAGCATCTGGTGGTATCGGTCCAAGCCGCGGGTGAACCGGTCGTGGGCACGGCGCCACACACCCTTGCCGAGTTCGGTGTCGTCCTTGCGCCCCTGCCGGGCTGCTGCGAAAAGTGCCATCCTGCGGGAAATTCTACAGACACACGCTACAAATACTGCCCCGGGCCGGCATGGGGTTCCACGCGGGCACCCGCACTGGGCTGCTGGCCGGGCTGCGCTGCCGTGCCGGCCCGCCGCGGCTCACCGTTCTCGCCAATTACGACGCCGGGCGCCAGCACCGTGCCGGGGGGAAGCTGGCGCAGCTGGAGCCTGCTCTGCAGCTGCTGGTTGGCGGTCTGCTGGGCCGCGATCGCCGTCTGGATTCCGCGGAACAGCCCTTCCAGCCAGCCAACGAGCTGCGCTTGGGCAATGCGCAGCTCGGCATCCGTGGGGGTGGTGTCCTCCGGGAACGGCAAATTGATCCGTTCCAGCTCGGTCACCAGCTCCGGGGCCAGCCCGTCGTAGAGTTCCTTGAGCGAGCGTTCGTGGATTTCAGCAAGCCGGTTCCTGGCGGCGTCGTCCAGCGGCGCGTTGCGGACCTCTTCAAGCAGCTGCTTGATCATGGTTCCAATCCGCATCACCTTGGCGGGTTCGTCCACCAGCTCGTTGAGTTTGGCCGGCCCCGACCTGGCAGCTGAGGGCTCGGCCGCTGCATCTTGCCCGTCACCCTCGCCTTCGCTGCCGGGCTGTCCGGGGTCATGGGCGCGCGGGACGTGGACCTGCGGGTCCGTTCCGTCCCGGTCCGGGGAGTCCGAAGAACTGCCGGCCGGACCGCCGGGAGCATCCGGCCCGGAGGCGGCCGCAGAACCATTGTCTTCAGTCATGAATTAATGCTCTCACGCATGGTGCCGGTTGGTCCGGGGTTCAGTCGCTTTCCAGCTGCTCTTCGCGTATTTGCGCATACCCTCCGTCCGGGCTGAGCCCGGCGGCGTACTGTCCGGCGTTCAGCTGGCCGGCGGTGTAGTGCTTCTCGTCAAACTCCGGTCCTGCCGTGGAGCTCTCCGGGATGCCGGCGTCCTCGGCCAGGTGGTCGTCCTCGTTGTCCGGCTCCGGCAGCGGAAGGCTGATGTCTTCGCGCAGGTGCGGGTCGGCGGGTAGGTCCTTGTGCTCTGCCATTCCCCCAGCAAACCAGCATCCTCACCCCGTCTCAACCCTCTCCCCTAACCATCGAGAGGCCAGTTGCGGCTCTTTTCAGGGCTGAGACGAGCCGTAACTGGCCTCTCGATGAGGGGGAGGCTGCTACCGCATCAGCAGCAGCGCCCGCCGGGGTTGGCGTCCTGGCGGTCCATTTTGTCCCGCCAGAACTCCCGCTCCGTCAGCGGCGGGGAAGTACAGCCCGACGCCGTGTGGTGAGCCTGGTATTTGCGGTACGCGTCCTCCCCCATCACGTCACGGAAAAAGCGGATGAAGCCGCGCAGGTGTCCAACAACGGCGGTCATCAGTGACCCGCCACCGCTGGTTTCTTATCCTCCGGCAGCGCATCCCACTCAGCCTGGATCTTCTTTTCCTCCTCGGTGGCGAAGAAGCCCGCCGGCGCGAAGGTCCGCGACGGAACGGCCGGATCCTCGGCGCTCGGCGCTCCGCCGGAGCGGTAGGACCGAACCGAAGCGATCACGGCGGTGACAATCACAATGATCGCCAGGGTCACGAAAAGGATGGACAGGACGCCCTGCACGAAGGTATTCCGGACCACGGCTTCCATGGCTTCCACGGTCTTGGCCGTGCCGAAGCTGGTTTCCCCTGCTTCCAGTGCGTTGCGGAAGGCGTTGTGCTGGGCCCAGTAGCCCACGGCCGGGACCGGGGAGAAGATCTTGTACATCGAGGCCGTGATGGTGACGACTGAGGCGAAGCCGAGCGGCAGCACCACCACCCAGATGTACTTGAAGACGTTCTTCTTGGCGAGGATCGCCAGGCAGATGGCGAGCGCAATCGCGGCCAGCAGCTGGTTGGCAATACCGAAAAGCGGGAAGAGCGTGTTGATGCCGCCGAGCGGATCCGTAACGCCCATGATCAGGATCGACCCCCAGCCGGCGACCATGATGGCCGTACATATCCAGGCCCCTGTCCGCCACCCGGTGTCCCGGAACTTGGGAATGAAGTTGCCGATCGAGTCCTGCAGCATAAAGCGGGCGACGCGGGTGCCGGCGTCGACGGCGGTGAGGATGAACAGCGCCTCGAACATGATGGCGAAGTGGTACCAGAACGCCATCATCGCCGGCCCGCCAATGAAGCTCTGCATGATCATCGCCAGCCCGACGGCGAGTGTTGGTGCGCCGCCGGTGCGGGAGACTACTGACTCCTCGCCGACGTCGGCCGCCAGGGAGGTGAGCATGTCCGGCGTGAGGTTCACGCCCACCAGCCCCAGGGAGTTCACGAACGCGACGGCGCCTTCCACGGTTCCGCCGGTGGCGGCCGCGGAGGAGTTCATGGCGAAGTAGATGCCGCGGTCCAGGGAAATTGCTGCGACGAGGGCCATGATGGCCACGAAGGACTCCATCAGCATGCCGCCGTAGCCGATGAACCGGGTCTGGCGTTCCTTCATGACCATCTTCGGGGTGGTTCCTGAGGAGATCAGGGCGTGGAAGCCGGACAGGGCGCCGCAGGCGATGGTCACGAAGAGGAACGGGAAAAGCGGGCCGGCGACCACCGGTCCGTTATCCCGGGAAGCGAACTCGCTGAAGGCGGGAACACTGATTTCCGGCCGGACAACGATGATCGCGACGGCGAGCATGACGATTGTGCCGATCTTCATGAACGTGGAGAGGTAGTCGCGCGGCGCGAGCAGCAGCCACACCGGGAGGACGGCGGCGATGAAGCCGTAGATGATGATGCCCCAGGCGATGGTGACCCGGTCCAGGGAGAAGATCGCCACGCCCCACTCGGTATCGGCAATCCAGCCGCCGCCAATGATCGCGAGCATCAGCAGCACAAAGCCGATAATCGAGACTTCGCTGACCTTGCCGGGACGAAGGAAGCGCAGGTACACACCCATGAACAGTGCAATCGGGATGGTCATGGCCACGGAGAACACGCCCCACGGGCTCTCACCGAGTGCGTTGACAACCACCAGGGCCAGGATGGCCACAATGATGATCATGATGGTGAGAGTGGCCACCAGCGCTGCCGTGCCGCCCACCAGGCCGAGTTCTTCGCGGGCCATCTGGCCCAGAGACCGGCCGCCGCGGCGCATGGAGAAGAACATGACCAGGTAGTCCTGCACAGCGCCGGCCAGGATGACACCGACGATGATCCACACCGTCCCGGGCAGGTAGCCCATCTGCGCTGCCAGGACCGGACCCACCAGCGGACCGGCACCGGCAATGGCAGCGAAGTGGTGCCCGTACAGCACCCGGCGGTCCGTGGCGGCGTAGTCCTTGCCGTCGGCTTTGTACTCAGCCGGCGTGGCCCGGCGGTCGTTGGGCTTGAGCAGGTGCTGCTCGATGTACTTGGAGTAGAAGCGGTACCCGATCAGGTACGTACAGACGGCGGCGAAAACGAACCAGATGGCGTTCACGGTTTCGCCGCGGATGATCGCCAGCATGGTCCAGCTGATGCCGCCCAGCAGGGCTATGCCCACCCAGACGGCAATCTTCAGCGGAGTCCAGGTGCTGCGGTCGGCGTCGTCGTCGACGGCGACCGGCGGCAGGTCCGGATCCTGGGTGAGGGTGTCTGCGTCCCCGGCGGCGGGGTCCGGTCGGTCCGGATCCCTCCGTCGCCGCTTGTCTTCGCTCATGGTGCTACCCCTTTATTAGCAGTGCGGTCCCTGCGGGCGCAGGGCGTGATGTGCGCATGAGGGTAGCACCAGGGATGCGACGTGGATCACATACACGCCGGTGGGCGCGGGAAGGTCCGCCGAGCGGTCCTGTTTCCGCGCCGGGCGGCGGGCGAACGGCGCTGGCGGGCGACGGCGGACCCGGCGAACATCGCCGGCCGGCGAGGCTGGGCGAGCCCCGCCGGCCTTCGGGCTACAGCGTCAGCAGGATCTTTCCGGTGTGCCGGCCGGAGTCGAAGTACTCGTGGGCGGCTGCCGCCTCGGCCAGCGGGAACGTGCGGTCCACCAGCGGTTTGACGGTCCCGTCCTTGATCAGCGGCCAGATGTACTCCCCGACAGCGGCCATGATGGCGCTCTTTTCCTCCACAGGACGTGCGCGCAGCGTCGTTCCCATGACCGCGCAGCGCTTGCGCATCAGTGCGTTGAGGTCCAGCTCCGCCCGGGTTCCGCCCTGCAGGCCGATGATGACCAGCCGCCCCGCGACGGCGAGCGCATCAAGGTTGCGCTGGAGGTACTTGGCGCCCATCACATCGAGGATGACGTCTGCACCGTGCCCGTTGGTGGCGGCACGGACTTCCTCGACGAAGTCCTGCTCCTTGTAGTTGATGAGCACCTTGGCGCCCAGGCTGCGTGCCAGCTCGAGTTTTCCGCGACTGGACGCTGTCACCATGGGCACGGCACCAAACGCAGCAACCAGCTGGATTGCCATGGTGCCGATCCCCCCGGCGCCGCCGTGGATCAGCACGTACTCACCTTCACGCACGCCGGCGGCCATAAAAAGATTGGAGAAGACAGTGGCGGCCACCTCGGGCAGCGCTGCGGCGGTCACGAGGTCCATTTCCGGCGGAACCGGCAGCACCTGCCCCGCGGGGACCGCCACCTGCTCTGCGTAACCGCCGCCGGAGAGGAGAGCAACGACGTCGGCACCAACTTCCAGCCCGTCCACACCCGTGCCTATGGCAGCGACCCGGCCGGAGACTTCCAGGCCCGGATACTCGGGCGCGCCCGGCGGAACCGGATAGTTGCCATGGCGCTGCAGCACGTCTGCGCGGTTGAGTCCTGCCGCGGCCACATCGATGAGCACCTCACCGGGGCCGGGGGCCGGAGCCGGCACATCCCGGACAGCCAGAACCTCGGGGCCGCCTGGTTCGGTAATGACGATCGCTTTCATGTGCCCTCCTCGGGAACCTGGGGAAGCAGGAAAATTTTGGTGATCTGCGCTCATCTGCCAGACTACTAAGCGGAGGAAGGTTGTCCGAGCGGCCGATGGAGCTGGTCTTGAAAACCAGTGTGCGGTAACCCCGTACCAAGGGTTCGAATCCCTTACCTTCCGCAGATGGATCCGCGGACTGCCGGCACAGGCAGTCCACCGAATCCCAAAACACCCCGGCCCCGCGTCCGGGGTGTTTTTCTTTGCTGCTTCGATGCCTTCGCATATTGCTCCGGCATGTTACGCCACCGATTTATAAGCATGCTTGCTTAATGCGTAGTCTCTTCTGGTGGTTTCCGGCCCATTGGGGGGTGGAGAACCTAAACCATTTACAGCAGAAGGAGCTATTCGCATGAATTCCGCACGCCAGGAAGAACTGGTCCGCGCCGGAAAAACCATCACTGTCGCAGCCCTCGCGCTCGCGCTTGCCGGCTGCGGGGCCTCCAGCTCCGCCGCGGAGAACGAGCCCAAGGCCAGCGAACCGTCTGCCTCGGCATCTGCCGCACCGGAGACGGAAACCGTTGCCGAAGCCCAGGAAGAGGTCTCCGCGGAGACCATAGAGGCCGTCAACCTCAAGGTCGGAGACTGCATGGTTGACGACCCGGAGGCGGAGGAGATTGCCGACGTCGACGTCCTTCCCTGCACTGAGCCGCACGATTCCGAGGTCTACGCGGCAATGGATATCGACGCCGATTCCTACCCCGGGGAAGAGGCCGTGGACGGCATGGCTCAGGAGTTCTGCCTCGCCGAGTTCCAGCCTTACGTCGGCACGGATTACGCCGTGTCCGCCCTCGATGTGGGATATCTGACGCCGACTGCCATGTCCTGGACGCTGGGAAATGACCGCGAGATCCTCTGCACCGTCTACCGGGTGGACGGTGAAAAGCTGAGCACCTCGGTGAAGGGTTCGAACGTCTAAAAACCCGTTTGCCGGAAGGGGACCTGATCCAAGTGATTAGGTCCCCTTCCTGTTGTTTGTCAAGGGTCATGGACCGTTAGGCCACCAAAGGTCCGGAATTCATCTGCCTGTCACCCCGGGGTGGTATCCAGAAGGGGTTCACCGCACCCGCTGCCGATTTCCCAGCCGTTACCGCGCGCCCGAAACCGGCATCCTTTCCCCAAAGGAGCAATGAGGCATGAGATTTACCCGATGGAAGGCAGCGCTGGGAACAGCGTTGTCTGCCGGCCTGCTGGCCGGACCGATGGCGGCCCTGCCCGCCCACGCAGAGGAAGCAGCGCCATCCGGCGTCGTGATCAACGAGGCCTACCTGAGCGGCGGCAGCGCCAACGCTCCGTTCACCAACAAGTTTGTTGAGCTGTACAACCCCACCAGCTCCGCGGTCAGCCTGGACGGCTGGTCCCTGCAGTACCGCGCCGCCGGAAGCACCGGCGCACCCACTGGTATCGGGCGTCTCTCCGGCAGCATTCCGGCCGGGGGCTACTATCTGATCCAGGGCGCCAGCAACGGCACAACAGGCGCTCCCCTGCCGGCGGCCGACGCCACGATCGGCGCCAGCTTCTCCGGCAGCTCCGGAACCCTGGTCCTGTCCAGCCAGGCTTCCGCGGTGAACCCCCTGCCCACCGGCTCGGTGACCGCCCAGACCGGTGTGGTGGATCTGCTTGGCTACGGCACCTCCAACACCTTCGAGACCGCCCCCGCTGCAGCTCCCGCGGGCAACTCAGACCCGAAGTCCCTCAACCGGACCAGCTTCGCGGACACCAACAACAACGCCGCGGACTTCTCCCTCAGCGCGTCAATCACCCCGACGAACACCGCAGGCTCCGGAACCGTCCCGGACCCCGAGCCGACGGACCCCGAGCCCACCGATCCGCCCGCCGGCGCGGTCACCATCGCCGAGATCCAGGGAACCGGCGATGCCAGCCCGCTGGTTGGCCAGACCGTCACCACCCGTGGCGAAGTCACCGCTGCGTACCCCTCCGGCGGGTTCAGCGGCTACTACATTCAGACTCCGGGCACCGGAGGCGAACTGGACCCGGCGACCCACGCCGCTTCCGACGCCATTTTCGTCTTCTCAGCAGCCACCGTCAGCCAGGTTGCCCCCGGCGACTACGTAGAGGTCACCGGCACCGTCGGCGAATACTTCGGCCTGACCCAGCTGACCGTCGCTGCCGGCGCCATGACCAAACTCAGCGAACCGGCGGAAGAGGTCAAGCCGGCAGCGGTCACCTGGCCGGCCACCGACGCCGAGCGGGAAACCCTTGAAGGCATGCTGCTGGCACCGCAGGGCGAGTTCACCGTCACGGACAACTACACCCTGAACCAGTACGCAGAAATCGGCCTCGCAGCCGGCAACGAGACGCTGGTGCAGCCCACCGCCGTCGCGCCCGTTGGCACCCCGGAGCACGCAGCCGTAGTCGCCGCCAACGCGGCCAAGGCCGTAAAGCTCGACGACGGCGCCACCACCAACTTCCTCTCGGCCGCCAACCAGGGCAAGCCGCTGCCGTACCTGACCGCCAGCGACCCGGTACGGATCGGGTCCCCGGCCACCTTCACCACCAACGTGATCCTGGACTACCGCAACAGCGCCTGGCGTTTCCAGCCGCTGACCGAGCTCACCCCCGCCAACGCGGAGACGGTCCAGCCGGCGTCGTTCGAAAACACCCGCACCGCCGCACCGCAGAGTGTGGGCGGCAACCTCAAGCTCGCCGCCTTCAATGTGCTGAACTACTTCAGCACCACCGGTGAGGACCTGGCCGGCTGCACCTACTACAACGACCGCTCCGGCGCTCCGGTCACCGTCCGCGGCGGCTGCGACGCACGCGGCGCGGCAAACGAGGCGAACCTCGAACGCCAGCAGGCGAAAATCGTCGCTGCCATCAATGCCCTGGGCGCCGACGTCGTCGGCCTCATGGAAATCGAGAACTCCGCCGCATTGGGCCAGGACCGGGACACCGCACTGGCGCACCTCACCGAGGCCCTGAATGCGGACGCCCCCGGCACCTGGGACTATGTCCGCTCCCCTGCGGCCCTGCCGGACGACGAAGACGTAATCCGCACCGCCTTCATCTACCGGACCGCCACCGCCGAACCGGTGGGCGACTCGGTCATCCTGAACGACGAGAGCGTGTTCTCCAACGCCCGTGAACCGCTGGCCCAGGCCTTCAAGCCGGCCGGCGGGGAAGACAGCGAAAGCTTCGTGGCGATCGCGAACCACTTCAAGTCCAAGGGTTCGGCACCCTCCAGCGGCGAGAACGCTGACAACGGGCAGGGCGGCTGGAACGCCGACCGCGTCCGCCAAGCCCAGGCCGTCGCCGCATTCGCGGACACCGTGGCGCAGGACGCCGGCACCGAGCGGGTCTTCCTGCTCGGTGACTTCAACTCTTACGCGGCAGAAGATCCCATGCAGGTCTTCGCCGACGCCGGATACGTCAATCTGGGCAAGGCCACCGGCAAGCACTCCTACGCCTTCAGCGGCCTGGTCGGTTCCCTGGACCACATCCTGGCTTCCCCCGCGGCGGCTGAGGACGTGGCCGGAACCGATATCTGGAACATCAACTCGGTTGAGTCCATCGCCTTCGAATACAGCCGCTACAACTACAACGCCACCGACTACTACGCCGCTGATCCCTACCGTTCATCGGACCACGATCCGATTATTGTCGGGATGGACCTGACCCCGGCGGAGGCCGAGGTCACGGACCTGAACCTGCTGAACATCAACGATTTCCATGGCCGGATTGACGCCAACACCGTCAACTTCGCCGGAACCGTGGAGCAGCTCAAGGCCGCCGCACCGGACGGCAGCTCGCTGTTCCTCTCCGCGGGTGACAACATCGGCGCGTCCCTGTTCGCCTCCTCGGTGCAGCAGGACCAGCCCACCATCGACGTCCTGAACGCACTGGGCCTGCGGGCCTCCGCGGTGGGCAACCACGAGTTCGACGGCGGCTTCGCGGACCTAACGGACCGTGTGGTTCCTGCCGCGGAGTTCGACTACCTGGGCGCCAACGTGTACCTGAAGGGCACCACCACCCCGGCACTGCCGGAGTACACCATCCTGGACATCAACGGCGTGCAGGTGGCCGTGATCGGAGCAGTCACCGAGGAGACCGGAACCCTGGTTTCCCCCGGCGGCATCGCCACCCTCGAGTTCGGGGACCCGGTGGAAGCCGTGAACCGGGTCGCCGAGCGCCTGGACGCCGAGGGCCTGGCAGACGTCATCATCGCCGAGTACCACGAGGGTGCCGGATCGGGAACGCCCGACGGCGCCACGCTGGAAGAAGAAATTGCCGGCGGCGGTGCCTTCGCGGAGATCGTGACGGAAACCAGCGCCCTGGTGGACGCCATCTACACCGGCCACACGCACAAGCAGTATGCGTGGGACGCTCCGGTTCCGGGCGTGGACGGCAAGACCCGTCCGGTGGTCCAGACCGGTTCCTACGGCGAGTTCATCGGCCAAATCGAGCTGCAGTACGACGCCGAAACGGACGAGGTCCTCTCCTACACCGCAGGCAACGTGGCGCGTACCACCACGCCGGCGGCGGACCTGGTAACTGCCTATCCGGCAGTCGCCGAGGTGCAGCGGATTGTCGACGCCGCCCTGGCCTTCGCAGCCGAGGTCGGGAACCAGCCGATCGGCTCCGTCACGGCAGACATCACCACGGCCTTCGCCGGAACTGCCCGCGACGACCGCGGCAACGAATCCACCCTGGGCAACCTGGTGGCCGATTCGCTGCTTTCCTCGCTGGGTTCGGCCGAGCGGGGCGGTGCCGAAATCGGCGTCGTCAATCCCGGCGGCCTGCGTGCGGAACTGTACTACGGCGAGGACGGCGTGATCACCTACGCCGAAGCCAACGCCGTACTGCCGTTCGTAAACAACCTGTGGACCACCACCCTCACCGGTGCGCAGCTCAAATCGGTACTCGAGGAACAGTGGCAGCCGGACGGAAGCTCACGGGCGTTCCTGGCCCTGGGCCTCTCCGACAACGTGACCTACACCTACGATCCGGACCAGCCGCGCGGCTCCCGCATCCAGTCGGTCACTGTCAACGGGGAAGCACTGGATTCCAGCCGGGCCTACCGGGTGGGCACGTTCAGCTTCCTGGCCCAGGGCGGAGATAACTTCTCCACCTTCGCGCAGGGCACGGATACCCGTGACTCAGGTCTGATCGACCGTGACGCGTGGATCAGCTACCTGCAGGCCAGCAGCCCGGTCTCCCCCGATTTCGCCCGGCAGGGTGTCATCGTCAAGGGTGCTCCGGCTACGGCGCAGGCCGGTTCCACCGTCAGTTTCACGGTGGACAAGCTGGACCTGACCTCACTGGGCAGCCCGGCCAACACAGCGCTGGCACTCAGCTGGGTCCCCGCGGGCGGCACCGCCGTCGCGCTGGGTTCGGTTCCGGTAAGTGCCGGTGCCGCCAGCGTCAGTGCCACGCTTCCGGCGTCGGCGTCCGGCAGCGGATCCCTGGTGCTCAGCGCGGATCCCTCCGGCACCAGGGTGAACATTCCGGTCACCGTTGACCCGGCCCCGGAGCAGCCCACCTGTGTCCGTCCCGTAGCACCGAAGAACTGGTGGGATGTGCGGGGCTGGCTGAAGTACGCGGTGGATTACGCGCGCTACCTGATCTGCCTGACCGGCCGCGGCTAGTCCGGGTCAGCTAGGCAGGAGTACAACAACGGCGCCGTCCGGACCTTCGGGTTCGGGCGGCGCCGCTTCGATATCCGGGCCTCAACTAACTGGAACGGCCGAGCTTCTCCTTCAGCCTGCGGTACCGGCGCCGGAGGAGACTGATGAGGCTGGCGTCGCTGATGGAGTTCTCCAGCGCCGTCATGCGTTCCTCCGCCCGGATGGCGCGGTCCCGGAGTTCGTGCAGGATCTCCTCGGAGTAGTTCAGCCGCTGGTGAAGGTGGTCCGCCTGAACCTTGCCTTCCCCGGCGAGGAACAGCACCCCTCCCAAGCCGTGCTGCTTGATGTAGTCCTTCAGGTAGCGGTCGCGCACCAGCTTGTCGAAGCGCTGGTGGTCGTCCTTTCCGGCCAGGACGCTGTTCCCGTCGGCGCCGTCAGCGCCGTGCCGGTGATGCCAGAATGCCAGAGGTTCGCCGTCGATAAACCCGAGGCTGTGCTGCTGCAGTACCCGCAGCAGGAACTCCCAGTCCCCCACGGCGTTCAGGGTTTCGTCATAACCGCCAACGTCGTCGTGCAGCTCCCGCCGGTACAGCAGGGAAATGGGCACACAGCGGTTGTAGCGCAGCGCATCTCCCAGGACCAGTGAGGAAACATCCGTGGCGAAGGGCACCCTGCCCGTTTCCACGATCCGGCTGCCGTTGATTTCTTCAAGGACGATTTCAGTCCGGACTCCCACCCCCGCATCGGTGTGGGAGCGGAGGTAATCGACGGTCCGTGCCAGGAACTCCGGATGCCAGGTGTCATCGTCGTCGTGAATGCATACGAACTCTGACGTGCTGGCGGCGATACCGGCATTGGAGGCTGCTTCCATGCCCAGGCTCTGGTCATGGTGCAGCACCGTTACCCGGCCCCTGAGCCCGGGAGCCGCCGCAACGATTGCGTCCACCTCGGCCGCGCCGCCGCCGTCGTTCACAATCACCAGATGCCAGTTTGCAAACTGCTGGGCCAGGACATCCTGGACCGCGCGCCGCAGCAGTACCGGACGGTTCTTGGTGCGGGTGATGATGGCAACTTCAGCGGTGCCGGTGCTCTGTTCTGTCATTTCCTGCCTCTCAGGATCCGCCGTGCCGGGGCCAGTTTCTCCAGCAGGGCAAAGGTTCGGGAGTTCTTCCAGCCCTGCAGCTCGGCCCGGGCATCGTCACGTTCACGCCGAACCTGAATGTGGTGGCCGTGCAGGTGTTCGTGTTCAATCCGCAGCCGTGCCAGAGCTGAAGCCAGGGGCAGGAAGGTGCTGCGGTGCGCAGCATCCCGGTCCTGCCAGTCTCCGTCCAGTCCGCCGGGGAACTCAGCCGGGAGTGCCGGCAGGACAGCTGGTCCGGCTGGAGCCTGGCCGTTCAGGGCCGCTGCCACGGAGTCCCACCACCGGTCGAACGCCGTCCTGCGCCCGTCCCCGATGCGGCTCAGATAAGTGCTGACGGCGTCCCGGTTCTTCCAAACGTCCGCGGCTGCTTCGGCGAAGGAGCCGTCGAACAGGGACGGCAGCGTCAACGCCAGCTTCCCGGCGCCCCAGTTTTCCAGTGCTCCGCGGATGCGCACATCGCTGTATCCTTCCGGCGCGAGCGCGACCACCGGCACCGCGCTGTCCAGTGCGAAGACCACCGGGTGGTACCGGGAGGTGAGGACCATGGCGGCACGGCCTGTCAGTGCTGCTGTGCGGGCGGCGTTCCGGATCGGCAGCAACACCCGGTTCGGCGTCTTCATGCGGTCTGCGATGTCCTGGTGCATCTGCTCGTCCACGTCTGCGTTCGTGGCTGCGGACACTGCCTCTTCCCCGAAGAGCGCCGTACGCGCGGTGGCCATATGCGGCAGGAACACCACGGTGCAGCCGGTGGTCCCGGCTGCCTGGTCGAGGGCACCCGCCAGAGCATCCAGGTAGGCGTCCCGGTCCGTTTCACCGTGGGCCGGGCCGAAGGTTGCGGCGATGAACGGACCGTCCGGCACAGCAGTGTCCTCACCGGCTGCCAGGAACTCCGAGGAGAAGAACGAGGCATCGTCCAGGCAATGGACTACGTGTGCCTCGTTCCCCGCGATTTCCTCCATCAGGCGCCGTGACGGTTCTTCGCGTGCCCCGGCGAGAGCGGCGTTTAGCAGCAGATCCCGCGCAGCCTCCCGGTCCGGACCATGCAGGTCCGGGCCCAGGGTCTGGCCGGACACCACCACGTTCAGACCCAGTCTGCGGGCGACTGCGACAGCAGCGGCACGTTCATAGAGAAGCCAGCCGTAGATAGAGTTCATGTTCCCGCCGCCGGCCACCAGGAGGGCCCCGCAGCGGCGCAGGGTTTCAATGAAGGTCCAGGCCTGGTCCGCTTCCGGCAGGGCGGAAGTGTCGCCGCCGGCCGCGCGGAGGACCTGGTCCAGGTAAACGGACCGCTCAGCCGGGGGCCAGGGGAAGGAAAGTGTGGGTGCCGACTCGGTGCCGAAGGCCCGGCGGGACTCCGACGGATTCCGGCTCAGCACCAGCAGGTCGTCGAAGCCGCGGCGGCGCAGCTCAGCGACTGCCGCATGGGTCATCGCTTCGTCGCCTACGTGGTAAACAGGCTGTCCAACATCGCCCAGGATGGCTATCTTCATGCCCCCATTGTTCCGCACACGCGCCGAACAGCCCTAAAAGCAGAAGCACGGGTGCCAGCGCAGCCGACGACTGCTGGCCGTAGACAGGGTACCCAGCCCGCGCTATTGCCGGGGATCGGGGTTCTTCGGATCCTCGGAGCCCATGTCCGCTGCGCCGAGCACACTGGCTACCGGGTTGTCGGTTTTCTCGTTGGCGCGCGGCTTGAGCTCGGGATGATGAAGGTCCAGGGCCGGACGCTCAGAGCGGATCCGGGGCAATGAAGTGAAGTTGTGGCGCGGCGGGGGGCAGGAGGTGGCCCATTCCAGGGAGCAGCCAAAGCCCCAGGGGTCGTCCACCTCCACTTTCTTCCCGCGCCGCCAGGTCACGTAGACGTTCCAGAAGAACGGGATCAGGGAGAACCCGAGGATCAGGGAACCGATGGTGGAGAGCTGGTTCATGGCGGTGAAGTTGTCCTCCACAAGGTAGTCCGCGTAGCGCCGCGGCATGCCCAGCACGCCCAGCCAGTGCTGGATCATGAAGGTCAGGTGGAAGCCCAGGAACAGCAGCCAGAAGTGAATCTTGCCGAGGCGCTCGTTGAGCATCTTCCCGGTCCACTTGGGCCACCAGAAGTAGAACCCGCCGAACATCGCGAAGACCACGGTGCCGAAGACCACGTAGTGGAAGTGGGCCACCACGAAGTAGGTGTCTGAGACGTGGAAATCCAGCGGCGGAGCGGAGAGGATGATTCCGGTCAGGCCGCCGAACAGGAACGTGATGAGAAATCCGAGCGCCCACATCATGGGCGTCTCAAAGGTAATGGAACCGCGCCACATGGTGCCGATCCAGTTGAAGAACTTCACACCGGTGGGCACCGCGATGAGCATGGTCATGATCGCGAAGAACGGCAGGAACACCTGCCCGGTGACGTACATGTGGTGCGCCCAGACGGTCATGGACAGTCCGGCGATCGCGATCGTTGCGAAGATCAGGCCCTTGTAGCCGAAGATCGGTTTGCGGCTGAACACCGGCAGGATTTCGGAGATGATGCCGAAGAACGGCAGCGCAATGATGTAGACCTCGGGGTGGCCGAAGAACCAGAAGAGGTGCTGCCAGAGGATGGCACCGCCGTTTTCCGGGTCGAAGATGTGCGCGTCGAACCTGCGGTCCGCGCCGAGGGCGAACAGCGCAGCTGCCAGCGGCGGGAACGCCATCAGCACCAGGATGGCGGTCACCAGGGTGTTCCACGTGAAGATCGGCATCCGCCACATGGTCATGCCGGGGGCACGCATGCAGATGATGGTGGTGACAAAGTTGACCGAGCCGAGGATGGTTCCGAATCCGGACAGGGCCAGGCCAAAGACCCACAAATCACCGCCGATGCCGGGTGAGAACGTGGTGTTGGAGAGCGGCGCGTATGCGGTCCAGCCGAACGACGCCGCTCCCTGCGGGGTGAGGAAGCCCGAGATCGCGATGAGCGAGCCAAAGAGGAAAAACCAGTAGGCCAGGGCGTTCAGGCGCGGGAACGCCACGTCCGGCGCGCCAATCTGCAGCGGCATCATGACGTTCGCGAAGCCGGCGAAGAGCGGGGTGGCGAACATCAGCAGCATCAGCGTTCCATGCATGGTGAACAGCTGGTTGTACTGCTCGCGGGAGGAGACGATCTCCAGTCCCGGCTGGAAGAGCTCGGCCCGGATGATCAGTGCCATGACCCCGGCCAGGCAGAAGAAGACGAAGGACGTGATCAGGTACAGGTAGCCGATCTTCTTGTGGTCCGTGGTGGTGAGCCAGTCCACCACGATGCGGCCGCGCGAAACGGGCACCACGCGCGGCGGTACGGTTGTTCCTTCGTCTGCCGAATACTTCAACGTAGACATTCGCGCCGCCTAGGGGTCCGCAGGAGGATCAGTCCGTACACGGCCCCCGCCGGGCGCAGGCCAGTGTGCCTCAAACTGTAGGACTGCGTCCCCGGTCCGTCCATAGGTAAGGAGCGGTTTAGCCTGTCCGGGCCGCGGTTGCCGCGGCGGCTGCCCTCACCTGACCCGCTCCCCCGCCCGCCAGACAGCGCCGGTGATCGGCATGCCCGGCCGGTAGGCCAGGTAAGCGGCCGACGGCGCGTTAAGCAGGTGGAGGTCTGCCCGGTGCCCGACGGCGAGCGAGCCCACCGCCCGCTGTCCGTCGGCGTCGTTCCCCGAATGCCTGCGCAGCGCGAGCGCCCCGCCGTAGGTGGCAGCACGGACGGCCTCGGGAACGCTGAGTCCCATCTGCAGCACGGCCGTTGCCACGCAGAACGCCATGGACGTGGTGTAGGAGGTGCCCGGGTTGCAGTTCGAGGCAAGTGCGATTTCGACGCCGGCATCCAGCAGTTCCCGGGCCGGCGCCAGCGGCTGCCGGGTGGAGAGGTCGCAGGCCGGCAGGCAGGTGGCCACCGTCCCGGGTGTACCGGTGCCGCTGTGTGCGTTCCAGTCCTCCCAGCTGCCCGCGAGCGCCTGGACATCGGCCGCCGAAAGATAGTTCACGTGGTCCACGCTCGCGGCGCCGAATTCCACAGCCAGCCGGACGCCCGCACCCGGGCCCAGCTGGTTGCCGTGCACCCGCAGTCCCAGTCCGGCGTCCCGGCATGCGGTGAGCACCCGGCTGGACTGGTCCTCGGTGAAAGCCCCGCGTTCGCAGAACACGTCCGCCCACTGCACGTAGGGCCGGACGGCCGTGAGCATCGGTCCGCAGACCAGGTCCGTGTACTCCTCGGCGTCCATGCCGTCGGGGACCAGGTGTGCGCCGAGGTAGGTCACGTCGTCGACGACGCTGGAGGCGATTCGGGCGCTGCGGGTCTCCTGCTCCACGTCCAGCCCATATCCAGTTTTAGTTTCCAGCCAGGTGGTTCCGCCGGCGGCGGCTTCGGCGCGGCGGGCCAGCAGCAGCCGGGTGAGGTCGTAGTCCCCGGCGCTGCGGGTGGCTTCCATGGTCACGGCAATGCCGCCGGCACTGTATTCCTCTCCGGCCAGACGGGCGGCGAACTCGGCGCTGCGGTCACCGGCAAACACCAGATGGGTGTGGGAGTCCACCCAGCCCGGCAGCGCTGCCCGCCCGCCGGCATCGTGCGCTTCATCCGCCGCGGGAGCCTGGGCGGCCGGTCCCAGCCAGGAGATCCGCTCGCCTTCGAGCACGACGGCGGCCTGCGTCAGCACAGACTCCGTTCCGCGGGCGGGGTCCATGGTGGACAGCTCGCCGATGTCGGTGATCAGCAGGGAGGCGCTCATCGTCGGGCCGCTCCTGCCGGCGCCGCAGCGCGGACTGCGCCGTCCAGCTTGTCCGCCGCTGCCGCCAGCAGCAACCCCGGGTCACCGAGGCGCAGGTGCCTGCCGCGTTCGGCGGCCAGGACGCCCCCGACGACGACGGCGGTCACGTCCTGCGCGGTCGCCGCCAGCGCCAGCTGGGCCGGGTCGGCTCCCGCTGTCCGGGCCGTCCCGGGGTCCACGGCCATCAGGTCGCAGGACCTGCCCGGCGCGAAGCCCGGCGCCCGGCGTCCCTGGGCGGCAGCACCGGCGTCGGACAGTGCCCGGTGCAGGTCCGCGGGAGTGAACCGTCCGCGGGTCCCGGAAGCCAGCCGTTCGCCGTGTTCCAGCGCCCGCATTTCCAGCCACGGGTCCACCACGGCGTGCTGGTCGGAGCCCAGCGCGATTCGGACCCCGGCGTCCGCGAGCGCCGCCGCCGGACCAATTCCGTCCGCGAGGTCCGCTTCAGTGCTGGGGCACATGGCCACGGCCGCTCCGGCATTCCCGAGCAGCGTGATGTCCTCCGGGGTCAGGTGCGTGGCGTGCACAGCGGTGAGCCGGGGACCGAGCAGCCCGTGCCGGTGCAGCAGCTGGACGGGCGTCAGGCCGGTGGCTGCCACGCAGTCCCGGTTTTCGGCGGGCTGTTCGGAGAGGTGAACGTGCAGGGGCAGGTCAGGATCCAGCCCGGAGGCGATGGCCTGCAGTGCGTCCCCGGGGACTGCCCGGACCGAGTGCAGCGCTGCACCGACTGTCATGTACGCCGGATCGAACTCGGACTCCACGGTGTGCCGCAGGTCCTTGAGACGGTCCAGCCACGCACCGGCGGAACCGTCACTGAAGCGGAGCTGGTTCTCCGCAAGCGGCTTCCCGAACCCGCCGGCGAGGTAGCACGTATCCAGCAGGGTGAGCCGGATTCCCGCAGCCCGGGCAGCGCGGCCCAGGGCCAGTTCCATGGCGTGCCCGGGATACGGCGAACCGTCCGGACGGTGGTGCACGTAGTGGAACTCGGCGACAGAGGTGTAGCCGGCCGTGACCATTTCGGCGTAGGCCGCGGTGGCCAGCTCCTCGTACAGCTCGGGTGTCAGGGCAGCCGCGGCCCGGTACATGCCCTGCCGCCAGGACCAGAAGCTGTCCGCCCCTCCGGTATGGGTGCGGCCGCGCAGCACCCGGTGGAAGGCATGGGAGTGGGCGTTGGACGCAGCGGGGAAGACGACGCCGTTGAGCACCAGGTCCCCCGGCCGCGGCCGGGTGCCGGATTCCACGGCGGCGACGATGCCCGCGGAGTCGACGCTCAGCCGGACGCCGGTCTCAACCCGCCCGTCCTGGACGGCATGTTCGCACCACACTCCCATCCTCACAGCAGGCCCTCCAGGACGTCGGCAAGGGCTGTGGCGGAGTAGTCCGCGTCGGCGTCTTCCACGTATTCCTCCGGGGAATGCGAGACGCCGCTGGGATTGCGGACGAACACCATGCCGGCGGGCACCTGGCCAGCCAGGATTCCGGCGTCGTGGCCGGCACCGGTGGCCAGGACCGGCGCCTGCGGCAGGGCGAGCTGGAGCTGGCGCTGCAGTCCCGGGTCAAAGGCGGTGGTGGGACTGAAGGATTCCCGGGCCAGCGTCACGGAGCAGCCTTCGAAGGCGGCGATTTTCTGCGCCTTGCCGTGGATGGTTTCCACCAGCCGGGCGGTGACGGCGTCCTCCTCATGCCGGGCATCGAGCCACAGCTCCACCCGCGATGCAATGACATTGGTGCCGCCCGGAACGGCGCGGATCCGGCCCACCGTTGCGCGGGCACCGGGCAGCGCCGCGGCCGCCTGCTGCACGGCTGTGATGATTTGCGCAGCGGCCACCATGGGATCCGACCGGTCCTCCATCAGCGTGGTGCCGGCATGGTTGCCCTGGCCGAGCACGGTCAGTTTCCAGCGGCCGTGCCCCAGGATTGAACTGCCGACGGCGACGGCGGGGCCGTCCTCACCCAGCCCGCGGCCCTGTTCCACGTGCAGCTCCACGAAGTCCCCGATCCGGGCGAGTGCTTCCTCGTCCCGTCCGAAGTGTTCCGGGTCCAGGCCGGCGGCCCGGGCGGCGTCGGCGAAGGTGGTGCCGGCGTCGTCGTGCAGGTTCCGTGCCTTGTCCGGATCGATGGCTCCGGTTAGCAGCCGCGAGCCAAGGCAGGCGACGCCGAAACGGGAGCCCTCCTCCTCGGGGAAGACGGTGACGGCCAGGGACCGGTTGCGCTGCACGCGGCGTTCCTTCAGGGCGTCGACGGCGGCAAGGGCCGCGGCAATGCCGAGCGGTCCGTCGAAGGCACCGCCGCCGGGCACCGAGTCCAGGTGGCTGCCGGTGACCAGCGCGCCTTTCTGCGGTTCTCCCCACCAGGCCCAAAGAATGCCGTTGCGGTCCGTTTCGACGTCGAGCCCGCGGGCCCGCGCCTCTGCGGTGAACCAGGCGCGCAGGTCCGTTTCGGCTTCGGAGAACACGGGGCGGCTGTAGCCGCCGCGGACCGGATCGCGGCCGATGCCGGAGATCTCTTCAAGAAGGGAGGTGACTGTGCTCATTGCGGGGTTGTTCCTCGGGGTGGTGCTTATTCGGCCATGGGGATGCGGACGCCGCGCTCTCTGGCGACCTGCGCGGCGTCGTCGTAGCCGGCGTCGACATGACGCATCACGCCCGTGCCCGGATCATTGGTGAGCAGGCGTTCGAGCTTGCGGGCGGCCAGGTCGGTGCCGTCCGCCACGGAGACCTGGCCGGCGTGCAGGGAACGCCCGATTCCCACGCCGCCGCCGTGGTGGATGGAAACCCACGTGGCGCCGGAGGAGGTATTGAGCAGGGCGTTGAGCAGCGGCCAGTCGGCAATCGCGTCAGAGCCGTCCCGCATGCCCTCGGTTTCCCGGTACGGGGAGGCCACCGACCCGGAGTCCAGGTGGTCACGTCCAATGACGATCGGCGCGGACACCTTCCCCTCGGCGACGAGGCGGTTGAACAGCAGGCCTGCCTCGGCGCGCTCGCCGTAGCCGAGCCAGCAGATCCGGGCGGGCAGGCCTTCGAACTCGACGTGCTCCGCGGCGGCGTCGAGCCAGCGGTGCAGGTGTTCCTTGTCCGGGAAGAGTTCCTTCAGTGCAGCGTCGGTGACGGCAATGTCCGCGGGGTCCCCGGAGAGCGCCACCCAGCGGAACGGGCCCATACCCTCGCAGAACAGCGGCCGGATGTAGGCCGGGACAAACCCGGGGAAGTCGAAGGCGCGGCCATAGCCGCCGGAGCGTGCTTCGTCGCGGATCGAGTTGCCGTAGTCGAACACCTCGGCACCGGCATCCTGGAAGCCGACCATGGCTTCCACCTGTCGGGACATGGAGGCCTGGGCCTTTTTGGTGAACCCTTCGGGATCGGCTTCGGCCTCGCGGTGCCAGTCTTCGACCGGGATGCCCTCCGGGAGGTAGCTGAGCGGGTCATGGGCGGAGGTCTGGTCGGTGACGATGTCGAAGTCCGCACCTTCTCCGGCGGTGCGGCGGCGGAGCAGTTCGGGGAAGACTTCCGCGGCGTTGCCCACCAGCCCGACGGAAAGTGCCCGGCCGTCGGCCTTGGCGGCCATCACCTTGGCGAGGGCGGCGTCCAGGTCCGTTTCGACGTCGTCGAGGTAGCGTTTCCCGGCGCGGCGGCGCAGCCGGGACTCGTCGACGTCGACAATCAGCACCGCTCCCCCGTTGAGTGTGACGGCGAGCGGCTGGGCGCCGCCCATGCCGCCGCAGCCGCCGGTGAGGGTTGCGGTGCCGGCCAGGGAGCCCCCGAACCGCTTGTTGGCGATGGCAGCGAAGGTCTCATAGGTGCCCTGCAGGATGCCCTGGGTGCCGATGTAGATCCATGAGCCGGCGGTCATCTGCCCGTACATGGTCAGGCCTTCGGCTTCCAGGCGGCGGAACTCGGGCCACGTGGACCAGTCCCCCACCAGGTTCGAGTTGGCGATGAGCACCCGAGGCGCCCATTCGTTGGTTCGGAAGACCCCCACGGGCTTGCCGGACTGGACCAGCAGGGTTTCGTCGTCGTCCAGTGTTTTCAGGGTGCGGACAATCGCGTCGAAGGACTCCCAGTTCCGGGCAGCTTTGCCGGTTCCGCCGTAGACCACCAGGTCTTCGGGCCGCTCGGCGACTTCCGGATCGAGGTTGTTCATCAGCATCCGCAGCGGGGCTTCAGTCTGCCAGCTCCTGGCATTCAGTTCGCTGCCGCGGGGTGCCCGGATGCTGCGCGGGGTTTGTTCCTGGGCCATGGGGTTCTCCGTCGTCGTTGTCGGTTAGCCGTGTGTTTGGACTGCATTGGTTTCTGCGGTGAGGACCCGGCAAATCTCCTCCAGCCGGTCGGAAGTGATGCGGTAGCTGGGTACCACTACGCTCATCGCTGCCACGGGTTTCCCGCCGGCCCTCAGCGGGACGGCGACGGCGGTGATGTCCGGTTCGACGCCGTCGCTCACCACGGCGCACCCGGTCCCGTTCACTTCGCCGCGCATCGCTCTGCCGGCGGCGCTGGTTTCGAGGTCGAAGCGCCGTCCCACCCAGTTGGCGTGCCGGACGGACTGAGTGCCTTCTGCGATGGCGATGTAGAGGCCGTGTCCGCCGGCTGCGGGGATGCTGAGATAGGTGGATTCACCGGTTTGCGCCACGATCCGCTCCATGGTGTCCCGGTAGGTGGAGATCAGGGATTCCGAGCTGAGGGCGAGGACGCCGAGCTGCACGACCGCCGGGCCGGGGCGGTAGATACCGTTTTCCTCCCGCCGCAGGAAGTCGGTTCCCTCCAGGGTGCGCAGCAGCCGCAGCGCCGTACTGGTGGAAAGCCCGGCGGCCTTGGCCGCTTCGGACTGCGTGACAGCTCCCTGGCGGCACACGACGCTGAGCAGGGACAGGGCGCGTTCAACTGTCCGGGTGGTGCTGTCCGCCTTGGCTGTCATCCTGCTGCTTTCCTCGTGGGTTTGCCTGCGTGCCATATTGCCACCTAGTAAAACAGCAATTTCACTAGGTGGCTAGATTGCATTGGTGGTTGAAGCTTCAATAAAACTGTGCCATGGTAGTTGAACCTTCAACCTACCGGTGGCCTTGTCCCCCGGATTACCCGCCTCCAACATGAGAAGAATCCAGTGGCTTTCCGTTTCCCCCGCTTTCGAAAGAAGAAGAAAATGACTGATCTCACCATCATCGGCACCGGCAACATGGCCCGCGGACTGGCTGCCCGCGCAGTGGCAGCGGGACGTTCAGTCCAGCTCCTGGCCCACGAGGACAAGGCCAAGGCCGAAGCCCTCGCTGCGGAACTGGGCGGCACCATCACCGCCGGCGTCCTGGGCGATCCGCTCACCGGCGCCATGGTCATTCCGGCGGTCTATTTCGACGCCTCCCGGGCCATCGCGGAGCAGTACGGGGATGCATTGAACGGCAAGGTGTACATGGACATCACCGACCCCGTCGACTTCGCGACGTTCGATTCGCTGTCGGTTCCCGCTGACAGCTCCGCCGCAGAGGAATTGCAGAAGGTGACCGGTGCAAAGGTGGTCAAGGCCTTCAACACGACCTTCGCCGCCACCCTGGCCGACGGGACAGTTGCCGGACATCCGCTTGACGTCCTCATCGCCGGGGACGACGCCGATGCGGTCCAGGCCGTGGCCGGGTTCGCCTCCGCTGCCGGGCTGAACCCCGTCGTCGTCGGTCCCCAGCGCCGTGCCCGCCAGCTCGAGCACATGGGCTTCCTGCACATCCTGCTCTCCGCCAACGAGGAACTTCCCGCGTACCAGTGGAACTCTGCGTTGAAGGTCCTCCCGGCCGCTTAGCTCTGCTGTTTTCCGGTTCCTGGTTTCGGGTTTCGGGTTTTGCCGGTTTGCCGGTTTTGCTCGTTGGCCGGTTTACCGGTTTTGCCCGTTGGCCGGTTTGCCCTTCGCCCGGTTTGCCGGTTTCCCCAAAGCCGGCCCGTGTTCCATGCGGAGTGCGGGTCGGCTGCTGTTTCGTCCGGGGCGTGCAGGGCGTCCCTAGCTTTTGACCATGAAATAAAAGACCACCCCGGCCGCGATCAGAAACCCGAATCCTGCCGCCCCCATCCGTCTCTGCTGGGCGCGGCTGGGCGGATTACTCTTACGCACAAAAGTCTGAGTGAGCGCGAGTGCGCCCTGTTTTGGCTCCTCAGCGCAAGCCCTGCTCTTCGGAAGCGCACGGATTCCCGGCCGTCGTCACCTCTGGTGCATGTGGGGTCACCATAGGACCCGGCAGCATCAAGGATTGGGAAACCGAGCGCCCTGCTTCGGAAGGCTGTTGAAATGTGCTAGGTTCTGGAATCCAGTTTCCCTCCGCCGCCCCGCGGAACCCTCGGTGACTTGACGTCGTTTAGCCGTCATTCGCTTGAACCCTTGGTGACTTACGGTCGCTTAGGCGCATCCAAAGCGACATTTACTCCCCAAAGGTTTCGCCCGGAACGCCCAAAGCGGCGATATCTCCCCGAGAGTTGCGGGATGGAAGCCCAAAGCGGCGATATCTCCCCGAAGGCTTCAGCGGACAGGCCCCGGCGGTGTCCGCTCCCCGGCGCAGCTTCGACCTCAACCCCAGCCCAGTCTCAGCCGCTACTCCAGCCGCCGCGTCAACCGCGGTGAACGCCCGGCCACGGTAACCCAGCGGTCCGGACCTCCAGCGGCCCGGACCCAGCAACCAGGGTCCCAGCGGAACCGGTCACCCATCCAAAACCCCAGACCCGGGAACAACAAGTAAGCATGCTTGGTTATACCGGGCATTGTCAGAAACGTACCCTCACAAAGGAGAGCGCCCATGACCGCCGCTAACCCCGCAGCATCCGGCTGGATCCCCGCCAAGCAGTTCATCGCCGGAGAATGGCGCGAGGGCCGTTCCGAAAAGACGCTGCCGGACACCAATCCGTTCACCGGCGAAGAGCTCCTCGGCCTGAAGCTGGCCTCCATCGAAGACCTCAACGACGCCTATGAGAGCGCCCAGGCAGCGCAAACCGAGTGGGCCGCCGCTCCCCCGGCCGAACGCCGCCGCGTTATTGCACGCGCCGCCGAGATCCTCAACGAACGCCGCGACGAAATCGCCGCCTGGCTCGCAGCCGAATCCGGCAGCACCGTGGTGAAGGCGAACATCGAGATCGATTCCGCGATCGGCATCACCCGCGAAGCAGCGTCCTACCCGCACCGTGTGCACGGGCAAATCCTTGACTCGGACATTCCGGGCAAGGAGGACCGCGTCTACCGGGACCCGCTCGGCGTCGTAGGCGTCATCAGCCCGTGGAACTTCCCGCTGCATCTCTCCCAGCGCTCCGTGGCACCCGCCCTGGCACTGGGCAACGCCGTCGTGCTTAAGCCGGCGAGCGACACCCCGGTGACCGGCGGCCTGCTGATCGGCAAGGTCTTCGAGGAAGCCGGGCTGCCGGCCGGCGTGCTGAGCGTCGTCGCCGGCGCCGGGTCGGAAATCGGCGACGCGTTCGTCGAGCACCCCGTCCCGTCCCTGATTTCCTTCACAGGCTCGACGGCGGTGGGCAAGAACGTGGGTGCCCTCGCCGCCAGCGGCGAGCACCTGAAGCACACGGCGCTGGAACTCGGCGGCAACGGCCCGTTCGTGGTCCTGGCGGATGCGGACGTGGACCAGGCCGTCCGGGCCGCGGTGATGGGCAAGTTCCTGCACCAGGGCCAGATCTGCATGGCGATCAACCGGATCATCGTCGAGGACGCCGTCCATGACGAGTTCGTGGAGAAGTTCACCCAGCACGTCCGGTCCCTTCCCGCTGGTGACCCCACCGATCCCAAGACCGTGATCGGCCCGATCATCAACGCCAAGCAGCTCGAAGGCCTGGAAGAGAAAATCAGCACCGCCAAGAACGAGGGCGCGCAAGCAGTTCTCGAAGGAACCACGGACGGACAGGTGCTCAGCCCGTGGATCTTCACCGGCGTCACGCCGGAGATGGAGCTGGCCCGCGAGGAGATCTTCGGTCCGCTCGCCGGCATCCAGCGTGCCCGCGACGCCGAGCATGCCCTGGAACTGGCCAACGCCACTCCCCAGGGCCTCTCCGGAGCGGTGTTCACCGAGTCAGCCGAGGCTGGCCTGACGTTCGCCCGGCGGCTGCAGGTGGGCATGGCCCACGTGAATGACATGCCGGTGCACGACGAGCCGCACGTAGCGTTCGGCGGAGTGAAGAACTCCGGGCTGGGCCGGTTCAACGGCAGCTGGGCCATTGATGAGTTCACCAAGGACCAGACGCTTACGCTCCAGCACGAACCGCGGCAGTACCCGTTCTAGCCGCGTCGCCGCCGTCCTGCTCCCGGGGGAAGCTGCTTCCCCGGGAGAGGATGGCGGCGGCTATGTCATCGGCGTCGCGCAGGGTGCGGGAACCGGCCGACGCCGGTGCTCCGGCTTCCGCGGCAATGGCCGTGCCCCACTGCACCGAGGAGAGCTGCAGTCCCAAAACGTACAGCTTCTCCTGCGGCTGGCCCTTGACGTCCAGCGGACGGTACGGCGGCAGCGAAACATCCAGCCCGGGAGTCAGCACCGGGGTCCCGTTGGGGGCCATCATGAGCTTGGGCCGGGCCTCGCCGCGGTGCAGCAGGTCTCCCAGCAGCGGCGAGAGCGTGGCGTTGACGCGGTTCGGCGGCATCATCGCTTCCACCAGTGTGGACGCCGCGTATTCCCCTGCCACCCAGGGTGAGGATGCAGTGAAGACGGCACGTGCCTCATCGACGTCGAACCGCGGGTCCGGACCCACAAAGTGGACCAGCCCGGCACGGACCAGGGCCGCGAGCTGCTCGATCCGTTCCGGCGGCGGACCGGAGGCCAGGCCTTCCACGAGGGGTTCAAACCAGCCGCGCAGTTCGGTGAGCCAGGATTCTTCCGCCAGGCCGCCGTCGGCCACTACTGCTTTCAGGACGGACCGGCCCGCGTTCAGCGCACCGATCGCCATCTTCAGCGGATCGTCCTCGCCTCTCGCCGAGCCGGCGGCGTCGTCCTCCAGATACCGCAGGATTTCAGCGTCCAGGTCCTCGGGACCGGCGAACGGCCTGCGCCCCAGCGGCTGGGCCAGTGCCTCGAGGCTGGTCCGGTACCCGGGCGGAACGCAGCGGGACAGCACCTCTTCCTTGGCGGCGTCCCAGTCCGGACCGGGCCGGCTAAGCGCGGTTTCCAGCTCCGCCAGGAAGTCCGCGGCCGGAACGGTGAGGCACTCCGGGGTGGTCCTGGCCAGCGTCGAGTAGTACGCCCATACGGCGTCGCGGTGCAGCATCGGCCAGAGGTCGTGGTCGAAACCGGGCTGGATGCCTTCCGCGGCGAACCTCCCCGCAGATTCCTCAGTAAACCAGCGCAGTTTCACGCTTCGGGGCACATAGCTGTCCAGCTTGGCCTTGGCCCGGTACGGGGTTCCCCGGCGCGAGGCGGCGACCAGCACCGGCTCACGCCCGGTCGGCTCGTAGCGCAGGGAGCGGCCCGCAGGATCCCCGGTGGGCACGAAGGCTCCGCCGCGGCCCAGGGTCACGTGCGCCATAATGTCGAAGAAGTTCAGTCCCAGCCCGCGTACCAGTACCGGTTCCCCGGCGGGGAGCACTGAAAAGTCCGCGTCAGACGGCACAGCCGGCGGCAGGTACTGCAGGCCCAGCCGGGACGCGGCGTCGCTCAGCCGGTTCTGCTCCGGTGAAAGCGCGGCCGGCAAGTGGCCCATGGCCAGCACGACGGCGTCCGCGGCCAGCGGGTCTTCTCCGGCCAGGTCGATTTCAAATCCGGTGCCGCTTCGGCGCAGCGCCAGCGCCTCGGCACGGTGATGGACGACGGCGGCGCCCGCCTGCCGTGCCGCTTCCAGCAGACGCGCGTAGGTCCACTCCAGGTACCGGCCGTACAGGGCGCGGCTGGGGAACTCGGCGGGCCCCAGGCGGGCAATCTCTTCCCGGTCCCCGGCGTTCAAGGAAGGGGCCGGGTCCTGCGCCATGCGGCGGATCCACTGCCCCAGTGAGAGGCCGGCCGGGGAGGGGCGGAGCTGCTGCGCGGTTTCTCCAGCCGGTACCACCGTGGGGAAAAGACAGGGAGTATTCATCAGGAAATGACGGGACTGCGAGGTGCGCCAGACGTGCCCCGGCCCGGGGTTGAAGGGGTCCACCATGCAGATTTCCAGGGCCGGACGGTCTTCGGCGGAAAGTTCGAGGTAGCGGCACAGCAACCGGTCAAGGACGGAAATGCCGCGCGGACCGGCGCCTATGACGGCAACGCGGAGATTTTGGCCTATGTCCATGCATCTAGGGTATCCGCCGGCTGCAGCGGGGGATCTCGCAGCCCAGGTCAGGGGCGCTAGGTGAAGGAGAGGTAGAAGAACACCGCCGCCACGAAGATCCCAAGGATCCAGAACCATCGGTTCACCCGCTTCCGGCGCACCACATCCTCCACCGGGATCCGGGACCCGCGGAATATCAGCACAATCAGAATGACTGAGGCGATGATTCCGGCCAGCGACAGCAGCGAAGCGAGGATCGGCACGGCATGGTTCCTCTCCAGGGGGTCTGCGTTCCCTGCACCCTACGCGCAGTGCCTGCCGCGGCGGAACGGTGCCAGCCGTGGAACCGGGCCGCAAAGCGGGAACTGCAGCTGCACAGGCTTGGCACCCGTCTCCCCCGAACCGGCAACGAACGCGGCCGGCAACGTATGCGGCTGGCCGCGGCCGAATCTCCACTACGCCGACACACAGATCATTTGCATCGTAGAACATCTACCTCTCCGCATTGCAGGACTAGGATGTTCTGCATGACAAACGGCAGCACCTCTGCGGACAGCCCGGAAGTCCGGCCCGGAAGCTTTGGGTGGGACCTCGGCATGGTGGCCGGCTGCTACCAGTCCAGAATGGAAGCTGCCCTTGAAGGCACAGCCGGCGGGCTGCGCGGTTTCCTGGTCCTCTCGACCGTTGTGCACTGCGGCCCGCCGAACCAGCAGGCGCTGGGGGCCCATCTGGGGATCGACCGGACGGTGCTGACCTATCTGATCGACGAGCTGGCTGAGGCGGGCGAAGTTGAACGCATTCCGGATCCGGCGGACCGCCGGGCCCGGAAGGTTGTGGCCACAGCGGCCGGGCGCGCCCGGCTCGAATCCTGCGAAGAACGCATCGCCGCCGAGGAAGCAGACCTGCTGTCCGGGCTCGGCCAAGAAGATATGAGCCTGCTCCGCACCCTTCTCCACCGCCTCGCCGGCCAGGCCCACGCGCCGGCGTCGGGCACTAATCCCTGCGCGTCCATGGACGCTGCGTAACCGGCTGGCCATTTGCCCGCCGACTTCGTAAAGTCGGCTGCAGTGACACGGGGTGCCGCAAGGCTGAGATGAGACCCGTCGAACCTGATCTAGTTAGAACTAGCGAAGGGATGTCGCCGATGCCCATTGGCCTGACACCATTTTCCGTATCCACCCACCTTTCCCGTGTGCGCAGCGAACCGCCGCTGGTGCAGTGCCTGACCAACACCGTGGTCACCAACTTCACCGCCAACGTGCTGCTCGCCCTCGGAGCCGCTCCCGCCATGACGGACATACCCGGCGAAGCCGGGCCGTTCGCGCGGATAGCTTCGGGTGTGCTGATCAACTTGGGCACCCCGCACGCCGAGCAGCGCGCAGCCATGCTGGAGGCCGCAGCAGCAGCGAACGACGCCGGTACACCCTGGGTCCTGGACCCGGTGGCCGTGGGCAGCCTTCCAGTTCGCACCGCGCTGGCCGCCGAGCTGCTGGCGCTGCGGCCTACGGCAGTGCGCGCCAACGCGTCCGAAACCATGGCACTGGCCGGGCTCGGCACCGGCGGACGCGGAGTGGACGCCACGGACAATCCCGAAGATGCCCTTCCCGCCGCCGAGCTGCTCGCCGCCAAGTACGGCTGTGTGGTGGCGGTCTCTGGGCCCACGGATCTGATTACCGACGGCGAATCCACCCTGCGGATCAGCAACGGAGATGTGCTGCTGACCAGGGTCACCGGAGGGGGCTGCGCACTGGGCGCGGTGACGGCCGCGTTCCTGGCCGACGCGGACGACGGCGGAAAACTCACCGCCACGGCGGCAGCCACGGCCGCATACACTATTGCCGCCCAGCAGGCCGCGGCCGCCGCGGCCGGGCCGGGTTCCTTTGCACCGGCGTTCCTGGACGCCCTGGCCGGCCTCTCGGACGAGCAGATCCACCAAATGCTGGTGGCAGCATGAGCGCCGGGCTGCAGTCCGGACTGATCCGCCGGCCCCGCGCACTGGCGCGGGACACGGGCATCTATCTGGTCACTGACACCGCGCAGTGCGGAGACCGTGGCGTGGCCGCGGTGGCTGCCGCGGCCGTGGCCGGTGGTGTGCGGACGGTCCAGGTGCGGGAGAAGCATGCCTCGGCGGCAGACTTCTATGCGCTGGTCCTGGCCGTGGCGGACGCCGTCGGGAACCGCGCTCTGGTGCTGGTTGATGACCGGGTGGATATTTATCTCGCGGCCCGGGCCGCCGGTGCCCGGGTGCACGGTGTCCACGTGGGCCAAAGTGATCTGCCCGTCACGTCCGTCCGCTCGCTGGTGGGCCCGGACGCCGTCGTCGGCCTGACCGCCAACACGCCCGCCCACCTTGATGCCGTGCGCGCACTGGCTCCCGGAACCGTGGACTACCTCGGCGCCGGGGTTATCCATCCCACCAGCACCAAAGCGGATCATCCCGCACCGCTTGGCGTGCACGGGTTCCGCGCCATTGCCTCTGCTGCTCCCCTGCCCTCCGTGGCGATCGGCGGGATCGGGCTGTCCGACATCCGTAACCTCCGGGCGGCCGGCGCATCCGGAGCCGCCGTCGCTTCGGCCATCTGCACCGCTGCCGATCCGCAGCGCAGCGCCGGGGAACTGGTAGCAGCATGGAAGGGCTGAACGTCCGGGACGTGCCCAGGATCCTGAGCATCGCCGGAACCGATCCCACCGGCGGTGCGGGAATCCAGGCCGACCTGAAGTCGATCGCCGCCAACGGCGGCTACGGCATGGCAGTGACCACCGCGCTCGTTGCGCAGAACACGCACGGTGTCCGCTCTGTGCACGCCCCGCCTGTTGAGTTCCTGCGCGAACAGCTGCATGCGGTGAGCGACGACGTCGTTATAGACGCCGTGAAGATCGGCATGCTGGGCAGCACCGGGGTTGTCCGGACGGTGGGTGACTGGCTGTCCGGCGTCCGGCCGCCGGCCGTAGTGCTGGATCCGGTGATGGTGGCCAGCAGCGGGGACCGCCTGCTCAGCCGTGACGCCGAGGACGCCCTGCGCGGACTGCTGCACCGTGTGGACCTGGTGACCCCGAACCTCCCTGAGCTGGGCGCGCTGCTCAAGTACGAAACGGCACAGAGCTGGGAACAGGCGCTGGCTCAGGGACGCCGCCTGGCGCAGGCATATGACACCGCTGTGCTGGTCAAGGGCGGGCATCTCGCCGGGTCCGCGGCACCGGATGCGCTGGTGATGCCCGACGGCGGCGGCGCCTTTACGGTGTCTGAGTTCAGTTCCGTGCGGGTCGGCACCAAGAACACCCACGGGACCGGCTGCTCGCTCTCCTCTGCGGTGGCGACTCTGTTTGCACGGACCGGGAGCTGGGTTGCCGCGCTGGAGGCCGCCAAGACCTGGCTGCAGGAAGCCCTGGAAACCGCGGACCTGCTGGCGGTGGGCACCGGGCACGGGCCAGTGAACCACTTCGCCGGCATGTGGCAGCGCGGGCTGCCGCCGCTGCCGGTGCCGGCGCCGGCGCCGGTGCTGGTGCCGGCGGGATCTGGTGTTCCGCCGGCCGGCGAGCGCACAGCGGAGCTTTGGTCCCGGACCGCAGGCGTCCGGAAGGAAATCGCCGCCCTGGACTTCGTCCGCGGTCTTGGCGACGGCACCCTGGACCAGGCAGTCTTTGGCAGGTATCTCGTGCAGGACGCAATTTACCTGCGCGGCTACGCCCGTGCGCTGGCCCGTGCCAGTGAGCTGGCACCCTCACTCCAGGAGCAGTTGTTCTGGGCAGAGAGTGCGCGCGGCGCGCTGGAAGCCGAACTGGAGCTGCACCGGGACTGGCTCACCGCTCATTCCGGTGTGGGCGAACACCTGCCCGTCCCGCCGCCTGCCGCCGGCAGCACCGGCGTCGGGAGCTTTCCGGCGGATCCCGCCGCGGGCCTCGCCGCCGGCCCGGTGACCCGCGGCTACCTGGACCATCTGCTCGGACTGGACCGGAACGCCGACAGCCGGGTTGAGTACGCCCGGCTGGTGGGTGCTGTCCTGCCGTGCTTCTGGGTGTACGCGGACGCGGGTGCCTCGCTGGCCGCCGGGAACCATCCCTCCCATCCCTACCGCCAGTGGCTGGACACCTACGCCGATCCGGCCTTCGCGGAGGCCACGGACCGTGCCGTCGGGATCCTGGAAGGGGTGCTTGCCGGGAACGATGCCCAGCGTCGGGCGGCCGAGGAAGCGTTCGCAGCCTCGGTGCAGTGGGAGCACGACTTCTTCGCGGCCGGCTAAACTCCCGGCCACTTGGTGCCTTCATCAGCCTTCGACGTCGGTTTCCGTATGCGCGGCACCCACCGGCTTCGATTCTGGAGAACCGCGCTGCCGCAAATACACCGCGAGAATGACCATCGAGGCGACAGCGAGGAACTCGGACTGCCAATTCTGCAGGGTCCGGCCCCAGAACTCCGGCGACAGGACGTATTCGCCCCATGTTCCCGGATCCTGCAGGTTGGCAAGCTGCTGCTCCGCAAAGGCGCTGAACCCGGCAACTGATTGGGCCAACCAGGACAGCAGGAAAATCGTGCCCATGACAAGGGCCAGGGAATTTGAGTACACCAGCGTCCGCCAGCCTCCGGCGCGGGCCCACGAGGGCGAAGCAACGGTGGCATGCTGTCCGATCAGCTGGTCCTTTTCAGTTTCCAGTCCTCGTCTCCCGAGCTTCTTGGACTCAGGCGAGCCCTTCTGCACGAACCAGACCGATGCGACGATGAGCAGGAGGAACTGCAGGAACTCGGACTGCCAGTTCTCCGCGACGTCCACGGCGAAGCTGGATGTCGCCAAGTACTGCCACAGGCTGACCTTTTCCAGCCCGGCAGCAGTCTGCTGCTCGTTGAAGAGAGCCACGCCTGCGGCTGCCTGTCCTGCAAGGGAAAGCAGGAACAGGGCAAAGAAGACGAGGAACAGGCCATTCTCCCGGAGCGTCTTCATCGAGCAAGCACCCCCAGCGTGATCATGTAGGCGAGTCCAACACCGATGAAGGACAGGCACAGGACGAATGCCCAGCGTGCGCGCAAGTCATTCTCCTTCCACCAGGCAGCTGTACGGGCGATCTCCTCTGGCCGTGCATCCGGCTGCCATCACTTTCCAGCTGGAGCTGGAAAGCGTGAGGAACACCGTCTCCGAGTCGAACGCCACCTGCGCGTTCCTTCCGAAAGCCTGCGCGGAAAGAGGCTCACCGGGATCCTGCAGCGAGAGCGCCCGGAGCCTGCCGGCGCAGGCTTGGTCGCCGCCGTCTTCAGCCTGCTGGATGTCCTCGAACGTCGCCGGTGCCAGCATTCCGCACGCTCGGTTGTACTCGCCGTTGTCCAGGGCGGCGTAGAAGGACACAGCGGTTTCCTCCGCGCCGTCCGGCGCCGGACCACTGGCGCCGCAGGCTGGAACCGTCAGGAGTAAACCTGCTGTGGACAGCACCTTCACCAGGGGACGCAACAGTACTCCTTCCGTCTCAGGACACCAGCAGGACTCCTAAATTAGCCCAAGTGCCGCCCTCTTATCACGGCTGCGTGTTTCGGCCGGCCTCAGTCCGTCCGGCGAGCGGAATCCGCCAGCCGTAGCGCAGGGAGAGAATCCGGAGCGCGAATACCAGTGCCGCGACGGCGATGCCCAGGACCGGACCGAAGACGTCAAGGGCAGCGAAGAGCGAAACCAGTCCGGCGCCCAGCAGGGCCGGAATCGCGTAGACGCCGCGCGGATTGAAGACCTGCGGCACTTCGTTGGCCACCACGTCACGGAGCAGTCCCCCGCCCACCGCAGTGGTGACGCCCAGCAGTGCGGCAGACACCGGGTTGAGACCGGCTTGATGCGCGGTCAGCGTTCCGGTGACGCAGAACAGGGCCAGCCCGGCGGCGTCGAACACCAGCAGGGTGCGCCGGTAGCGCTGCACCCCCAGCGCGTGGGTGAACACCAGGATGGCGGCCAGGAGCGGCGGCAGCAGGTAGATGGGTTTGGTGAACGCGAGCGGCACGCCCTGGTTGATGATCAGGTCCCGTATCACCCCTCCCCCGAGGCCCACGAAGGAACCGAGCATCAGTGAGCCGACGATGTCGAAATTCCGCCGGGCCGCGAGCAGCGAACCGGAGACGGCAAAAAAGAAGATGCCGGCCAGGTCCAGGATCAGCAGCGTCATGTGAGCCCTCCCCGCGTCGTTAGGGCCGTTCCAACCGGGACAGGAGGGAAACCAGCGCGGCCTCGACCGCGGTGGACAGGGTCGGTTCGAGGACGGGCGCGAAGTACGGAGAGTGGTTCATCGGCACCCTGTCCGCTTCCAGCGTTTCGGCGCTGTGTCCGCCGAAAAACCAGTACACCGACGGAACCCCGATTGACTGGGCCAGGTGGCCGAAGTCCTCCGATCCCATCAGCGGTGCCACCTCACTCACCTGGTCTTCGCCCAGCGCGACCCTCATGGCAGCCATGACTTCGGTGGTCTGGTCCGGATCGTTGTAGTTCAGAGGAAAGGTGTAGAGCTCTTCAATCTCCGGGTCCGGCGCGGCGGACGCCGCGGCCTCTGCGGCAATGATGCGGCGCAGGGCGTCCAGGACGTGTGCGCGGACGCCGTCGTCAAAGGTCCGTATGTTGAGCGTGAACTCCGCACGGTCCGGAATGATGTTCTCCTTCAGGCCGGCGTGAAACGTCCCCACGGTTACGACGGCGGCACGCCGGGGATCCAGCTCACGGGACACGATGGTCTGGATGCGCGTGATGATGTGTGCGCCGAGCACAATCGGGTCCACGGAGTCCTGTGGCTGTGAGCCGTGGGACTGGCGCCCGTGAAGCGTCACTTTCCAGGAGTCGGCCTGGGTCATGGCATTGCCCGAGGCGTACTGGATGGTTCCGGCAAGGCCGGGCATCACATGCTGGCCCAGTACAACGTCCGGTTTGGGTGCCTTCTCCCACAGTCCGTCCTGCACCATAGCCGCCGCACCGGCCGCGGTTTCCTCCCCGGGCTGGAACAGAAACACCACGGTGCCGGCCCAGGAATCCCGGCTCCGGGAGAGCAGCTTCGCGGTAGTCAGCAGCGCGGTGACGTGTGTGTCGTGGCCGCAGCCGTGCATGACGGGAACTTCCGTGCCGTCCGCCAGCCGCCCCCTCGCCGTGCTCGCGTACGGCAGACCGGTGTGCTCCGGAATGGGCAGCCCATCGGTGTCGGCCCGGAATGCGGCTACCGGACCTTCCCCGTTGGCCAGCACCCCAACCACTCCGGTGCCGCCGCAGCGGAAACTGCTAATGCCCAGGGCTTCGAGATGTTCCTCGATCAGGGCCGCCGTGCCGTGCTCCTGCATGGACAGCTCCGGCGCCGCGTGCAGGGTCCGGTACAGCTCGTGCATCTGCGCGGTGTCGGCCTCGGTCAGGGCGGGACGTGTTGGGGTCAGCAAGGGGTTCCTCTCGTTCAGCTCCGCGCAGCGGCGGCTGGGGTGTTGCGGGGCGCGCGTTTGCGGGTAAACCAGGCGATCAGGATAGTCCCAATCACCGAAATGGCGGTGGAGATCATGGCAAGACCGGGCACCAGCGGCAGAAGTGTGTACTGCACGGCCAAGACCACACCCAGTGCCGCCAGGGTGGGGCGCAGTGCTTTCATTGAGACGATGGCCTGCACAATGACGGCCCCCATCACCGCCGGCAGGACGTATACCCGTGCCAGGGCCGAAAGCTCCGCGGGGATGACACTGACCAGCCAGGTTCCCAGCAGCCCCACGAAGACCAGCAGGGACAACAGGTGCACTGCGGCCGCTCCGCAGATCGCCATCACGGCAGCGAGGTCTCCGCGTTTTGACCCCGGCAGTGCCCCCACGCTGGTCTGGGCCACCAGCGCCGAAGGGAGCAGCTTGTTGGAGATGTTGCCGATCATAAAGGCCTGGTACATGGCCGCCGGCCCCAGGATCGGATAGTAGGTCAGCGGTTCCACGAGCCAGATCACGAAGAATGTTGCGGCGACCGCACCAAAAGCGGTCCAGAGCTGGGCGGAAGTCACACCGAGGTTGCCGAAGAGGACCAGATACAGCGGTCCGCCCACCGAGATGAGCAGCCCCGCGATCATGGTCAGCCGGCCCCAGCGGGAGGTGGTCCGGTCAAATCTGTCGAGTTCATCGGCTGCGGATACGCCGGCCGGAGCGGTCTTGAGCATAGGGGGTTCTCCTGACGTTTGCGTAGCAGTGTTAGGCGGGGCCGAGGCCGGCGCCCTGGGCAGCGTAGGCGGCGAAAAGGCCCGCAAGGATGGCAATTCCCAGGCCCCATTCGCGCAGCCAGGGCCGGCGCAGGGTCCGGGCCAGAAGCAGGCAGATGCCCATGGCGGCACCGGCGGTCAGCAGGGTGAGGGCGTGGGCGGTGCTCTTGGGCGCTTCGGCTATCCCCAGCGACATGAAGGCAGCGAGGAGGGCCGCTGACGGCACCACGGTCATGACCATCGGATTCACCTTGGCCAGCCGGTGTCCGCCGCGCTTAAGCAGTGGGGTGAAGATCAGCGTGGCGAGCATCCACATGGCTCCGCCCAGACTCATGGCGAAGAACGCGATGGCGAAGACCTGCTGCGTGTAGGTATCCCCGCCCAGTTCCGCTCCGACCGTCCCCGCTGCAACGTTGGCAGCGCCGGTCTCATAGGCGGCTGAACCGATCAGTCCAATGCGCACCAGCACTGCCGGCGTCCCGAACAGGGCCAGCAGCGCGATGGCCACCAGCACCACTGCCAGGGACGGGCCGATAGCGGCCACCGCACCGGAGCGGAAGGAGACCCGCAGCTCCTCCGGGGTCACGCCCACCGCCGGGGCCACCTTCCGTGCAGCGCGCATATAGATCAGTGACTGGACAACAACGACGCCGAAGACGCCCAGCGCGCAGATCCACAGGACCGGGGAATTGGCCACGGCCAGGACATCGGTGGAGCTTCCGTTCCGGGGAAGAAGGATGTGCATTGGGTTTCCTTTCGCTCAGCCCAGCGGAAGCCGCTGGTGCCGGGTACTGCGATAGGTGCCATTCTTCGGTTTAGTGCTCCATTGGGTCCGAAACTTCTGAAACATTGCATAAATGGTCGGCAAACGTGAGAAAACAAACAAATGACTGCGCAACTGGACGAGGATGATCTGCTGCTGATCAACGCGCTGCAGATTGGACCGCGCCTGCCCTGGACCACGCTGGCCGCGGTCCTCGACCGGCACCCCACCTCCCTTGCCCTGCGGTGGGAGAAGCTCTCCGCTGCAGGTGCCGCCTGGATTACGTCGCATCCTCTGGGCGACCCGGAGCAGATGTACCTGTCCTTCCATGACATCCAGTGCGACCCCGCCCGGCGGCGGTCGGTGGTGCAGGCGCTGTCCGCCCTTCCGGATGTCTTCAGCATCGAAGAATGCCACCGGCACCGGGACATGATGCTGACCGTCATCACCCCCACCCCCGCGTGGCTCACAGAGACGGTCTATCCGCTCTTTGACGGGATTCCGGGCCTGACCCGCTACGAGACGTCCTTCTGCACCAAGCTCCACTACGGTGCCGGGGCCTGGCAGCTGGGAGCCCTGAACGCTGCCCAGCGCAAGAAGCTCAGCCAGGCGGCCGCCGCCCGGCCAGTCCACCGGGGACCGCTTCCGTCCGCGTACGGCGAGATCATTCAGGTCCTGTCCCGCAACGGACGGGCGACGGCGGCGGACGTCGCCGCTGCTACCGGACTGCATCCCGCCACTGCCCGCCGGCAGCTGCAGAAAGTGCTGGGCAGCGGAACACTGTCTTTCCGCTGCGAGGTGGCCCACGGACTGGCCGGCTTCCCCATCATCTGCCAGTGGTTCACCCGCCTCCCGGCTGCGGACCATGTCCGGGCCGCGGCGGCCCTGGCGGAATCCGGATCGCTGCGGCTGTGCGCCTCCACCACCGGGCCGACGAACTTCACGTTCATGATGTGGCTGCGCAGCGCGGCGGACATCATGAACGTGGAACGCACCGCCGGCGAGCTGTTCCCGGGCATGGAAGTGGTGGAAAGCGTAGTTGTAGCGAACGTGGCCAAGCGCGTTGGCTGGATCCTCAACCGGGACGGAAGCGCGGCCGGCAGCCTAACCGTGCCGGGAACAGCCTGGCAGACGGGGCACTGAGGCACCTGAGACATCCAGTGTGCCGCGTTTCACAAACTACTGTCTCTGTGCACCCCTAGGATGGGCTAATGACTTCAGCAAGCGCAGAAACCCCACAGGACACCCAGGACGAATTCCTCTGGCTCGAAGACATCTATGGGGACAGGCAGCTGAACTGGGTCAAGGCGCAGAACGCCGAGACCGAGGCACTGCTTTCCGCCACGGATTTTGAGCAGACCGAAGAACGGCTGCTGGAAGTCCTGGACTCCACGGACCGCATCCCCATGGTGGTCAAGCGCGGGGACTGGTATTACAACTTCTGGCGGGACGCAGAGCACCCGAAGGGCCTCTGGCGGCGCACCAGCTGGGAGAGCTACACCGGTTCGGCCACCGAGTGGGACATCCTGCTGGACGTTGATGCGCTCAGTGCCGAGGAAGGCACGGACTGGGTCTGGGGCGGAGCGCGGTTCCTCCGCCCGGAGGACGGTGCGTCCTACCGGCGCGCCCTGGTGGTCCTCTCCCCCGATGGCGGGGACGCCTCCCGCTACCGCGAGTACGACGTCGTGGACCGCACCTTTGTGCCCGGCGGCTTTGACCTGCCCGTGGCTAAGACCCAGGTGTCCTGGGCCGGGCCGGACACCCTGTACGTCGCCTCGGACTTCGGGCCGGGAAGCATGACCACCTCCTCCTATCCGCGCACCGTCCGCACCGTGCACCGCGGCGAAGATCCGGCCACTGCCGAACTGTACTTTGAGGTGCCCGAGGACCACATGATGGGCTACGTCCACCACGACCAGACCCCGGGCTTCGAACGGGACGTGGCAGTGGACATCATCGACTTCTATGACAGCATCACCTACCTTCGCCGGGATGGGGACTGGACGCGGATTGACGTGCCCCTGGACGTCAGCGTGGACCTGCACCGGCAGTGGCTGGTCATGCGTCCGCGCACCGACTGGCTGGTGGGCGGAACCCTGCACAAAGCCGGCTCCCTCCTGGCAGCTGAACTGGCAGACTTCCTGGCCGGCAGCCGGAACCTGCGCGTGCTGTTCACCCCCGAGCCCACGGTCTCCCTCCAGTCCTGGAGCTGGACCCGCGACTACCTGCTGCTGAACCTGCTGCGCGATGTCTCCTCCGAGATCCAGGTGCTGGACCCGGCTGCGGGCTGGACTGCAGCGGAGCTCGATGCCTGCCCGCCCCTGCATTCCGTGGATGCCTACGCCGTGGACGATGAAGACGAGGCAGCAGGCAACGACTACTGGCTGGTGAGCACCGGTTTCACGACGCCCTCCACGCTGTCCCGCGGCGCCCTTGGCAAACCGGGCAAAACTGCTGAACCGGTCAAAACCTCGCCGGCCTTCTTCGATGCCTCCGACTGCACTGTGGAGCAGCACTTCGCCGTGTCCAAGGACGGCACCCGCGTTCCCTACTTCCAAGTGGGCCATAAGGGAATGGCGCTGGACGGCGGCAACCCCACGGTCCTCTCCGGTTACGGCGGGTTTGAGCAGGCACTTACCCCGGCCTACTCCGGCATTGTGGGACGCGGCTGGCTTGAGCGCAGCTACACCGACGATTCCGGAGTCCTCCGGCGCGGAGTCTACGTTCTGGCCAATATCCGCGGCGGCGGGGAATACGGGCCCGGCTGGCACCGGGCAGCCCTGCAGCAGAACCGGCACCGCGCGTACGAGGACTTCGCTGCGGTTGCCCAGGACCTCATCACCCGCGGCGTCACCTCCCGCGATCATCTGGGCTGCACCGGCCGCAGCAACGGCGGCCTGCTGGTGGGCAACATGCTCACCCAGTATCCGGAGCTCTTCGGCGCAGTGTCCTGCGGGGTTCCGCTGCTGGACATGCGCCGCTACACCAAGCTCTCCGCGGGTGCCTCATGGATCGCCGAATACGGCGATCCGGATGACCCGGCACAGTGGGAGTTCATCAAGACGTTCTCCCCGTACCACCTGCTCCGCGAAGACGTGCAGTACCCGCCGGCGCTGATCTGGACCGCCACCAGCGACGACCGGGTGGGACCCGTCCAGGCCCGAAAGATGGCGGCGCGGATGAAGGCACTGGGGGTGGACCGGGTTTGGTTCCACGAAGCGCTGGAGGGCGGCCATGCCGGGGCCGCAGACAACCGCCAGTCCGCCCGCATGCACGCCATGTCCTATGAGTTCCTCTGGGAAGCGCTGACCGGGCGTCTGTCCTAAACCTGTTTTGCCGAAAGCCCCCCGTTATGGGTAGTCTTGACAGGCTGGCAGCGTGAGTTTGCCAGGGCAATTGGAGACGTGCCAGAGCGGCCGAATGGGCTTCACTGCTAATGAAGTGTGGGCCTAAAGCCCACCGGGGGTTCAAATCCCCCCGTCTCCGCCAAAAGGAAACACCCCGGTCTTCGGACCGGGGTGTTTTTCTTTGCCCGGCGCCTACACTCTGGGGAAAACCCTGAGCGACAGAACTCTATGGTGGGCGAGCAGAAGATCGGCATTATCGGCGGCGGAATCGTAGGCATTGCCCTTGCCGGGGCTCTGGCCGTGCGCGGGCTGGCGGAGGTCACCGTCTATGAAAAGGAAACCCGGCTGGCTCTCCACCAGACCGGCCGCAACTCCGGAGTAGTCCACGCCGGGCTGTACTACAAGCCCGGCTCGCTCAAGGCCCGGCTCTGCGCTGAGGGGCGGCAGCGGATCCGGGACTATTGCCTGGAGAAGTCCCTGCCCTACCGCGAGGTGGGCAAGCTGGTAGTGGCCGTCGATGAGGCAGACCTGCCGGCCCTGGCAGACATTGAAACCCGTTTCCGCCCAGCGGTGTTCCCGGCCTGGCTCGCATCGACGACCCGCTCAAGCTGCGGGAGATTGAACCTCACGTGGCAGGCATTGCCGCCGTCCACTCCCCGCACACCGCCGCCCGTCGATTACGCGGCCATCACCGAGGCCATGGCCCAGGACGTCCGCGCCGCCGGCGGCAGGATCCTGCTGGGCCAGGAGGTTACCGGGCTTCAGGCGGAAGGCGCCCGGGTCCGCGTCCGGACCGCGGCGTCCGAGCAGGTCTTCGACCAGGTGGTGGCCTGCGCGGGACCGCAGTCCGACGTCGTTGCGCGGCTGGCCGGAGCGGATCCGTCACCGAAGATCCTTCCCTTCCGCGGCGAGTACTGGGAGCTCAGCCCCCAGAAAAACCATCTGGTCAACGGCATGATCTATCCGCTCCCCGATCCGGCGTTCCCCTTCCTGGGAGTTCACTTCACCCGCGGGGTCTATGACGACATCCATGTGGGACCCAATGCCGTGCCTGCACTGGCGCGTGAGGGCTACAGCTGGGGCAGGGTATCGGTCCGGGACACCCTATAGTCGCTGCGCTGGCCCGGGGCGCTGCCGCTGGCCAGGCGCTACTGGAAGATGGGACTGGACTCGGTGGGCGAATCCCTGCTGAAGCCCGTCTACTTCTCCCGTGCCCGGCGCTTCATTCCCGAGCTGCTTCCCTCCGACCTCACCGCCAAGACCGCAGCCGGTGTCCGCGCCCAGGCATGGGGACGGGACGGGCCCTCATCGATGACTTCGCCGTAGACCGTCGCGGGCCGGTGACACTGCTGCGCAATGCCCCCTCGCCTGCAGCGACGTCGTCCCTGGCGATCGCCGACTTTCTCATCCGGAATTACCTGGCTCCGGGCACCTGACGCCCGGCCGCCGTCAGGCACGCCATCTGTTCCGTCCCGCCGGATGGGGCATAGGCTGGAGCGCACCACCATGAACCGGCCGGAAGGAAATACCCATGGAGATGCGCCTGCTGGGCAACAGCGGCACTGCCGTCAGCAACTACGCCCTCGGCACCATGACGTTCGGCAATGAGACCGATGAAAAGACCTCGCACCGGATGCTGGAGGATTATCTGGCAGCCGGGGGAAACTTCATCGACACGGCAGACATTTACAACGAAGGCGCCTCTGAAGAGATTGTCGGCAAGTGGCTGCACTCGAACCAGCGGGCCCGCGACACCATGGTCCTGGCCACCAAGGCCCGCTTCCCCACCGGTGCGGACACGAACGACGCCGGCAACTCCCGCAGGCACCTGCGCCGCGCCCTCGAAGCCTCGCTGCGGCGGCTCGGCGTGGACCACATCGACCTGTACCAGCTGCATTCGTGGGACCCGCTGACCCCGCTGGAGGAAAGCCTCGGTTTCCTCCAGGACGCTGTCGCTTCCGGTCTGATCAGCTACTACGGATTCTCCAACTTCACCGGCTGGCAGCTCACCAAGGCCGCCTGGACGGCCAAGCTGCACAACTGGCAGCCTCCGGTGACCCTGCAGCCGCAGTACAACCTGCTGGAGCGGGAAATCGAGTCCGAGATTGTGCCGGCAGCGCTCGACGCCGGACTGGGCCTGCTGCCCTGGTCGCCGCTGGCCGGCGGTTGGCTGACGGGCAAATACCACCGGGAATCCGTTCCGTCCGGCAACACCCGTGTGGGTGAGAACCCGGCACGGCAGTTCCAGGGCTGGGAACTGCGCAGCTCCAACCCGCAGACGTGGGAAGTCCTGGATGCCGTGCACCGGATCGCCTCGGCACACGGCGCGTCACCTGCCCAGGTGTCCCTGGCCTGGCTTGCCGGACGCCCGGGCGTCACTTCGGTGATCCTGGGAGCGCGTACCCCGGACCAGCTGGAAGGAAACCTGCAGGCAGCGCAGCTGGAACTGTCTCCGGCGGAGATTAGGCGGCTCAACGATGCCAGCGCACCTGCCGTGGGCAATTACCCGTACGGGCACGACGGACTGAACCAGCGTGCGCGGAAGATCTAGAAGTCCTCGGGACGCAGGTTCTGCGCCCAGCGGCTAATCTCGGCGTCGTCGGGGGCTGCGGGCTCTTTGTCCTTCGCCTTTTCCTGCGGATTGTCCTTTCCGGCCGTCCCGGATTCGGAGGCCGCCGGGGAAGCGGCGGCACTGTGGGCAGCGGCGTCGCGGTCAGCAGTTTCCCGTCCGGCACCAGTCTGGTCCTCCGGCGCTTCGTCCGGTTCTGGGTGATCTGTCGAATCGGCAGGCGCGGGGCCGGACGCGTCCGGGACAGGAGGCTGCTCCTGCTGGGGACGGGTGAAGGGAACCGGGTGTGAGGCCATGGAGGCTACAGCCGCGCTGGCTGCACGCAGGCCGCATCCGGTGTTCTGGGCGTAGATCTGGATAGCGCGGATCGGCTGGCCCTGCGCAATCGCAGCGTAGACCTGCTGGTGGCCCTTCTCATCCAGCTGCGCCGCGGCCTCTCGCGCTGCCTCCAGCGACGTTCCGGCCGGGGTCCGGAGGCTCTTGGCAGAGCTCCCCGTACGGGACTGTGCCGGTTTCTCCGCTGCCGGGCGGCCGGCACGCGTGCGCTGGGCGCGTCCGACCAGAAAGTTCACGAGCACGATCGCAGCGACGAACAGGACAATGACCACAAACTCCATACCCTGATCCTAGCTTTTTCCCGGCACCCCAAGGGCCGCCGCCGGTATATTGGCGCGCAGGACACACCCCGCCCGCCGCTCAACCACGTAAGGACTCCATGAAAACCGAATCTGATCTGCGGTCACTGCGCGTCACACACCGCGGTCCGGTGGCCGAGGTGCAGCTGCTGGGCCCCTCGAAGGGAAATGCCATGGGTCCGGACTTCTGGGCTGAGCTTCCCCGGGTCTTTGCGGAGCTGGACGCGAAGGAGGACGTCCGCGCCGTCCTCTTATACGGCTCCGGGGACAACTTCAGCTATGGCTTGGACTTGCCGGGGATGGAACCCGTGTTCCGCCCGCTCCTAGAATCCCGCGGGACGGATGCCCGGCTGCGCTCGGATTTCCGGCTGCGGATCAAGGCCCTGCAGGACGCCGTGAGTTCCGTGGCCCGCTGCAGCAAGCCAGTCGTGGCCGCTGTGGAGGGATGGTGCATCGGCGGCGGCGTGGACGTGATCACTGCGGCTGATATTCGGGTTGCGTCCCCGGGCGCCAGGTTCAGCATCCGGGAGGTCCGTGTGGGCATCGTTGCGGACCTCGGATCCCTGCAGCGGCTTCCGGGGATCATCGGCTCCGGCGCCACCCGGCACCTGGCGCTCACCGGAGAGGATTTCGACGCTGCCCGCGCACTCGAACTGGGCCTGGTCACTGAGCTGGCGGACGACGTCGTTGCGCGCGGGCGTGAGCTGGCCGCCCAGATCGCGGCGAACCCGCCGCTGGTGGTGCAGGGCGTCAAGCAGGTTCTAAACCAGGGCAGCGAGGCGGCGGCGCAGTCCGGGCTGGATTACGTGCAGGTATGGAATACGGCGTTCCTGCCCAGCCGTGACTTCGCCGAAGCCGGCAGGGCCTTCGCCGAGCGCCGCCCCGCGGTCTTCACCGGCGACTAAGCCCGGCCCGGAGCCACGTGCAAACATCCGACCATTAGGATGAAGGCATGGCTGTTACAGACGAAGCGATCACCAAGATCAAGGACATGCTCATCTCAGGTGAGCTCAAGGCAGGTGACCGGCTTCCTCCGGAGAAAGACCTCAGTGAGCGTCTGGGCCTTTCACGCAGTTCAATGCGGGAAGCGGTCAAGGCACTTGAACTGATCCGGGTGCTCGACGTCCGCCGTGGTGACGGTACGTATGTAACCAGCCTCGAACCGCAGCTGCTCACCGAAGCCATGGCGTTTGTGGTTGATCTCCACCAGGACAAGTCCGTGCTGGAACTGTTCGAGGTCCGGCGCATCCTCGAACCCGGCTCCGCCTCGCTCGCCGCCCAGCGGATCACGGAACCCCAGCTGGCAGAACTGAACGAAATAATCGAGACGGTGCAGGAAAACGCGTCCGTCGAAGACCTGGTGGCCCATGACCTGGCGTTCCACAGCCTGATCGCCAAGGCGTCCGGCAACTCCTATCTCGAGAGCCTCCTGCACGGGCTTTCCAGCAGTACCGTCCGTGCCCGCGTGTGGCGGGGGCTGACCCAGGACAAGGCGGTCACGGCTACCCTCGCCGAACATAACGCGATTGCAGCGGCACTCTCCCGCGGTGACGCCGACCTGGCGCGGGCGCTCATGACCGTCCACGTCAGCGGCGTGGAGAACTGGCTTCGACAGTCCCTCTGACCTAAGCCGCGCACCCAAGCCGGCAGCACATAGTCGGGGAAATTCCCCCGCAGCCGATGAGGCTGCGGGGCTTCTTTCCTCCCCAGGTGTTTTCAGAACCGTCCTACGGCCGCTCGATAGAATCCTCCAGCGGCGCCTCAGCATCTGCTTCATCCGCATCCGCCTTGCGCTGATCTGCGTCGTCCGCTTCTGCGCCCTTCGCGTCGGCTACGCCGTCATCGTCGTTCTGCTTGTCATAGGGCAGATGGTCGTGGCCACGCTCGGAGACCTCAGACGGCGCCGGCGTGACGACCACTGTGAGCTCTGAACGGGCCTTGGCGCGATCGTCCCAGTACTTGCCCATGTCGTGCTTGATCGTGAAGTCAAAAGCGAAGGTATGCTCACCTTCGCTGAGCCCTTCAATAGGGATAGTGATGTCGCCGTCGGTGTTCCCGGAGGCAATGACTGTACCGTTCTGCTTGAGAGTGTAGGTACCGTCGACAGGGGTCTGACCCAAGCCCAGCTCCTGGCCTACAGCCCGCAGATCGAAAGCCTCACCAGGGGCAACCTCGGTTGGTCCATACAGCTCAGTGCCAGCCTGCAGCGGGATGGTCACTTTCACGCCAATGATGGGCATTGGGCCGGCTCCCGTCCAGCCGTAGTCAGGATTGGTGCCCTGCTCCAGCACGGTGAGCAGCGGAGTATCCGCGATCCAGCTCATGCCGGCGCCGCCGCCGCTGCCCGCGCCGAAGCCCAGGAGCTTCTTTCCGGCGCCGCCCCCGGTGCCGCTAGACGGCCACCCGCCGCCTCCGCCACCACCGCCGCCGCCCGAGGTCATGAAACCGGCGCTCTTTCCGTCCTCGCCCGCCTTGCCGTAGCGCGCGAACCCGGGATCGTCCACGCCGTTCTCGCCTGGGTTGCCGGCATTCTTACCAATACCTGACCCCGGCTGCTTACCCGTGTCTGCGTCGCCACCCTCACCGCCGTGGCCGACGTCCTTGTAATACACCCGGAAGTCTCGATCGCCGCTTCTGCCGCCGCTGCCGCCTCCACCGCCCGCCACCGCGAGCAGTTCGCCGTTGAGCTTGACCGCGGAGGCTGCGCCACCGCCGTTCCCCACCATCCCACTCTTGCTCTTGTCGCCGCCATTGCCGCCGCCGACGAAGCCCTGAGCAGCCGCGCGGCTGTAAGGCCCGGCCGATCCTCCTGCGTATAGCGTCAGGGTATCCCCCGGAGTGACGTCGAGGTGCAGCAGGTAGGTCTGACCCTTACCGCCCGGAGGCCAGAAGCGGGGGGAACCGCCGTTGCCTCCGCGCAGGCCAACAAGGACCTCGGTGACACCATACGGTACGACCCAGTCCTCGCCGTTTGGATCGGTGAAAGTGTAGACGTGGTTGGACAAGGGCTGAGCCTGGGCGGCAGGTGCCGTGAGCACCGAGCCTCCGGCAAAGAGGGCACCTGCCATCGCAACAGCGCCGAGGCGACGAAGGATGCGAGCCGTGGACGACTTAAAATTGGACATAGTCCATTTATACCGTGTTAGCGCTCTGACAAGTGAGAACACTCACACATTTCACGCATTTGTCCAGATTATCCGCCCCAATTTTCCTGCTTCGTGGGATCAATAAAGAACCCCCGCCGGGTGACCGGCGGGGGTTCTTCTTTTCAAGCTACCGCTCGATACCGTCGATAATCACGTGGATGGACCTCTCCGGGAGTCTCAGGATGTGCTCACCTGGAACGAAAGTGTCGAGGCTTTGCAGCTGCTCCCGCAGCTGCTGTGTGGTCTCGGGGTCGGCGGTAACCACCTCGACCTCTTCGATGTCGGTGTTCACCGGCAGATACATGTAGACCCCTCCGGCTTCCTCCTTGATCTCCACGTTCGAGATGTAGTCCTCGCCCGCGATCTCGTAGGTGCGAGTGCCGTCCCCGGCGCCGAGCCCTGCCCAGACCGCCCCACCAACGACCAGGGCCAGCATCCCGATGAGAGCCCCGCGGACCCAGACGCGGGAGGAAGCATGAGATCGGCGGGCCCGGCGGCCCCGCCGGGCCCGGGTGGTTTCACCCTTGGCCCCAGCGGCGGCTACCGGTGTGGGTTCTTCGTGCGCAGTCTTCATACTCGCTCCTCCTGCATCTCTTCTTCTTCCTTCATGCGGCGACGGGCTGCAGCCAGGAGCAGGATGCCGAGGCCACCGGCGCCCAGTGCGCCCAGGAGGAGCAGGGCGAAGCCCTTACCTCCGGTAAACGCCAGCGGGATTACCGCGAACGGGTAGTCCAGCTCACGATCCTCGTGCTCCTCAGCCAGGACGATCAGACCAGTCTCTTCATCAACCTCAACCAGTTCGGCGACCTTCGACTCGATCCAGCCGTTACCCCTGTCCGATGCGGTGACTGCGTCACCCAGGCTCAGACGGTGGCTGACGGGCGTGTGGGTCTCAGTGCGGTACTCGCGCGGCTTCAGGTAGCCGTCGTGGTCCTCACCCCAGTGGGTGGGTTCGACTACGAACTCGTAGCTGCCGTCGGCCTCGGTCTTGATCGTGTAGTTGCCGTTGAGGTCTGCCACCACGATCCACTCACCGTCGATCTTCTCAAGCAGCGTGACCTCGCGACCACCGAGAGTGCCCTCGCTGTCCTGCTGGATGCCGTCCTCGTTCTTGTCGACCCAGATGCTGCCGCCGATGACTGCCCGGTCAGCGTAGATCGTCAGACCTGCATCCATCTGGACATCGTCGCGCTGCGTGAGCGGGTCAGCGACACCGTTCACGTGCTCGATGATCGAGAAGACGTGGCTGACGCCGGTGTGTGCACCGCCGAACTCGGCAGCTTCCGTGATCACGTCGCTGTCGATGAGTTTGTCCCCGCCCACGTTCACCGGCGACCACAGCTGGTTGCCCAGGCGTTCAATGGTCACACGGTACTCACGTGCCTGCATGAACTCAGGGCTGCTCTCGTCGAAGTGCATCGGCTCAACCACGAAGCGGTAGTCGCCGTTCTCGTCGGTCATGTCGGTGACGTCCTTCGAGTCACCGGCCTTGACCCATGCGCCATCCACGAGCTCCCACAGGACCACGGTGTGGCCGGCGAGAACCTTCTCGCCTTCCTCGCGCAGGCCATTGGCATTCGCGTCGTCCCACATTTTGCCGCCGATGACGACCCCGGGCTCAACGAGACCCAGGTCCACATCATCGTGCGTCAGTGCTTCACGGGTGTCCACGGGCAGGATCTGACCTTCGACGGGCCTGGCCAGCGTGTAGACATCCGATACCGCGGTGAAGGTGCCATTACGGCCGGTCTCAACGAAGTCGCTGTCGGTTTCGTCAGCTCCCTGGTTGTGTTTGGTGATCGCGAGCCACAGCGGGATCTCGGTCACAACCACGCGGTACTGGTTAGCAGCACCAGCTGCGTCGTTGTAGATCGGCAGACCCTCGAAGCGGTACTTGTTCACACCGGTCTGGGCTGCAACGTCGGTCCAGGCGGCGCCGTTGGTGCTGACCTGCAGAGTCGCGGTGAAGCGCTCTGCTGCCAGGCCGTCGCCAACCTTCTGTCCATCTGCCTTCGTGTCGATGAACGCTTCGCCGGCGATAACACCGGTTGCGTGCTCCATCACACCGAGGTCAATGGTCACATTGTCCACCGCACGCAGGAACTGACCGTCCTGAACAGCGAGGGTGATCAGGTTGTCCAGACCGCCCTTCTCGTTCATGGCGCCGTTGAGGAAAAAGTCGGAGTCAACCCCGCGGTCATCCCCCTCGCGCGACGGAGCGAAAGTGTATCCGGCCGGCAGGCCGTCCACGATCACCTGGTAGGCGTACGCCGTACCCGTCTCAGCGTCACCCGCGAAGGCCGGAACCTCGTTGAAGTAGTAGAGGCCGTCAGCCTGCGAGGTGGTGGTCATGACGAAGCCGTCATTCTTCACCCACTTGCCGTCAACGAGCTCGTACTGCTCGAGCTTCAGCTCCTGGCCGTCGAGACCGGGCTCGCCGGGTTCCTGGATACCGTTGCGGTTCTTGTCGTCCCACACGAGGTTTCCGATCACACCGGTGTTGCGGTAGTCGTAAAACCCGGCGTTCACTGCCTGGCGGTCAGCGAACTTGGTCTCGTAGAGGTTCTCCAGATCGAAGGCGAACAGGTTCGTGCGAACGATCAGGCCGTTCCCAACCTCACGCAGGGTCACGTCGTTGTCATCAACACGGGTGAACGGGTTCTCCGCGTGCGTGATGGGCGTGACGGGCAGTTTCTTGTCGTAGGTGCCATCGGGGTGAACAACCTCGACGTAGAACTGGCCGGGGCGTGCGAGGACGGGGAAGGTGTACTGGCCCTTGGCGTCCGAGACAGTAGTCATCTCGTCGCCGTTTTCGTCGAGCACCGTCTCGCCCTTGGCGTTCTTCAGGGTGACCTTGAAGTTCGGCAGGCGATCCTCGCCGGACTGCATCACGCCGTCACGGTTCTTGTCGTTCCACACAGTTCCACCGAAGTCGAACAAGTGGCCAACACCGAGGTCGAAGCCCATACGGGTGTCGTCCGCAGTCTCCTGTGTGACCGTACGTACGTCGGTCACTGCAACGAGTGCAGACACGTCGTGCGCAACCTGCACGTCTGCAGCCTCACCCGGGAGGAACGTGGTCACGTCCGCACCGGAGATCATCTTCTGCGTGGTCACCGAGTAGCCGTCGTACGCCTTCGGTATTTCGAACATCACGCGGTACTTACCGGGGGTGATGTTGGAGAACACGTAGTAACCGTTCCAGCCGTTGATGTCGGTACGGGTGGTGGTCACCACCGGGCCGTCAGATTCCATCTTCTGGCCGATCTCGTCAACGAAGACCTCACCGGTTGCATCGTCAATGACGAGCCACTGGTTGCCGACCTTCTTGATCGGGTTACCGAGGTAGTCCACGTTGTAGCCGTTCGGGCTCAGCAGGGTGACCTTGACCTGGTTGATGCCAGCATCGTCGATGTCGCCGTCGAAGTCGATGTCCTTGGCGGGCTTCAGCAGTTCGCGGCCGTTCACATCGGTGATGATCTCGCCCTCGTTCTGCTCGGCGTCGAAGTTGGCGTCGTGCCAGACGTAGTTGCCGATCGAGACCTTGTCCGCCTTCTCGGTCACGAAGGTACCGGCATTGTTCGATTCCTGGGGCTTGAAGTTCTCCTTGAGCTGCGTCGCAGCGAACGAGTTCCACTGAGCCACGTCATCAGGCTTGGCGTCGGTGTCCCAGGCCTCCAGGAACGCGGGTGCGTTCAGCGGCGTGCTCATGCCGTACGACAGGGTGAGCTTGCTCTGACCGGGCAGAGTCTCGCCTGCGTTGTTGAACAGCATCAGCAGCGACTGGACCTTACCCAGCAGCGACGGGTCTGCAGCAACAGCAGCCTTGAAGTCAGCCAGCGAGACGAAGTGCTTGTCGCGCTCGGCCGAGGCAGCTCCGCCCACACCCATCGAGTCGTAGAACTCCTGGGTGCTGACCACACTTGCCGGCAGCAGCTCAGCCTCAACGACCTTGCCGCCCTGCCTGGTGAACGGCCCCACGTACATCGTGTAATCACGTGCACCGTAGGTCTTGTTCAGACCACCTTCTGCGGTCAGCTTGAAGCTGTCCAGGTTCAGGATCGACGAGCCGTGCGAGTTGCGCGCCACACTCTCGTTCATCACAGCGTGGTCGCCGTCGTAGGGCAGCACGTCATAGATGATCGGGAACGGGTACGGGGTCTCGCCCTTCTCCTTCGTGTTGTCGATCGTCAGGGAGTAATTGAAGTCCCCGCCCTCACGAACAGGCGTGATCCGCGGGTGTGCGGTTCCGGCGAGGTTCAGGTCAGAGTAGGCGACCTTCCGCTTGCCGAAGTTGTCGTACACCTCGTACTCGAAGAGGTTTCGGTCGGTGAAGACCAGGCGGTCGTTCCGCAGGTTGTTGTCATCGAGGTCGTTGCGGTCAGTCTCGTAACCGAGCGTGTTCGAACCGTTCCAATCCGAGTTGAGCGGCTGCACGAGGCCGGTGTTGTTGGTCGTGTAGACGCGAGACTTGGTGTCCTCGCTCGTCGCGCCCGGGGTGTAGGTGTCGATGAGGCCTATGAAGTCGATCACGATCTTGTCACCGGGCAGCAACTGGCCCTCGAACCAGATGGTCACCACGTTGCGGTCCATGCCGTCCCACTCACCGGCATGGATACGCGTGTGAGTAAGGTTCGATTCGGATTGCTTGACGGTGCCGTCTGCGGCCACGATCTTCCAGGTCCACTTGAATGCATCAGACTCACGGTTTGCCGTGGCGTTCTTCTGCAGCGGGCCCTCGGAGCGGTGAGCGTCATTCAGCGGGCTCGTTTCGTCCACCTCGTCCGCGGGCACGTAGACCCAATCGTCTTCACCGCGAACGGTCATCACGCCAGGCAGCTCAAACGTTACCTTGGGGTCGATGAGCATGTCCTCGGAGTAGGTGATCGACTCTTCCTCGTTCCACATGGTGTCGTCAGCGTTCACGACCTCACCGCGGAACTTCAGGTGGGAAGACGACGACGGGTTGATGGCCATGTTGTCCGACCATCCCCAGCGCTGATCTTCCGGCTTGGCTCCGTCGTAGCGGTAGTAGAGAGCGTCGTGGAAGACGTTCACTACCGGACGAGCGGGCGTGAGGTAGGAGCGGTTCTGGTCATCATCCAGTTTCGCCATTGCGTTTGCGACGTAGTTACCCCACAGCTCAACGGTGTCGTAGATGAACATCGTCTGCTTCTCATCCGAGGATGCACGCATGTTGATCTTGATCGCAGCGTCGGTGACGCCGGCACCGAAGATGGTGACACCCTTGTTCTCGGGGTCAGTCTCCGTCACGTCCTGGTTGCCGGCCTTGCCCGCGTCGGCATCAACAGCCAGGCGGGTACCCGTGGGCACGAGGTAGTCATCGTCGATCGAGCGAACTACTACACGAACCTGACGGAGGTCGCGAACGAGATCCGGGTCCACTGAGATGATCTTGTTCTCGTAGATGCTCTGCTTGCCGAGCGAGACCCACTCATCGGTTGCGTAGCCGGTTGCAGGGTCAACGTGTGAGACGAAGACCTCGGACTCGAACACCTGGTCAACGGTCTTACCGTTGCCCTGGATGTGGGCAACGACATCAGCGGGGATCTCCCACTTACCGCTGGACACAGACAGCACTGCAGCGTCGATCTTGTACTTCGTTGCAGGGTGGTTCGGATCATTGGATTCCGGCGTCGGCAGGTTGCTGTCGATGGCCATCTCCCGCAGGCCCGAGCCGGTGTTCTTGGCGTGGGTCACCAGGTACTCGATCGTGTCCGACGCGTTGAAGTACGGGTCGCCGATGGAGCCGTTGGTGTATTCCATACGCGGACGCGTGGTGTTGACGCGCACCTCACCCTTGGGCTTTGCAATCTCGAAGGAAGCATCGTTCTGGGCCAGGAAGCTACCCACCTTGCCGTTACCGTCCATGTCCCCGGTGGCTAAAGTTTCGGTCACGAGCTTCGCGTAACGGATGGGCTCAAGCGGCTGCACGACGAAGTCGTCCTTACTTGCGCCCTCGGGCAGAAGGGTCAGATCGTCCGAGATGAGCGAGATGTAGGTGTCGACCTTGAAGTCCTCGGCCGCCCACTTACCGCCTTCGGCCTCGTCCTCACGGAAGCCGTCAACCAGTTTGTACTCCTGCAGCAGCGTGAAGCGCTGATCCGACTCGAGGCGCCCCGCAGCGGTTTCGGCGTCGGGTGCCGGCGGCGTCACGATCCAGCGAACCACCTGGCGCGCAGACCAACCCTCGATGCGCTCGTCCTCGGTCACTGCCTTCACGGTGTAGCCGGCAGCTTCGAACGCCTTGCGGTCCATGATCGTGTTACCGGCCTTGATACGCACATCCCCGGTCTTCTCCGCGAACGATGACACATAGGAAGTGAAGATGAAGCGCGAGTTGTGCACGGTGCCGGTGCTCAGCATCCGGCTGTAGTCGCTGCCTGCACTGTCCGGCTTGTTGTACGCCTCGGTCGATACCCAGAACTTCGCCGCGGCACCCAGCAGGGTGACCTCGTTCGATGCTGCGTCGGCGTAGGGGCCGATCTTGGTCTCGTTCACCACGGACGGGAAACGCATCACGATACGCGTTCCACCGTAGGCGCCGTAGTTGGTTGCCGACTCCTGAACCGTCTCGGGGAGCAGGGTCGAGCCTGCAACCTTCCACGAACCACTGACATGCAGGGGCACCTCGGTGTCCCGCTTGTAGGTCTTCGTCTCCGAGATCAGCGATTCGGTGATGTGGTTCACGCCGTTGGTGCCGATGCTGTCCAGGCGGCGGGCGTCAGCGCTCGGGTTCTGCACGTACGAACCGGTCTTGTACATCCCCGAGACGATCGGCTCGAAGACGTCGGCCTCCGAGTTGGCGAAGGTCATAATCTCCTGGAACTTCGTCTCGTCGGACAAGGACTCGTCCGTGCCGTAAGGAGGCATGTCGATCACCGTGGCGCGGGGTGACACAGTCAGGGACTGGCCGTACTTGATGCTGTGCAGGATCTGCTGGGCCTCGGGCGTATCCTTCGCGGTGAAGTGCAGCACGAAGCGTTCGCCCTGCTCGCTCTTGACGCGCTCGACACGCAGGTTCAGGTGCTCGGCCACATCGACCACAGGCGTCGTGCTGTTGTAAGCCACGTCGCTGATGTGAGCGGTGAACGCCACATCCTGCTGGTTCTCCACCTTGCCCGTGTAGCGAGCAATGGTGCCGTCCTCGAGGATCGGGACGATACCGAACGGCATCGACACGGTCACGGTCGGCTCAAACCACGAACCACGGGCACCGCCCTTGGTCTGGGGTTGATGAGTCAGCTCGTCGAGGCGGTTGCCCGAAGTGCCGTGGTAGTCCTTTTGAGTCTCAATCTGCTGGTTTTCCACGGTTGCGTGGATGGTCAGCTTCTCGTGGAGCTCAGTCGTGAAGTCCTGCACCGTCGAGTGGTATCCGGTGAGGTAGCTGTCCTTCGAGATGTCGTTCCACACGCGCAGCGCCGGCTTGCGCATGACCATCTGGTCACCCGTCACCAGCGCCGGCTTCTTGTCGGTCACAGTGGCGGTCGCCTGTGCATTCAGGCCGCGGATGTACATGCCGTGAGGCTCGAACGAAGAGTAACTCGTATACCCGCTGGTACCCCAGTGATACCAGCTGAGGTCCGCCAGGTCGATGCCGGGCTTGATGCCGTCGTTCGGCCAGGTGTTCGGGTTGTAGGAGTTCGGGTCCTTGTGCAGGGCACCGTACTCCTTGGTGTACAGCGCGAGGTACTCTTCGGCCGCGATGGTGCTCACGGTCAGCTGGTCGAACCAGTAGCGCTGCGAGCCGTTGACGACGAGAGCCTGCTCGTCGACACGAACCTTCACATCGACGTACTGGTACTTCGCCTTTTCGGTCGTGGCTGCGGCGTTGAACATGCCGTTCAGCACACCTGCAACCTTGATGCGGAGCACGTAGGGCACCTCGTTTTCGATGGTGGTGCCATCTGCGTCGAGGTTCTTGAAGGTGCCGGCTTCCTGGTTCTGGCGCGGAGCACGGTAGCCCTTGTCGTCCTCGGGCGTCTGCAGGACATCATAGGTATGGGCAATCGTGTTGCCGAAGCCGTCGAATGCGGTGATCCCGATGAGGTTGCCATCGTCATCGAACGGATTGAACCCGACCGGCAGGATCTCGGTGTACTCGATGCCGCTTTCGACCGCGCGGTCACCCAGGTTCGCTGCGTGCAGACGGGCGGTGACGATCTCGCCCAGCTCAACTGCGTAGCTGTAGTTGTCAGCGGTGTACTCCGTCACGCTCACCGGCGCCCGAAGATCCCCGTCGTGCTCGATGAAGTTCGCGTCTGAGACACCCGATGCCGTCGTGCGCTGCACCCTGGGAAGCAGTTCGCTGGCGCCGTAGAGCCATGCACGCTTCAGCTGCAGGTTGTCGTGTGACCACAGGATGCGCTCGTCATGCGTGACGGCACCATCATTCACACGGGCCGGCTGCAGGTACGCAGAGATGTCACTCTGCTCGCCGCTGCCAATACCCTCGTACAGCTTGTTCCCAGACTCCTCCCGCAGGTACACCCGGTCAGCGACCTGGCTGTCCGCCGATGCATCGTAGTAGGTGTCATGGGTGTCCGACCGGCCGTCCTGAACACGGCGCTCCCGAGAGTCGCCCGAGACCCACGAGCTGGACTGTGCCAGGAACTCAGCAGGAGTCTGCTCGAAGCTGCGCGTACCGCTGAAGCCGGCGTCGTGCAGCAGGGCAGCCATGTCCATGTCGTACGTGTGGGCGTTCCGTGAGATGGGGTCTTCGTTGCCGTACCAGCCGAGGAACGGTGCGAACACCGGACGTCCGTCTTCGTAGGTCGCGAACGGCAGCTTCTCCTCGCGGATCTTCGCGTCGTACATGACCTCGATGCGCTCACCGCGGCCGAGATCGCGGGCGAACTCGTAGGTGAACAGCTGGAACTTCACGTCAGCGGCGGGGTTTGCGCCCTGGTTGGTGGGCTCGGTTGCCGAGATCTTGCCGGAGCGGTCCACCTGGACACCACCCGCAAGCGGAATGTCGGTGAACTTCTGGTTTCCGCCCACGTCCTTACCCGAGATCGACTTCACAGTGACGCTCGGGAGATCGTAGTCAGCGATCTCGTTGCCGTCGATGTCGTAATGCTTGATCACGAGCTTGCCGGCAGCCACAGCTGCAGCCACATCGAGCTCACCATCAGTGACGAACTTGTCGAGCGAGTTGATGATGTACTCGGGCACCTTGTCGTAGATGACCGGGTCAATAACGGGAGCCTTGCCGAGACCGGTGTTGGTCGAGGCGGGGGTGTTCTCGTTACGCGCGGTCAGCTTCAGGAACACATCATCACCGGCGAGGTAGTTGACCTTACCCGCCTTGGTGTTGTCGTACGGTGCGCCGGCTTCCGGCTTCGTGTCGAACGACTGCAGGTTGAACTCAACCTGGGGCAGACCCTTCCAGATGACGGCTGAGTCAGTCTCAGCAGCCTCGTACAGTGCCACTGCGGGGTTTCCGTCAGTAGCGCCGTCGTGGTGCGTCAGGCCGATCTCCGCACTCGAAGTGATGGTCGAGCTCTTGGTGGACCCCCCGCCGGAGTTCTGCCACCAACCGGTGCCGACGATCTCGAACGACGGAACGGTGAAGTCCTTACGGTCTTTGTCGTCGCCGACGTAACCGGGCACGATGCCGTAATCAATGCGGATGCTGTTGATGTCCTTCAGCTCGTGCTTGTCAGCATCGAACTCCACGTACTCGCCGCCGACGAGAACCGTCAGCTTGGGTGCGGGGAAGCCATCCGCGTGGGCCGGCTTCGGCAGTTCAGTGAGCTCGAACCCGCGGGCACGGGTATCGAAGGTCACGTCAACAACCATGTGGGTGTTGTGGTGACGGATCTGGTTGCTCATCTTGTCGACGGTGATCGTCATCGGAGTCCCCGAAAGGCTCTCCGCGCTGAAGTTCGTTTCGATGTCGATGGTGGTCGGGTTCGCGTACGTGTACGTCGCAGCCAGACCAACGCTGTGCTCGCCAAAACCGTCCTGGTTGTAGTCAGCCTCGCTTCCGGAGGACTCGCTCACACCGTTGCCGGAGACAGCGGAGTGGTTGAAGTTCTCCAGGTGGTGCTGCATGCCAGGGGTGGCGTAGGCGCGGATGGTGACCGACTTGTTCTGTGTTGCCGCGAGGTCATCGCTGTAGTCGTTGATCGCCTCGTACTCAACGAACACCCACACCGACTCTTGCTTGGGCAGAGTCAGGTTGAACTGAACTGAACGGGATTTCTCCTGGTCGTTGGTGTCCAGGAAGGTGAAGTTGCTGTCCTTGAGGTCGTAGCTGGTGCGGCCCAGTGCGGCAATCGCGTTATGCAGACCCTGTGCCGAGTCCTTGGTGACAACCTCGATACCAGTGATCTTCATCCCCTGGGGCACGGTGAAGTGTGCCGAAGGATCGAACATCGCATTGCGGTTCTCAGCATCGGCTGCAGCCGAGTTGCGGATCTCGTAGAGCACCTTGGCGGTGTCCTGTACAACCATGTCCGTAGTTGCGACCTGCTCCTTGGTGTCAGCGTCGTAGGGGAAACCACCCTCTGCCAGGGTGAGGTCCTCGTTCAGCTGGGCGCCGCGGAACTGCATGTCCACCGTGCGGTGGTGGACCGTGGGGGCGTTGCTGATCGAACCCTTGCTGAGGTCAGGGTGGTTACCGGCGTTGCCGCTGTTGGCAGCATTCGCCCACAGGCCCTGCGGGGTAACGAAACCCGTACCGTGAACCGAGAACGAACCGGTGCGGTGCGTCCCGGCGGTGACACGTTCGCCGTCGCCGCGACCTGCGGGCTTGGAGTCCCAATCCTTGCGCTCACCCGTCCAGCCGTCGATCGCCTCGTCAACCCAGTCACCGGTAATGGTGATGTAGTCGCCGTCGATCATGCGTTTGGGCAGAACCTTCTCAGCCTCAAGGTCCTGGGCGAGCGAGCCCCACATACGGACACCGGGCTTGGCGGCCGCGAAGTCAACACTCACCTTGGTGATGCGTCGAACGTCGAGCTTGGACTCCCCGCCGGCGCCCACGTTGAGCGTGGTCGCCGCCAGGATGCCAGCGTCGAACAGTGCGTCCACGTCGAGGACGTAATCGGTGCCGTCGAGCTTGAACACGGCGAGATCGAGAACAACGTCGCCGCCGGGCTGGCTGACAGTGACCTTCTTGGCCTCCCAGTCGCCACCCTTGAAGATGGCCGCGGGGATGCGGATCTCCTGTGCGCGGTAGGCGCTGTCCAAGTTCACGTCCATGGTGAACGCCGTGATGTCAGCTTCCGAGTTATTCGTCATACCTGCGTACAGGGTCGATGTGTTAGGGGTGATGCCGTCGGTGCCGTAGTCATACAGCGAGAGCTTGTCGAACTCGAGGTCCATGGCTGCGCCGAGCTTCGGCGTGTAACCGGCGAGAACACCGGTACTGGTGCTCACGAGCTTGCGCTCACTGTCGTTTGGCTCACGGAACAGCTCGGTCTTACCGGTCAGGTCCTTGTTGCCGTTGACGATGCCGCCGACGCGCACGTCGATCTCATTCAGGTTCGCGCCCAGCGTGTCCTTCTGGACACCCTGCAGCTCAGTGGTGTTGTCACCGAAGCCGTCGATCTCCTCGAAGGTTGCTTCGAAGTGGGTCGGGTACACGCCCTCGCCGAGTGAGACCTCGTAGAGGCCGGCGCTGACCTTGTGGAAGCCAACAGGTTTTTCGCTGTTGTATTTCACCACGAACGAACCGTGTGCGATGAACTCAGCACGCTCCGCCTCGTCCAGCTCGATGTTCACCTTGGTGTCACCCGCGGTGTTGATCATTAGTCCGGTGAGGTACTTCAGGGTGCTGGTGTTCTCGAACGTGATGTGCGTCGGATCCAGGTTGAAGTCAGCGTCCTTGTCAGGGGTCGCCGGGTAGGTGAACTTGTACGCCAGCTTGTCGTGGAACGTGGCCAGACCCTGGTTGTAGTAGCTCATCATCCACTCGTCCGATTCAGTGTGGACCGGGACGTTGATGTCTGCGCCGTGCGGCCAGTGCCAGCCGCCGTAGTACTGGTTCGCCACGTTCCATACGCTTGCGAGGTAGTTGCCCTCGGTGCCCATCGTGACCACCTTGCGCTGCAGCGAAACTGCATCCTGCGCACCGGTCTCGGCCTGTGCGAACGGGTAGTGCACCAGCGAGTACACCGGGGTTGGGATGTGGCCGCGCTTGATCGGGTACTTCTTGCCGAAAGTGTCTTCCACCTTGGCGGTGGTTGCCTTCTTGCCCTCTTCCGAGGTCTCGAAGAAGCGGCCCATGTACTCGATCACGCGGCTGGTGGTACCCGAGAGCTCCGGGACGGAAGCCAGGTCCTTGCGCTCGAACTTCAGCGACACAGAGACACGGCTGACCGGCTGGTCAGGAACCACATTGTCCGCGAACGGATCCTTGTAGTAAGGGTGGTTCGCCTCTTCAGTCGAAGCCTTGGTTTCGAACAGTGCGGCGCCGTCATTCTTCGGGTCGGCAGTGTTGATGCGCCAGTACTTGGCTCCCTCAGTGGTGTTCTCCACCCAGTCCGAAGCGGGAACGGTCTTCCACAGCTGCTCTTCGCCATCCACCATGCGGAAGATCTGCACGTCCTGGATGTAGGGCTTCAGGTCTTCGCGGATCTTGACGTAGTAGGTGTCGAACTGCTCGTGAGGCAGGTTCACATCAATGACTGTCGTCTGGTCATTGTTGTTGGTGAGACCGCCGGGACGGTACATCGAGGCAGCGAAGCCACCCAGGGTCTTGTAACCCTGATCCAGCGTGTAGTCGGTCATCGTGCAGTTGTAGTAGCCACACGAGCGCTGGCGGTCGACCCACTGGTCGTAGGTGCTGCCTGCGCCTGCGGACTGGGTGACCTGGTTCACGCCTTCGATCTCAACCGTGGTGCGGGTCTCTGCAACCTCGATGCGGTGCGTCGCGGAAACCGTCTTGCTCGCCACGTACGGGTCCTGCGGGGTGCCCTCGAACTTGGCCAGCAGCCGCTGGCTCGCACCCATGTCCAGCTCGGAGTCGTAGTCGATCGTCACAACGGGGATAGCCGCGCCGATGTTCAGGTTCTTACCCGAGATCACGATCTTCGCGATGTTGTCGAGGGTGATGTCCTTGTAGTCCACCGCAGGAGTGGTGAACTTCTGCTCGTTGCCCTCATCGTCCACGAACGTGATGACGATGCTGGTGCCGGCTGCCAGGAACTCCTCGCTCAGCTTGAGCTTGTTGTCGATCAGGATGCCGCTGGAGTCCGTAGGCTCAGCGGGCATCTTCGAGGGTTCTGCCTCGGTGATCGTGTAGGTGAACTCAGGTGCGTTCACGCCGCCGGTGCTGAGACGGTACTCAGCGCTCACGGGAACCTCGTACGGAATGTACGTGGGGTCGTTCGTGCGGCGGTCACCGTAGATACCGACGATCGACGTGCTCGGGTTCAGGTCAGCAGGAAGCTGGATGCGGATGTGACCTGTCGAAGCAGATGTGTTGGTCTTGTTGAACGGTTCCGGCTGGTAGGTCTCCGTCTTCACGGAAACGGTGTGCGAGGTCTTCAGGCCTGCAGATACCTTGCCGACCACGTCAATGAAGTTCCGTGCACCGTTGGTGTTGAACTCACCCGTCTCAACGACGATCCTGGCGAAACCTTCGGGGAGGGCAACCTCAATCGCCTGCGTGAGATCCTTGCCCTCCAGGTCGACCGGGATCTCCGTGCCGTCCAGGGTAACGATCTTGATACGCACGTCTTCTGCGCTCGAGAAGAGTTCGGGCTTGATGACGAGCTTGGCGTCCTTGATGGCTTCCAGAGTGGTGGTGTTCACCGTAATGGTGGTCTCGGAAGTCTCGGCCTCGTTGTTGTTCGTGCCGAAGTTGAAGCCAAGGGTGGCTTCGTTGTCCCATGCCACCGTCTGCGGGTAGGTGCTGTTGGTGCTGCCGTTGCCGTTGATGGTGACACCGGTGCTCGGGATGACCTCGGTGGGGAGGATGACGCGGAACGAAGCGTCACGCTTGACCGTGTGGGGAACCTCCGCGTAGGTGGTTTCCTGCGTGTAGTCCTCGTTGTTCGCGTACTTCTCAAGGTAGGTGGTCACCGCCGGGAAGGTCATCGTCTTGACCTCCATTGCCGTGCCGTGCACCTGAATCGCGAAGGGGACGCCCTGGCCGGGGTTGATGCGACCGGCGAAGTCCTCGAAGTGGAACTTCTTGTCCCAGTTCTTTCCCTGCAGCTCAGAGACGTCAAAGACGGCCTTCATCTTGCCCGGGTTCTCAGGGTCAGCGACAGCGTTGACCTTGAGCTCGCGAGTGATGCTGACCGGTTCTTTCCGGTCGTTCTCGTAGCTGTACTGGTAGCGCAGCGCAGCGTTCTCGAACCGCTCGGCATCTGCCTCGTCAAAGAGGTACACGACCTCGTTAACGTCAAAGTTCTCGGCCGAGGTGTACTCGATCGAGGGGTTCCACACCGGAGCGTTGCTGGTGTTCCTGAAGCCGGCAAGCTCGGTGTAGGTGTCCGTCCCGTAGACGGCTTCAGCCTTCTCCGGCTTGTGGGTGAAGTCGAACCCATAGGAGGGGTTCAGCACCTCCCGCACAGCGGTCTTGGTCTTGGTCCAGTTACTGCTCTCACCCAGGACGATGTTGGTGATCGCGTCAACGTAGAAGTTGGTCGGGATGTTGGGGAATCCCTGGCGGCTCATGGGAAGCGAAACCATGTAGATGCGCTCGGTGCCCGGCTTGACCTGCTGGCGGTTCTCACCGTTCTGGCGGTCGAGGGTGATCATGCCGGCACCGGTGTAGATGTAGGGCAGCGGGTCACCGAGACCGGTCGCGCCGTCCCAGGTGTGGCTGTAGATGTCGGTGATGTCGTAGATGAGCACACCGCCCTTACCGGGGACACCAATGAACTGGCCTTCGGTGTAGTCAGCGTCATCGTTGAAGGTGGGTTCTCCACCGGGGTTGTACGACCAGCGGTTGATATCGGCGGGGATGATGCCGTTGATGTTGTCGGTCGTGTCGATGTCGAAGTTGACCGAGTACGCCTCAATGTTCGAGGCAGGGTTCGTAGAGGTGTTCTGCAGCTTGTAGATGTAGTCGAAGTACTGGAAGCGATCCCACATCGGCACAGAGGTCGATCCGCCGTTCGCCGCAAACGCGGTGAACTGCGGCTCCCACTGAAGGTCAGTAGCGATGACCTGGACGTGGGAATCAACGTCGTCGCGGCCAAGGGTCTCCCAACCCTCGCCTTCGCCGTTGTACTGCTCGTAGGTGACGTAACCGTGCACGTCGAACGCGGTTCCCTCAGGGACACCGCCGAACGGACCGTCAGTGCCGTCGTTGTAGGTGCTGAGGAACAGGTCAAACGCAGGGTTTACACCGGCTTCAAGATCACCGATGTACTCAAGAACGATCTTGCCGCCCTGCGAGACAGTGCCATTGGGAGTAGCCCAGCCACCGCCGGCGCTGACGCGGCCTTGGAGACCCATAGCCGTGGGCGCTGCATCGCGATCCACGATCTTCCAACCGCCGCTGCCGTCCTGCTCCAGGGAGGGCATGAACAGAGTCACGGTTACCTTGCTTGTGGCACCCGTCGAGTAACTGGGTACGAGTCGGTAGTTCAACCGCGCTTCCTGCGCGGACGTCATGATGACCGACTTGGAGGTGAGGAGGCCAGGGCTGCCCTCCACCACGGTTCCGTTGAGGGTTATCGAGGGGGATCCCCCTGTGTTTGCAGCCGCCAGGTCACTTGTGGTGACCACGTCTGTCGCTGCAATGGTCATGGCGAGCAATCCCGCCATTATTCCAGTGAGGATCCGTGTGAGCTTCACGAATGGCCTTCCCATAATCGGTGCACGACGAAATGCGCCCAAATAACTTGATGACTCAAATCTATCGCCCTCAGGCTAGAAAATGCTGATTTATGAGTAAAAAATGGGGAACCCCACCGTAAACTTGCGGCGCCAATTGGACCAATGACCAGCCGGAGGCGTATATGCGTACCGTCAACCCAAGAACGTCACGGCAGCGGCCTCAGCAGGCATCGCCACGGTCATCTGCGGGGAAGAAGACCTCGGCGGTGCATCAAATGTTGGTAAGGGTTATGCCCGGGCTGACGCAGTGCCCTGAAGCCTCGCCGGCGAGACCGCGGCTCCCTGCTGAGCCTCGTACCAGGCAACAATGCCTCTCCTGCCGCGCACCTCGAGCTTCTTGGCGATACGCGCCACAGAGCTCTCCACGGTTCGCACCGAAACAGACAGCCGGTCAGCGATCTCCCTGTTACTCGCACCCGTAACAACCTCACGGATGAAATCCCACTCACGGTCGCTCACGCGCACACCCAGAAAACGGCGGTGGGAGCGCAGCTGGAACACGGCCGGAACCCGCCGCTTCAAATCTCCGACACGGAGCTCGAGCGCCGCAGCCGCAGCGTCATCTTCTGCTGCCGGTTGGAAGTCCAGCACATTCTCGAGCGTCGACATCGTCCATCCAGGGAGCCCCATCGCCTCAAGCTCGTCAGCCAGTTGAACCAGCTTGTTTACATCCCTGTCCACCATCGCTGTGAAGTGCCCCGTATCTACGGCCAACAGATGACCATCGACCTGGGAGAACCTCTCACGATCCTGCCCCAGCAGCTCCGGATGAAACGACACCTCCTGAGAGAAGAGATAACACTGCACCGCAGCCACGCGGGCACCTCTCGCCCAAAGCCGGTCACCAGCGGAACGGAGCAACCGTGCGCTCTCACTGACCGACCCTTCATGCACCAGAAGCCTGGCGCGACCAAGATCCCGCTGTTGATGGAGAAGGCCACCGTCGGTCACCTTCATCTGGTCCATCTCGGCGATATAACGGCGCGCCAAGCAGGCATCATCCCGTACTAGCGCCACGAGAACCGCGGTATTCAACATCCCCAGCTGGAACACTCCGGGCAGCGCAGTATTACCGACACCAAGAGCAGGGCTCAGTATCTCTTCCAGACCGTCCCAGTCATCGAGATACAGCAGCGCCATACACGCCAGCCAGCCGTAGGCCCGCATGATCGGTATGTCGAGGCCCTCCACCGCCTGCAGGAACTTCGTCCGCGCAAACCCCGCCACCTCCTGGATATGACCCTCGTAAAGGTCGAGCAGCTTTTCTAAAAACTCCATCTGAAGCGGTATCAGCCCCGCCGGTGCGATTGAGATGTCCGCCAGGTTTTTCCTGGCCTCGGATGTACTCCCTCGCACTACGCAAACCATTGCGCGGGCCAGCGCAAGCATGTCGTTAACCACCGCGGGTGACCCCTCGGACGAAACCAATAGCCGCTCATAGCCGTCTGGAATCGTCCCGAGCATCGCCTGCAGCTGCACAATCTTCGCCAGAGCCATGCGACCGCCCTCGTTCTTCTGACCCGCCACTTCGCGAAGGAGTCCGATCGCTGCATCCAGGTCACCAACCCGATAGGCCAGCCAGCTCGCCCGTGCGATCAGGTAACCGGCTCCGCTCAATGAAATTGAGGCTCTATCGGGCTCCGGCGTGCGCCTTATCACCTCGTCATAATCAGGCTCACCGGTGCTGTCCCAGAGCAGGATACCGATGTATCTCGCCGCATTGAGCGGCGAAGGGTCTGCCTCCCAGATACGTTGGGCCTCAACCTTTTGGGATCGTGTGTGACCGTCGGCCACACTCGCGAAGGTTGAGACCTGGTCCCACATCGGAGTGATCTCCAACGTCCCGGAAGAAGCAGCCTCGAACCCGTCTTGTGCAGCCACCCACTCCCCAAGACGCACCCTGCGCGACTCTGACATTTCATCCCGCAGAAAGGTGGACAGGACAGGCGGATGAACGACTATGACTGGCTCTGTCCTGCCGAATATCTTGATGAAACCTCGAGCTTCCAGCTCCTCGATCACCTCCCAGTCCGCAACCTCACGTGCAACACGAAGAGGGACACGATCCGCCAGCGAGAACAACCCCAGCATGCCTCGGGCGATGGGGGTTAGACCCGCTAGCAAGGCAGCGAATGAACCCCGAAGTGAAGGGTTGTAGAGGTCGCCCGTGCCGCTCCACGCGCGCCTCCCCTCCCTGCTATGCAGCCCTTTCACCGCGCTGTCCACAAGAGACATGGCAATGCCGATGTGGCCGCCGGACTGAACAAAGACCTCATTGACCAGCGACGACACCACAGGTCCGCCAAGTTTTTCCTCAAGCGCGGCCTCCAGCTCAGCGAAACGAACCGGGCCCAACTCGATCTCGAAGGAGGGTGAGATCTCTGGCTCCGCACCGGCGTGACGGTCCATTCGCTTGGAAATTGCCACTGGCACACCAGACCTGTGCCGTACGGCCTGAACCACGCCGCGCGTCAGGTCATCAAGGTCATCCCAGTCGTCGATAAGAATCACCGACTTCCCGCCAACAAGCTCCGCGAGCTGCTCGGCGACAACCGCCAGGGTCACTGTTCCGGTCCGGGGTACCCGACCTATCGGGAGCGAGGAGACCTGGAGCGCGGCTAGCGGTTGTGCGCTAAGGGCCGAGATGCCACGTATGAAGACGGTGTTGAAACCCGCCGCAGTAAGATCCGCATCGAGCTTCGCTAAGAAGGTGCTCCTGCCGCTTCTTTTGGTCCCGACCACCTCGACGTTGATGCCGGCAGACAATTTCGCCAGCGTAACCTGCAGGCTATCCACCCGAACCAAAAAACTCTCCTTCGCAGAGGCGCCCACTGAGGGCTCCTCGTCACTCTCGTAACTCAGGATACCGGCGAGACGACAACTGCTCCGGACACGGACAACTACTGCATTCAGGCCGAATTTGTACTGCAATGAGGGAAATCCACAACTAACGATCACGGGCATGACCAAGACTGGAAGCGCGTTCACACTTTCAGAAACGCGAACTGCGCGGCCTCGGCCACCTCAAAGGGAGTACAGTGTCCGGAGATCAGAGTGACTTGATTGTTTCCCCCGAGTACCCAAAGCTCGCTCGTGGGCACTCAACGTACTGCGAGGACGCACTTCATATCGCCAGGGCTGTCCTCAATAAGTACCCCTCGGCCTCCGCCATATCCCTCGACGCCTATCTCGACGACGACTCTCTTGACTGCGGTCCGGTCACCAGCGTGGACGGCACGGTTCTCATCGACGATGTCAGTGACATCGAAGACGGTCTTGAAATCGAACGAATCGTAGCCGGATGGAGTTGCACAGCGCTTCTCGCATCCGAGTGCTGCTCGTGGTTCAGGATCATTCCAGACACCGGAGAATCGATGATCGTGCTGCAACGCGCGATCGATCCCGGTAACCCTGTTCAGCGCTGCAGCTGCTGAACACCTCGACCAGCCGGAGGAATCCCCCAACAACGGCTGGTCGTTCCCCCCAAAAAGTAGAAGCCCCGAGAGTGTATCCCTCGGGGCTTCTGTCTTTCCCAGCTTCTATGAAGCGTCTTCGTTATCGTCAGTTCCAGATTCCGGTTCCCGGTGGGGGTTCGCGCCGATCTTGCGGTTGACCGCTCGAGTCGCCGAAAATTTCAACACCGCATAGTCATCAACTGTCTCGGGATTCTCGGTACCCTCGAGCTTGCCCTCGTCGTTGATTCGCTGCACACGGTGCCCCTTGTGCTTCTGCGGGTAGAACTTACCGAACCCCGTAAGCGTGAGCCTGTCACCGTTCTCGACAATGTCGAGGATTTCTTCGATAGCAGCCTCATACACATCCGTCGCCACTCGAACCGGCACGCCTGCGCGACGGGCAACACGAACGACGTACTCCCTCTTATTCACGCGACCACCACCATCACCATTCTTGACCATTACGTTTGCTCCAAAAAAGTCGTCGCAGCAGGGAAATACTCCAACCTCATACGATAGAACCTCACACGCTGTAGGCCATGGTGCGGCGCTCTGCCAGCTCATTTATGAGCTGGGCGCTTCACGAAGTCCGGGCCCAGCCACTCTGCAAACCACCATCCGCCGGTTCCTCGAAGTACCTGGTGCGAATCGTTCGCCTCTCCGTCAGAGGTCGACTCGCTGCGGTCTGGGCGCCGAGCATCGTCCCATCAGTGCCCGGTCGGCAATATCTGTGGCAGGTTTCATCAGCTCGGCCGTCCACTGCCGGTTTTGCCTTGGTCGGACCACCTGCAGCTGGCTGATTTTTCTAGTGCAACTTTATAGCATTACTCATTTATGAGCATATTTTGTGTAGCCCGACCCCCCGGTCACTCTCCAGATTCGTAAAATAATGCCATCCTGAACCTCTTCCGCCCAGCACAACTTTCCTCGCGCCGCCCTCAACAACGGAGGGGCGTTGTGCGCTTTCGGCCTCAGCTACGGCTTTGGCACTCGAATTCGCCAGACGGTTTACGGCCCCCGTTCCTGCAGGCGCCGCGGGCGCATTTTCCTGCAGCGGAAACCTCATGCGCATCAACGAACCTGCGGGAAACAGGTTGGGGCCCTGCAGTCACTGGCGTGCTGCAGGGCCCCGCCCGGGTGTTTTAGGCCGCCACACGCGTAGGCCGTCAG
>JBELYP010000003.1:0-81110 GCA_040273995.1 Arthrobacter sp.
CCAGGCCGGAGGCAATCTTGGGGGCGGGCCAGAACACGTTCATGCCGATCACGCCGGCCTTGCGCATGGTGCCGTACCAGGCTGCCTTGACGGACGGAACACCGTAGGTCTTGGATCCGGGGCGGGCGGCGAGCCGGTCCGCCACCTCATCCTGGACCATGACCAGCCCGTGGCGCAGGCTGGGGAAGGTTTCGAGCAGGTGCAGCACCACCGGCACGGCAACGTTGTAGGGCAGGTTCGCCACCAGGGCGGTGGGCTTGGCCGGCAGTTCGGTGACGCGCATGGCGTCGGCCAGGACCACATGCAGTTTTCCCGACTGTTCGGGGCGCCAGGTCTGCACGGTCTGCGGCAGGCGGGCGGCCAGCACCGGATCGATTTCCACTGCCACCACTTCGCGGGCGGCATCCAGCAGGCCGAGGGTGAGTGAACCGAGCCCGGGTCCTACCTCCAGGACGGTCTCCTCCGGATCCACCGAGGCAGCCGTGACGATCCGGCGGATCGTGTTTCCGTCAATGACGAAGTTCTGGCCGAGGGTCTTGGTGGGACGCACACCCAGTTCCTCTGCGAGCGCCCGGATATCGGAGGCGCCAAGGAGGGGTTTGGGCCGCGGAGCAGGTGCGGAAACAGATTCAGTCACTGCCTCATACTAGCGCCCGGGGCGCCCTGTTCCGGAGCCGGCGGGCGAAGGTGCTAGTCAGGCCAGTCCCCCACGGAACGGGCGGGGACCGGCGGAATCACTGGCTGGAAAAGACTCATGGCATTCCTTCTGCGCTTTGGCTCTTGCTCTGCCGCAGCGGTGCACCGGACTGTAGCGTCCCTGACCGCAGCTGTTCCAAGTCTGGTGCACCGGAAGACGGGTGGTAACGGTTATGGGTGAAACTTTTGGGAAAAGGCTCCGAACGGCCCGGCAGGAACTTTCCCTGAGCCGCAGGGAGCTGGCGGAACCTGCCCTGCGCGAGCGGGACATCTCACTTCTCGAGTCCGGGCGCCGGGAACCTACCCGGGAGGTGCTCGGGTACCTGGCGGCGCGGCTGGCAGCGGCGGCCGGTTACCCGCCGAGGCGCGGTGGTGAGAACGGTTCAGTCTTTCTGGCCCTGGCTGCAGTCCAGGCCTGGGATGAACGCAGCTACAGCACGTGCCTGGAAACTGCTGCCGCTGCGGCGGCAGCAGCACAGTCGGAGAATGACGAGCAGGGATGGTGGGAGCTGTCCCTGCTGGCAGGGCATGCACGGCTGAGGCTGGGGCATTACCTGTTCTGCATCCAGCAGGCTTCTTCGCTGGTGCGGCACCCGGTGGCCCAGGGCAGGCCGGCGCTGCGGTCCCGGGCGCAGGAACTGCTGGCCCGGGCCTGCCAGGGCGCCGGCAGGTTGCCCGACGCCGTCCGCCATGGCAGCGAAGCTGTGGCTTCGGCACAGGAGGCTGCCGCCGGAACCGAGGTGAGCCTCGCTGCCTATCTGGCCCTGGTGGCAGCCCTGGCCGAAAGCGGACGCCTGGCCCAGGCCTGGGAGTACTGCCAGGTGTTCCTGCTCCCGCTGGCCGGGTCCGTCCCGGATACGCGGCTGGCGGGCAAATGCTTCTGGACTGCCGGTAACGCAGCCTTTCGCCGCGGCGACACCGCGGCCGGAGTGTCCCTGCACGAGCGTGCTGCCGGGCTGCTGGGCCCCGGCCTGGATGTGGGCCTCTGGGCGTCGTTCAACAAGGCTTCCGCCAACATGCGGCTGGCCTCCGGCCTGCATGATGACCAGACCATGGCGTGCATCCGGCAGGCCGAGGCTGCGCTCGCCGTCGTGGGAGCCTCCCCCACCGACGCCCTGGATCTCCTCCATGCCCGGGGGCGCTGGCAGCACCTGGGGGGAAACCATGCCGAGGCGGTTGACCTGCTTTCCCAAGCCTGGGACGGGCGAAGTTGCCTTTCGCCGCAGACTGCGGCTGAAGTCGCACTGCTGCTGGGACTGAGCCTGGCTTCACTCGGCCGCCGCGGGGCCGCAGCCGACCGGCTCCGGGAAAGCGAATCGCTGTTCCGCCGCGCGGGCGCACCGGACCGCTCCGGCCACGTCCGGGAACTCGCCGCTGCCCTGGCTGCGGGGAACGAGCCGTGAAAGCAGGAAAAGCCGGCCACCGGGCCGGCTTTTCCTTGGCGTATTACGGGTAGGTACTACAGCAGTCCAAGCTTGCGGGCACAGGACGGCCAGTGGCCCCAGCCGCCGTTGGCACGCAGGTTTTCAGCCACGGCAATCTGCTGCTCGGGTGTAGCTTCGCTTGCCACCGGTGCATAGGCCCCGCCGCCTGCGCCGAGCCAGCTCTGGGTACTGAACTGCAGCCCGCCGTAGTAGCCGTTGCCGGAGTTGATGTGCCAGTTTCCGCCGGACTCGCACTGGGCCAGCGCAGCCCAGGCACCGCCGGCGGGGGCGGTTCCGCCCGGTGCTTCCGGCGCGGGACGCTTTTTGGTTCCGACAGCCACGGTCTCGGCAACCGGTTCGCGGGTGACGTTCTCACTGGCCAGCACACGGCTGACTTCACGCCCGTCCACGACGACGGTGTCAAAAACCAGCGTGCGCTCACCGGCCGTGCCGGGTTCGGTGACTTTCTTCTCACCCTCGAAGAGCTCAGCGTCCTCCACCGTGCGGGTTTCGAAGGGAAGCGGCTCAGTGACGGTTTCCTGCGTTCCGGAAACCACGCGGGTGACCTTGAGCGTCATGCCGTCGGCGACGCCGGCGCGGGCAGGAACCGACAGCCGGTCAGAGGCGCCGACCGAAATGCCTGCTTCATCCAGCAGTTCGCCAACGGTGGAGGCGGTGCTCTGCAGCTGGACGGTCTTTCCGTCTGCGAGAACGGTGACGGTCTTGGGAGTTGAAATCGAGAGTCCCTGCAGTGAAACCAGAGAGGTGTCCAGCGAAGCGGACACGGAGGACTTGGCGGAAACCCGCAGTTCGGAAATCAGGTCAGCCACCGTGGAGCCGGTGGTCTGGACGGTGTGGCCGGTGCCGTCCACCAGCACGTCCACGGTCTTGGCGGTGGTCACTTCAATAGTCGTCCCGTCCTGCACCTCGGTGCCGGGCGCGGGAACCACACGGTCAGCTGCTGAGAGCTGGACGTCGGCCTTTTCCAGGACAGCCTCAACGGTGCCGCCGAAGGTCATGATGTCGCTGGTTTCCCCGTCCACGTTCAGGACGACGGACTTGTTGGTGCCGACGAAGGCCACGAGTCCCAGGATGAGGGCCACCATTACGGCGGCCTGGCCGCCGAGCTTCAGCCCGCGCCTCACGATCGAAGTTGCCACGGAATTCCAAACTTTTCGCACTTCCGGGCACGGGGACGTAGGCACGCACCAGGCAGGGTTCCGGGTCTCACGGAGTGCCGGCGCGCGCAGGCAGGGACTATCGCCGTCGAGGTGATTCCGCTGCCGGAGGCAGGGCATGGTTCGCTAAGGCGGTAGTTATCAGTCCGGAAGCCTTCCCCGACCCCGGCTAATAGGTCCCTACCGTAACCGAACCGTGACCTCCGGGCAAATGTCAGTTTCGGCCGGGTGCATTGACACCTAGTCCCAGGAGCCGTAAACGGCGGTGGTATTCGCGGCAATCGAGGCGCAGAGATCAGCGAGGTCCGTGCCGCGGATCTCCGCCATGGCCCGCACCGTGTAGGGGATCATGTAGCTGGCGTTGTTCCGTCCGCGGTACGGGTGCGGAGTGAGGAACGGAGCATCGGTTTCCACCAGCACCAGCGACGGATCCGCGATGGCCAGCGCATCCCGGATCCCCTGGGCATTGCGGAAGGTTACGGTTCCCGCGAAGGACATGTACCACCCGTGCTCGTTGCAGATCCGCGCGAGGTCAGCGTCGCCGGAGAAACAGTGGAACACCACGGCCGGCGGAAGCTGTTCCTCCTTCAGGATCCGGACCACGTCATCATGTGCGTCGCGGTCATGGATCTGTACCGCGATGCCGGCCCGGCGGGCGATATCGAGGTGCCGCCGGAAGGAATACTGCTGTGCCTGCGTTCCATCGGGCCCGGTCCGGTAATAGTCCAGGCCGGTCTCCCCCACGGCCCGGACCCGCGGGCGGGCAGCGAGCGCCTCAATCCCGGCGAGCGCTTCCTCCAGGGACCCGGCGGCGGCAAGCTCCGGAGCATCATTGGGGTGGATCGCCACGGCGGCCAGCAGCCGCGGATCCTCCTCCGCGAGCCGGACAGCTTCCCCCGAGGACTCCAGGTCCGTTCCCACCTGGACGGCGCCCTGGACACCGGCGGCAGCGGCGGCGTCGAGCGCCGCGGAGGCGGTACCGTCACCGGCTGCGCCGAAATCCAGGTGGGTGTGGTTGTCCATGACCGGTACGGGCAGCGGCTCGGGTGCGGGCGCGAACGCTTTTTCCGGACTAAGCGCCTCATCCCGCCGGCTGTGGCCCCGGGCGAGGTAGGTCTGCGGTATTTCACCCGGAACGTAAGCGGCGTCGGTAGTCATGTCTTTAAGCCTAAGTGAGCTTGTACCCTGTACGTACTAGTGCCCCGGCGGCTGCCGGGAGCCGCTGCGGCTGGGCCTCCCGGGCCCGCCGCGCCGGGCAGGCAGCTGAAGGAGGCTCAACCGCCAGCCGGAGCTGTGCTGTCCTCCGGGTGACTGCGCCGAGGCTTGGAAGGTATCCATGGACACTCGCAACACATCCGCTGCCACCGCCGGATTCGATGCACCCGGCGCCGGAGCGCCGTTCTCCGGAAGCGCGGCAGAGGAGGCCGACTCCTTCCTCGCGGCCAGCAACCGCATTCTGGACGCCATCAACACTGTTATTGACGGGAAGAATGAAGCCGCGCGGCTGGTGCTCACGGTGCTGCTGGCGGAGGGCCATGTGCTGCTGGAGGATGTACCCGGCGTGGGGAAGACCATGCTGGCCAAGACCCTGGCCAGGGCGGTGGACTGCTCGGTGACCCGCATCCAGTTCACCCCGGACCTGCTTCCCTCGGATGTGACCGGGGTGTCCATTTACAACCAGGACGCCCACCGTTTCGAATTCCGGCAGGGACCGGTTTTCGCGAACATTGTGATCGGGGATGAAATCAACCGGGCGTCGGCCAAGACGCAGTCCGCCCTGCTGGAGTGCATGGAGGAACGCCAGGTAACGGTGGACGGCGGCACCTACCGGCTGGCCGAGCCGTTTATGGTGGTGGCCACGCAGAACCCCTTGGAGATGGAAGGCACCTACGCCCTTCCCGAAGCACAGCGGGACCGGTTTATGGCCCGCATCTCCCTCGGGTACCCGGACACTGCGTCGGAGATCGAGATGCTGGAAACGCACCAGTCGGTCTCGCCCCTGGACTCGATTGTTCCGGTGGCCTCGGTACGCGACGTCGCTGCGATGACCGCCTGCGTCCGGGACGTCTACGTGTCCGCCGCAGTCAAGGAGTACACGGTGGCCGTTGGTGCCGCCACCCGGGAACACCCCTCCATCCGGCTTGGTGCCAGTCCGCGGGCGCTGCTGCAGCTGCTTCGCGCTTCGAAGGCGCGCGCGGCCCTGGAGGGCCGGGATTTTGTGCTTCCCGACGACGTCGCCCGGCTGGCCGGATCCGTGCTGCCCCACAGGCTGATCCTGGAGCGCAAGGCCCTCAGCGCCGGCGACACCCCGGCGTCCCTGCTGGCCTCGATCCTGTCCAAGGTGCCCGTCCCGCGTCCGCCGGGAGCCCGTACCGGCATGGTCCGGCCGTAGCCGATGAAGAAGCCCGCCCTGCTCGCAGCGAGCAAACCCGCGCTCACCGGCCGCGGCTGGGGATTCGTGGGGACCGGGGTTGCCGCCCTGCTCGGCGCCCAGATCCTGGGCCGGCGGGACCTGCTGCTGCTCGGGATCTTCCTGGTCCTGCTGCCGGTGGCCTCCGCCCTGGCCCTGCGCCTGCTGAAGCCGCAGTTCCGGGTAGCCCGGTCCTTCAGCCCGGCAAGCGCGGAGACCGGAACACCGGTGAACATAGCCCTGGCCATCCGCCCGGTGCAGCCCTTCGGCGGCGCCGCCCGCATGAAGGAGGAACTGCCGTCCCGCTTCGGACCCAGCCCGGAGTTCCGGTTCCCGGCCGCCCGCACGGACAGCAGTTCCACGAGCCGCTATGAATACCGCCTGCGTTCCGCGCGCCGCGGCCTGTACCGCATTGGGCCGGTCAGCGCCGGGTTCCTGGATCCCTTTGGGCTGGCTGTGGCGCGGCACATCATCGGAGGGACCGACCAGCTGATCGTCCGGCCGGTCCCGGTGGAACTGCCCGCTGCGGTGCTGGACGGGCTGCGCGGCAGCGACGGCTCGGTCTCCACCCGCCTCCAGGGGGTACCCAGCGAGGACGACGTAACCACCCGCGAGTACCGGCACGGAGATCCCATGCGCCGCGTCCATTGGTCCGCCACGGCACGCCGCGGCGAGCTGATGGTGCGGCAGGAGGAAACGGTGGCCACTCCGCGCGCCACGCTGGTCCTGGACCAGCGCGAGTCCAGCTACGACCAGGGGTTCCTTTCCCCCTTCTGGGCAGAAACGGCCGACGACGCCGCGCCGCCCAGCTCCGAGTCCTTCGAATGGGCGGTCTCGGCCGTAATGTCCATTGGCGCGGACCTGCTGGAGCGGGGGTTCGCAGTGCGGCTCCTGGACGCGCTGGCCCGTCCTGGCCTGCAGCGGTCGCCGTCGGCTGCCCTGCCGGACGCCGAGGTGTTCAGCGGCTCTGCTGCCGTCAGCGACCTCGGTGACGGCCTGGCCGCCCTGGGACTGGAGCAGCCTTCGGCCACCTCTGCTGCCACGGCCCGGACACTGAAGCAGCGTTTCCCGCGTGCTGGCAGAACGGCCTCCCCCGCGGGACCGCAGCAGTTACCGGACCGTGGTGCGGGCACTGGCCCGGCGAACCGGGGTCCGTTCGGCGATGTACTGCTGGAAGCCCTGCATGAGGGCCGGCACCGCGGGCCGCTGGTGGTCATCACCGGTGCCCTGAGCAGCGAGGACGCCCGCCGGCTGGCACCAGCTGCCGACGCCGTCCCGGCAGCGCTCATCCTGCTGGTCACCGACCGCCCGGCAGCTGCCGCAGCCCAGCTGGCGCTGCTGCGTTCCGCAGGATGGACGGCCGCAGCGGTAGAGCCCTCCCAGCCCGTCGCCGCAGCCTGGACCGGTGCTGCCGAACACGCGGCTGTCCTCTCCCGGCCGGGGCAGCGGTAATGGCGGCTACGCTCGCCCCGCCGCGGCCGCCGCAGGCCGGGCCCGGGAAGCGGCGCACCGGGAACGCCCAGTGGGCCGGCGCCGCCGTGACGGCCGCCGCAGTGCTGCTGTGCTCCCTGAGTGTGCACGGTGTGCTGGACGGTTCCGCCTGGCTGGTGCCGCTGAGCATGGCGGTAGCCTCCGTTGTTGCCGGCACGGCGCTGGCGCGCTGGTTCCGGTTGCCGACCGCCCTGGTACCCGTGGCCGGCATGGCAGCCCTGGCCATGGTGCTGACCCTGATGTTCTCTGCGGACGCGGCTCTCCTGGGCATTTTCCCCACCGCGGCAACGCTGGAACGGGCCGGAACACTGCTGGCCGGGGCACAGACCACCGTGATTACCCAGGTCATTCCCGTGATTCCGGATGCCGGCGTCGTATTTGTCGCCTGTCTGGCCGTAGGCCTGGTCACCGTGCTGGTAGACACCCTCGCTGTCACCCTCCGGATGCCTGCCGCGAGTGGATTCGGGCTGTTCACCCTGCTGCTGGTGCCGGCCATCATCAAACCGCAGAGCGTGGGGATTGCCGGCTTCACCGCCGCCGCGGCCGGTTACCTGCTTATCCTCGCGGCCGGTACCTGGCAGGAGCGCAGGGACAGCGCAGCCCGGGGCGCAGGGACGGCAGCGGCCCGGCCCTCCGGCCCGCAGGCCGCCGGTGCTGCCGGCATCGGTGCGGGGGCGATGGTGGCCGCACTCCTGGTGTCCCTGGCCGTTCCCGGCTTCAACACGGGAGCCTTCCCCCAGGGCGCCCGCTTCAACTTCCTCAGCGGGACCACCGGCCTGAACCCCGTGGTGACCCTGGGAAACGACCTGCGCCAGCCCACGGCCACCGGGAGGATTACCTACGCCACGGACTCAGCCCGGCCGCTGTATCTCCGCTCCGCCACATTGGAGGATTTCTCCGGAACCCGCTGGGCCCCGGACACCCGGGAAGATGAGCGCCGCACCGGGATCGAGGACATGGCGGCCGAGCCCGCGCCCGGCCCGGGGATTCCCACGGACACCGTGCGGACGGTGATCGGCTCGCCCAGTTATGCCAGCCCCTGGCTGCTGGCTCCCTACGCACCGTCCGGAGTGTCCGGGCTGGAGGGCTCCTGGACCTGGGATCCGGCCACCATGACCATCCTTTCCGGCAGCGGCAGCTCCGAACCCCGCTCCGGCTACGAAGTGGTCAGCGAAACCCCGGTCATTACCAGCGAGGCGCTCTCCGGGCTTCCTCCCGCCTCCGCAGACGCCGTGGATCCCATGTTCACGGATCTGCCCGGCGACCTTCCGCAGATCATCCGGGACACCGCGCTGGAGGCGGTGGCCGGTGCGGAGGGTCCTTACGCCCAGGCCCTGGCGCTGCAGGCCTTCCTCCGCGGACCGGATTTTGACTACTCACTCGAAGCCCCGGTGGAGGGCGGTTACGACGGCAACGGCATCGCCGTCCTGGCCCGGTTCCTGGAACAGCGTTCGGGATACTGCATCCACTTTGCCTCCGCGATGGCCGTGATGGCCCGTGAAGTGGGGATCCCCAGCCGCATGGGGCTGGGCTATGCACCGGGCCGGGCAACCGGCAACACCGTTCCGGGACCGGACGGCACCGAATTGAATGAGTACGCCGTGGATGCCAGGGATGCCCACGCCTGGCCCGAGCTCTACTTCGAGGGCGCCGGCTGGGTGCGCTTTGAGCCCACCCCCTCCCGCGGCGTTGTCCCTGCCTATTCCATTGAACGGCAGCAGAACGCTGCCTCCGCGGCACAGTCCGACGACGATCCCCGGGAGCTGCAGAACCCGGTACCTCCGGCACTGCCCAGCACCGCGCCCGGGGACGAGGACACCAGCGGGGCCCTCACCCCGGAGGAAACCGCCGGCGCGCCCTGGGCGGGGGTAGGCATCGGCATCCTGGTGGCAGCAGCAGCGGTGCTGACGCCGTGGGCACTTCGCCGCCGCCGCAGCAGAGCGCGCCGCCAGGAACATGCCGAGACCGGCAGCGCGGCGCCGGTGTGGACGGAAGCAACCGACCTGGCCCAGGACTTCGGCTACCGGGCCCGGACAGCGGACAGCCCGCGCTCCTTTGCAGACAGCCTGGCTGCACGTGCCCAGTTGCCGCAGGAAGCGGCCAATGCGCTGATGCGGCTTCGCGCCGCCTACGAGGCGGAGGCCTACGCCAGCCCTGCGCCGGGGTCCGGGCCGCGGAACGGGAGGTCCCGTGCCGACTGGCAGGACGTGGACATCCTGCACTCGGCGCTGCGTGCCTCCGCAACTGTTCCCGCGCGGTTCCGGGCACGGTTCGTTCCGGCGTCGTTCTTTCCCGCCCCGCGTCCCCGAACCGCTCCTCCGGTTCCCGGCCTCTAACGCAGCAGGTCCCGCTGCCGGGGACTAATTTCCCCGGCAGCGGGACCTTTACCGCAGTGCGGGCAGGCTATGCGGTGGGGTCCGCGATGCCGATGTACTGGGTGTAGAGGTATTCCTCGATGCCCTCGTCGCCGCCTTCACGGCCAAGGCCGGACTGCTTGACGCCGCCGAACGGGGCGGCAGCGTTGGACACGACGCCGGCGTTGAGGCCCAGCATGCCGGTCTCCAGCTTCTCGCCGATCCGCAGGCCGCGGTTCAGGTCCTCGGTGAAGACGTAGGCGATCAGGCCGTACTCGGAGGAGTTGGCCAGTTTTACGGCCTCGACTTCCGTGGAGAAGGTAATCACGGGTGCCACCGGGCCGAAGATTTCCTCCTGGAGGATCCGGGCGCCGGCCGGAACGTTCTTGAGCACCGTCGGTGCGTAGAAGTAGCCCGGGCCGTCCACAGGGGCGCCGCCCACAACGGCGGTGGCGCCGGCGTCGATCGCGTCTTCCACCAGGGAGTGGACCTTGTCACGGGACTTGGCGTCGATGAGCGGACCAATCTTGGACTCGTCCTCGGTGCCGCGGGCGGTGGTCATGGCGGAGACCTTCGCAGCGAACTTCTCGGAGAATTCATCGGCAATGTCTTCGTGGACAATGAAGCGGTTGGCAGCGGTGCAGGCTTCACCCATGTTGCGCAGCTTCGCTGCCATGGCGCCCTCAACGGCCTTGTCGATGTCCGCGTCCTCGAAGACCAGGAACGGAGCGTTGCCGCCCAGTTCCATGGAGGTGCGCAGCACCTTGTCCGCGGCGTCGCGGATGAGGCCCTGGCCCACGGGAGTGGAGCCGGTGAAGGAGACCTTGCGCAGGCGGTCGTCCTGCATGATCGGTCCGGTGACTTCGCCGGCCTTCGTGGTGGATACGACGTTCAGGACACCGGCGGGCAGGCCGGCTTCCATCATGACGGCGGCGAAGAGCTGGGAGGTCAGCGGGGTGAGCTTGGCGGGCTTGAGCACCATGGTGCAGCCGGCGGCCACGGCGGGAGCGATCTTGCGGGTGGCCATGGCCAGCGGGAAGTTCCACGGGGTGATCAGCAGGCACGGGCCAACGGGCTTCTTGGTGACCATGATGCGGGACTTGCCGTCCGGAGCGGTGCCGTAGCGTCCGGTGACGCGGACGGCTTCCTCCGAGAACCAGCGCAGGAATTCAGCGCCGTAGGCAACTTCGCCGCGGGCTTCGGCCAGCGGCTTGCCCATCTCAAGGGTCATCAGCAGGGCAAAGTCCTCCGCGCGGGCGGTGACCAGTTCAAAGGCCCGGCGCAGGATCTCCCCGCGGACCCGGGGCGGCGTGGCGGCCCAGGACTCCTGGGCAGCGGCAGCAGCGTCCATTGCCGCGGCGCCGTCTTCGGTGCTGGCGTCAGCGATGCTCAGCAGCACCTTGCCGGTTGCGGGATCCTCGACTTCGAAGGTCTTGCCGCCGGCGGCGTCGCGCCACTGTCCGTCAATCAGCAGGCCGGTGGGAACCTGGGCCAGCAGTTCGGCCTCGCGTTCAGCGGTTACAGCCATGAGTGAGCCTCCAAAGTGTGCGGGTTTACCGGATCACAACCTGCCCGGTACTGACTTCACCATAAAAGCCGTGCCGACCAGTGTAAATGTACCCCTGCACAATGACATTTGCTGAACCCTGTCCGCTTGGACAGCGCGCTGCTAGCTCTCCGCGCGTCCTGCCAGCACGGCCGCGTACAGTTCCCGCTTGCTGATCCGGGCGTCCGAGGCAACGGTGGCTACGGCATCCTTCAGCCGGGAGCCCTGCGCTATGAGGTCATTGACCGCGCCCACGTGGTCCTCGGGTGCCTCAGGCTCGGCGTCCCCTGCTCCCCCGACGACAACGGCGATCTCCCCGCGGACTTCGCTGCTTTCCGCCCACTCGAGCAGCTCGCGCAGCGGCCCGCGCAGCACCTGTTCGTGCAGCTTGGTCAGTTCCCGGGCGACGGCGGCGGGACGGTCAGGGCCAAAGGCGGTGTCCAGCGCACGCAGCATCGGCTCCAGGCGGTGGGGTGCCTCAAAGAAGACCATGGTGCGTGTTTCGCGGGCCAGCTCGGAGAGCCGGGCCGCACGCTCACCGGACTTTCTGGGCAGGAACCCCTCAAAGCAGAAGCGGTCCGTCGGCAGCCCGGAGAGGGCCAGGGCGGTCAGCACGGCTGACGGGCCGGGGGCAGCGGTGACCGCAATGCCCTCCGCGGCAGCGGCCTCCACCAGCCGGTAGCCGGGATCCGAGACTGAGGGCATGCCGGCGTCGGTGACCATCAGCAGGGTAGCTCCGCCCCGGACCAGCTCCAGCAGTTCCGGAGTGCGTGCCTGCTCATTGTGCTCGTGGTAGCTCATGATCCGGCCGCTGGTGGTAATTTTCAGGGCGCTGACCAGGCGGTGGAGGCGCCGGGTGTCCTCCGCTGCGATCACGTCCGCGTGCTGCAGCAGGTCAATGAGCCGCACTGTCGCGTCGCCCATGTTTCCGATGGGGGTGGCGGCCAGCACAATCTGGCCGGGACCTGTTCCCGCGGCCCGCCCGGGGCGGTCGGCACTGATGGGCTCCTGGGATCCGCTGCTGCTGAAGTTCACCCTTCAACCCTACGCGACAGGCTATAGAGTTGAACCCGTGACCCAGCCCCTGCCCTCCGCCCCGGCCCGGGACACGGCACCCCGGGTGCTTAGTCCGGACAGGGCCTTCACAGAGGGCGCTCTTCGGCTGCGGCTGCTCGGCGCCGGGCTGGCTTCCAGGTACGGAGTCTGGGCTGCTGCCCTGGGCACGGCGCTGCTGGCCGGCGTCCTGCGTTTCTTCCGGCTGGATGAGCCGGGCACCCTCGTCTTCGATGAGACCTACTACGTCAAGGATGCCTACTCGTATCTGATGTCCGGCTACGAGCGGGCCTGGCCGGAGGACGCCAACGATTCTTTTGCTGCCGGCGAGCCGCAGGGTCTTCTGGAGGGCCCGGAGTATGTAGTCCATCCCCCGGTGGGCAAATGGATGATTGCCTTCGGCATGGCCCTGTTCGGTGAGGGCTCCAGTTTCGGCTGGCGGTTCTCCGCCGCGCTTGCCGGAACCTTGACCGTCCTGATGGTTGCGCTGATTGCTTCCCGCCTGTTCCGTTCCGCTGTGCTGGGAGGTGTGGCCGGGCTCCTGCTGGCAGTGGACGGACACCATCTGGTCCTCTCCCGGACCGCGCTGCTGGATATTTTCCTTACGTTCTGGATTGTGGCCGCCTTCGGCGCCCTGCTGCTGGACCGCGACGACGGACGGCGCAGGCTTGCGCGTAAACTCTCCCGGGCCGCGTACCGGCTTCCGGGCAGCCGGCCGGATCCAGCAGCCCTGGCCACCGGACCCTGGCTGCTGTGGCGGCCGTGGCGGCTCGCAGCAGCTCTTTGCCTGGGGCTGGCCGTGGGCACCAAATGGTCCGCCCTTTCCTTCGTTGCAGTCTTCGGCCTCCTAATGGTGCTCTGGGATGTCAGCGCCCGCCGGGTGGCCGGCATCGGCTACTGGCCGGCCGGCCTGCTCAAGGACGGGATCCCCGCGTTCTTTACCGTTCTTCCCCTGGCGGCGGCCACCTACCTCGCAACCTGGACCGGATGGTTCCTCTCCAGCGGGGCCTACGGACGCCAGTGGGCCCAGTCCAACCCGGCCCCCGGGCTGGACTGGCTTCCGGCTCCGCTGCGGTCACTGGCGGAATACCACCGCAGCGCCTGGACCTTCCACAACGGACTCTCCTCGGAGCATTCCTATGAGGCCAGCGCCTGGACCTGGCTGTTCCTGGGCCGTCCCACGTCCTTCTACTATGAGAGCCCGGACCCTGCAGCCTGCGGATCCGATGCCTGCACCTCTGCCATCACTTCGGTTGGCAACCCGCTGATCTGGTGGGCGGCGCTGCTGTGTCTGGGGGTCCTGCTGGCCTGCTGGCTGGGGCGCCGCGACTGGCGGGCCGGAGCCGTGCTCTCCGGCATCGCGGCCGGGTACCTGCCCTGGTTCGCTTTTCCCGACCGGACCATGTTCTACTTCTATGCCGTCTCCTTTGTACCGTTCCTTGTGCTGGGGCTCACCTTCGTCCTGGGGCTGGTGCTGGGCCGCGCGGGGGATACAGCGCGGCGCAGACGGCGCGGAGCGGTCATCACTGCCTGCTTCCTGGCTGCTGTGGTCCTTGTCTCGGCTTTCTTCTATCCGGTCTGGACGGCCGAAATCATCCCCTATTCTGATTGGCGGCTCCGCATCTGGATGCCGAGCTGGATCTAGGTCTCAACGCAATGTGCATGCACAGAAAGGGAGTGCCCGTGCGCGAAGCCTCCACCGGATTGTTCGTGGAGCTCCCGGAAGACTCCAACATCACCGACCTGCTATTGGCGACGGCGGCCCGGAACCCCGGGCTGGCACTGTATGCCCGCCAGTCCGGGTCCAGCTGGAATGACGTGAGCGCGGCAGCTTTCCTCGCTGAGGTACGCGCCGCAGCCAAAGGACTGCTGGCGCAGGGAGTGCGGCCCGGTGACACCGTGGCCGTGATGTCCGGGACCCGCTATGAATGGACGGTGGTGGACCTGGCCATCTGGTTCGCCGGCGCCGTGACGGTGCCCATCTATGAAACGTCCTCCCCCAGCCAGGTGCAGTGGATCCTCTCCGATTCCGGGGCACGGATCGCCTTCGCCGGAGACGAGAACAAGGCCCGGGTCATTGCATCCGGAGCCTCCTCCGCCGAGCTGCCGGTCCGCATCTGGAAGCTGTCCGGCGGGGAGGGCCCGGACACGCTGAATGCGCTCGCGGCCTCCGGCACGGGCATTCCGGACGAGGAACTCGAAGCGGTCCGTTCCTCGCGTTCACTTTCGGACACGGCTTCCCTCGTCTACACCTCCGGGACCACCGGGCGGCCCAAGGGCTGCAGCATCAGCCACGGAAACTTTGCCCTGTTCGCCGTCAACGTGATTGAACTGCTGCCGGAAATGCTGAAGCGACCGGGCGCGAGGACGCTGATGTTCCTGCCGCTGGCCCATGTGCTGGCGCGTGCGGTGCAGGTGGGCTGCCTGGCCGCCGGCGTCACCGTGGGGCACAGCTCCTCAGCGGCTGCACTGGTCGAGGACATGCGTACCTTCCGGCCCACCTTCATGCTCGCCGTCCCCCGTGTGTTCGAGAAGATCTACACAGGCGCCCAGGAGAAGGCCGCAGCGGCCGGCAAGGGCAAACTCTTCGAGACTGCGGCCGCCACTGCCATTGCGTACTCCAAGGCGCTGGACAGCGCGGCACGCGGCGGCAAGGGCCCGTCCCTGCCCCTGCGGGTCCGTCACACCGCGTTCGACCGGCTGCTGTATCCCAAGGTGCGGGCAGCGTTCGGCGGGGAACTGGACATTGCCATCTCCGGCGCCAGCCCGCTCAGCCCCGCGCTGGCGCACTTTTTCCGCGGCGCGGGAATCGCTGTGCAGGAGGGCTACGGACTCACTGAAACCACGGCCCCGGCTTCGGTAAATACCGTTCCCCTGACCCGGGTGGGAACCGTTGGCCTGCCCATGCCGGGCAACGCCATCCGCATCGCGGACGACGGCGAAGTGCTGGTGAGCGGCGTCGGCGTCTTCACCGGTTACCACCGCAACCCGGAGGCGACGGCGGAGGCCTTTAGCGGCGAGTGGTTCCACACCGGTGATGTAGGCACGCTGGACGAAGACGGTTTCCTGAAGATTACCGGCCGCAAAAAGGATCTCCTGGTCACCGCCGGCGGCAAGAATGTTGCTCCCGGCCCGCTGGAGGAAAAGGTCCGTGAACACCGCCTGGTTTCCCAGGTGGTGGTGGTTGGCGAAGGCCGGCCTTTTGTAGGTGCGCTGGTAACGCTCGACGACGAGGCGCTGGCCGCCTGGTGCCGCGAGAACGGCGTCGATCCGGCTTCCGCGCCCGCGGAACACCCGCTGGTCCTGGCGCAGGTCCAGGAGGCTGTGGACGCCGCGAACGCCAGTGTGTCACGGGCCGAGCAGATCCGCCGGTTCACCGTGCTGCCGCGGGACTTCTCGCTGGACGGCGGACACGTCACCGCCACGCTGAAGCTGCGGAGGCAGGCAGTGATTGCCGACTTCGCCGCTGAGGTGGAGAAGCTCTACGCCAAATAACGGCTGCTGCAGACGCAGAACAGCCAGGACCGTTCTGAACGGTCCTGGCTGTTCTGCGTTTCCCGCAACTGTTTCCCGCGACTGCTGCCGGTTAGAGTGCCTCGAGTGATTCCAGGTAACGGCGGCGGGTTTCTTCCCGCGCCAGGCGGGAGCGCTCCCGCCGCTTCTTGGTGGGCCAGGTGAAGACCATCACCAGGATGCAGACCAGCAGGACGATTCCCGCGATCGCTGCACCGGCATCCATCCAGAACTGCGCTGGGAAGAGCCGGATCAGGGTGTCATCCAGCCTGAAGGTCCAGTTGCCCTGGGCGAAGAAGATGGTGTGCACCATGGTGAAGAACTCTTCCCAGGCGAGCACCGCGGCCACGAGCAGGCCAGCAATAATCGCCAGTGTGGCAACCGCTCCGGCGAAGAGCGCCCGGCGGATTCCGCCGGGACTGCGCCGCGCGAGGTACAGGCCGCCGGCGATGCTGAGCAGCGCCATTCCCAGTGCGGTCAGGAAAGCCACCGTGAGGACGGCCTTCACGTCAGCCATGTGGGAGACCTCGCTGGCCAGGTACAGCGGATCGCCGTCCGGCGTCACCAGGTCCCCCAGATAGCGGGGGGAGGCAAAGTTCAGCAGGTAGTCCACCGCGTAGGAGCCATACGTCATGCGGTCTTCGGTGCTAAAGCCGAAGCTGTCGGCAGGGAAGCCCGGCCGGTTGTATTCAACCCACAGGAACAGCGGAGTTGCCACCGCGCGGATCGCGGCAGCCAGCAGCATCACCGGGAAGAACACGGCGATGGCCACCTGGATAACACGTCCGAGGACTGGCTTGGCAGTGGCTGCACGTTCCCGTTCGGCGCTGCGGCGCGCGGCTTCCGCACTGGAAATGCCCGGGTCCGCTTCGGGCAGTGCACTGGTTTCCGGGTTGTCAGCTCCGGTGCTTTCCGTGCGCGCCCCATCAGCGCCCTGGCCTTCAGCTTCGGGACGGTCTGTGCCGGCCGCCTCAGATCCCGGCTGGTCTGTGCCCGGCCCATACCAGGGACCGCCTGCGGCGGCGGTGGGATGAGGCTCAGCGTTCTGGCCGGACGCCCTCAGGGCCGCGTCGCCCGGTGCCTCGTCCTTCTGTCCGGCGTCCGCGCCCGCAGCGCGGGTTTCCGGGGCAGCGTCCCGCTCGCCGGCGGCCTGGGCCCCGGCCTTCGTGCCCGCAGCTGATCCCGCGGCGAATGCGGCCGAAGCAGCCGCAGTTCCGGCGGCGCCCGCGGTGGCGCCGGCGGCGGGCTGGCTGTCCGCCTCGGTGTTGCCTGATCCAGCAGCCGCACTGCCGGAAGAGGAATCCCCGGTGTCGTAGCGGCTTAGGTCCGGCATGGTGCTGGCTGCACGCATGGGCAGGGTGCTGCGCTGGGCAAGGGAGGGATGCCCGCCCGGTACCTCACGCGCGGAGCGGCTCCGCATTGCCCCGGCAGCTGGTCCGGCTGCGCCGTCCTGGTCTTCTGGATCCTGGGCGTCATCATCATGGTCTTTCCCGGACGCAGCAGAATCCGCGGCCGGAACGGCGTCGTCGGTGTTCCCGGCAGTCTCCGGAGGAGTTCCGGCCAGCCCGGCAAATTCCGCGTCCCAGGCATCGTGTTCGGCGGGAACGTCCTCGCGGGACCCCGCTGCAGCCTTGCCGCTGACTATGGTCTCGCTGGCATCGGACGGGCCTGGGCCGCGCCCGTCCGGCGTCTGGCCTTCGGGGACGCCTTCCGTAGTGGGGTCTTGGTCCTGGCTTGCCACTGCTTCGTCTCTCATCCCAATCCTGTATGAAGTCACCGGGTGTGGTGGGGGTGTGTCCGGTTCCGTCCTTCATAGACACTACCGGCCGCGGCACCCCGAATCGAAGGAGCCACCCCGAGCCGCACCAACACCTTTTTGCCGAAGTCAGCGCCGTCTACGCCGAGCGGACCGTAGCCTCCCCGGCGTCGCGCGCCAGCAGGTCGCCGCGGAATCCTGCCTGGTAGGCACGCCTGCCCAGGATCAGCGTGTATGCCCAGTAGCCCGCCAGCACCGCCGCGCCAATGGTGATGCGCACCCAGTCCGGCAGGGAACTGGGGGTCACGAATCCTTCCACCAAACCGGAAATGAACAGCACTGCTACCAGTCCCAGCGCCACGGTCATCAGCGAGCGGCCTTCCTGGGCCAGGGCGGCCGTTCGGGTGCGGGGGCCGGGGGCAACCAGGGCCCAGAAGATCTGCAGGCCGGCAGCCGCTGCGATGAAAATGGCGGTCAGCTCCATGAGCCCGTGGGGCAGGATGAAGACGAAGAACGTATCCAGCTCGCCAAAAGCGGCCATGGTCCCGGCGGCCATGCCCACGCCCACGGCGTTCTGGTAGAGGATGTACGGCCCCCAGATGCCGGTGACACCGAAAGCCACCGCCTGCAGCGCGATCCACGCATTGTTCGTCCAGACCATGCCGGCAAAGGACGCCGCTGGGTTCTCCGAATAGTAGCTGGTGAAATCCGATTCAACGTACTGGCGCAGCTCGGCATCCGTGCCCGTGGCAGCCAGCACGCCCGGAGTGTTCACCACCCAGTACGCGCTCATGGCGGAGACCAGCACAAACAGCACCCCAATGACCACCGTCAGGGTCCGCACCCGGTAGAAAGCGGCCGGCAGTGAATAGACAAAGAAGCCGGCCAGGTCTTCGAGGAAGTTGGACCGGGCACCGGTGAAACGGGTCCGGGCACGGGAAAGCCGCATGGACAGCGCAGCGGAGAGCGCGCCCTCCGGTGCCACGGAACGGACAACCGACAGGTGGGTGGAGGCGCGCTGGTAGAGCTGCAGGAGTTCATCGGCCTCGGCGCCGCTGAGGCGGCGGCGGGCAATTAGTTCATCAAGCCGCTTCCAGTCATGGCTGTGCACGGCGGCGAAGGCATCCAAGTCCACGCCTCCACCCTAACCGGCACAGTGTCCTGCAGCGTATGTCCTCCGCCCGGGTGTGGATGGGTAAAGTGGGACCCCAGGGAAGAAGGCACCGGACCGGACGCGCCGGCGGAGCCACGGGTGGAAGCAGGGGGCTGGCATGAGCACGGTGGTGACCGGTGAAGCCGTCGTCCTGGAGCTGCGCCCGGCGTCCTTTGCCGCACGCGCGCTGAGCTGCCTGATCGACGTCGTGTCCCAGGTGCTGCTGTTGCTGCTCCTCTTTTTCCTCATCGGCAACACCCTGGATGGAACGCTGGACCCGGCACTGACGCGCGCCCTCCTGCTGACCAGCGTGGTCCTGATCATGGTGGCGGTGCCGGTTGCTGTTGAAACCCTGACCCGCGGCAAGTCGCTGGGCCGGCTGATCATGGGCCTGCGCATTGTCCGTGACGACGGCGGTGCGGTTCGTTTCCGGCAGGCCTTCACCCGCGGGATCCTTGCGGTTCTGGAAATCTACATGCTGGCCGGTTCCCTGGCCTTTATCGTTGCGGTGTTCAATGAGAAGTCCAAGCGGCTGGGAGACATGCTGGCCGGGACGTATTCAATGCGCGAACGGGTGCAGGCTCCTCCGCCTCCCAGTGTGGCCATGCCGGCAGAGCTCGCACCCTGGGCGGAGCTGGCGGACATAGGCCGCCTGCCGGATCCGCTTTCCCGCAGGGTGTCCCGGTTCCTCGCCCAGTCCGGTCGGATGGCTCCGGGCGCCCGCTCGGCCATGGCCTCCGGGCTGGCAACCGAAGTGTCCGCCTATGTGTCCCCTCCCCCGCCCGCAGGCACGTTCCCCGAGACCTACCTCCGTGCCGTCACCTCCCAGCGGAGGGAACGCGACTACGCGCGCCTGAGTGCGCAGCACGAGCGGACCGGCCAGCTCGGCCGGCGGCTGCACCGGCTTCCGTTCACCGACTCCTAGCGGGCCCTGCACCGGTTCCACCTGGACACAAAACAGCCGTGCCGCTTCACAACGAAGCGGCACGGCTGTTGGAGGTTCCTGCGCGGCCTAGTACCGGTAATGGTCCGGCTTGTAGGGTCCGGCCACGTCCACGCCAAGGTACTCGGCCTGCGGCTTCGTCAGTTCACTCAGCTCGACGCCGAGGGCATCCAGGTGCAGGCGGGCAACCTTCTCGTCGAGGATCTTCGGCAGCACGTACACCTGGTTGGCGTACTCGGGTGTGCCGTCTTCCTTGTTCTGCCCGAACTTGGTGAACAGCTCAATCTGGGCGATGGTCTGGTTCGCGAAGGAATTGGACATCACGAAGGACGGGTGCCCGGTAGCGTTGCCCAGGTTCAGCAGGCGGCCTTCGGAGAGCACGATGATGCTGCGCTGGTTCTCTGTTCCTTCGTCGAAGATCCACTCGTGGACCTGCGGCTTGATCTCCACCTTGCGGATCCCGGGAACGCGGGCCAGGCCCGCCATGTCGATCTCATTGTCGAAGTGGCCCACATTGCCCACGATCGCCTGGTGCTTCATCCCGGCCATGTGCGAGGCCATGATGATGTCCTTGTTGCCCGTAGTGGTGATGAAGATGTCGCCCTGGCCTACTACTGATTCAAGGCGAGCGACCTGGTAGCCGTCCATGGCGGCCTGCAGCGCGCAGATCGGGTCAATTTCGGTAACAATCACGCGTGCGCCCTGGCCGCGCAGCGCTTCGGCTGCACCCTTGCCCACGTCGCCGTAGCCGCAGACGACGGCGACCTTGCCGCCAATCAGGGTGTCCGTGGCCCGGTTCAGGCCGTCCGGCAGCGAGTGGCGGATGCCGTACTTGTTGTCGAACTTGGACTTGGTGACGGAGTCGTTGACGTTGATCGCGGGGAAGAGCAGCTGTCCGTCAGCGGCCAGCTGGTAGAGCCGGAGCACGCCCGTGGTGGTTTCTTCCGTGACGCCGCGGATGCCCTTGGCGATTTCGGTCCATTTGCCCGGTGCCTCGGCCAGCGAACGGCGCAGGGTGTCCAGGATGACCGTGTACTCGTAGGAGTAATCCGGATCGTCCTCGGCGGGGTTCGCCGGCACGGAACCCGCGGCCTCGAACTCCACGCCCTTGTGCAGCAGCAGGGTGGCGTCGCCGCCGTCGTCAAGGATCATGTTCGGCCCGCCGGAGCCTTCGGGCCAGGTGAGGATCTGCTCGGCAGTCCACCAGTACTCTTCGAGGGTCTCGTTCTTCCAGGCGAACACCGGCACGCCCTTTGGCTCCTGGGGAGTTCCGTTCCCCACCACAACGGCAGCAGCGGCCTCGTCCTGGGTGGAGAAGATGTTGCAGGAGGCCCAGCGGACCTCTGCGCCCAGCGCGGTCAGGGTTTCAATCAGCACAGCGGTCTGCACCGTCATGTGCAGGGACCCGGCGATCCGGGCGCCGGCCAGCGGCTGGCTGGGGCCGTATTCGCGCCGCAGAGCCATCAGGCCGGGCATTTCGTGCTCGGCCAGGCGGATCTGGTGGCGGCCGGCTTCGGCCAGGGACAGGTCAGCTACTTTGAAGTCGATGCTCACGGGTATGCGGTCCTCAGTTCTTAGGTGTTGTCGGCCGGGGCATCGGATACCGGCAGGAGCACCGGAATACCCTCTTCGATGGCATAGCGCACCGGCTTGCCGTCCGGTCCGGGTGCAGTGGAAACGAGTTCGTCCCCGTCCTGCAGCAGGTGCGAATGGGTCTGCGGGCAACGCAGGACATTCATGAGGTCGGAGGTCAGGTTAGCCATGGCTGCGGCACTTCCTTGCGAAACGGTTGACGGGTCACGGCCGCGGTTCATCCCGGGCTGATTTCTCCAGCCTATAGCGTGCCGCGGGTAACGGCTTAGCTCAGCTCGGTTCGCTGATTTCCTCGCGGAGCACACGCAGATGGGAACGGCGTGATCCGCCCAGGTCTGCCGGGGGTTCGAGGGCGTGTTTGCCGCTGCGGCGGGCGGGCTCTTCGGCTGCCGGGGTTTCTTCGGCTTCCCGGACGGCGTCCACCAGGGCGGAAAGCTCATCGGGGCCCGGATTGCGCGGGAGGGTACCGAGATCGAGGCGGAGGACTTCCCATCCGCGCGGCGCGGTCAGCCGCTGCGCGTGCAGTTCACACAGGTCATAGCAGTGCGGTTCTGCGTAGGTAGCGAGCGGCCCGAGGACCGCGGTGGAATCGGCGTACACGTACGTCAAGGTAGCGACGGCGGCCTGCCGGCACGCTGAACGTGAACAAAGACGTAAGGATCCCACGGATCAATACTCTACCCGGCTGCCAGCGCGGGACAGCGCAGCCACGCCGGGCTTCCGCCGCACCGGGACACGGCCTCCCCGGCCCGGGCGCCTCGGGCTAGAGTAGGTGCCATGCCTCCAGGATCTTCCTCACGGATAAGGCTCGACGGCGGATCCGGCGCCGGTGAAGCTGCAGGGCCGCGCCCCTTCCGCCGCCGGCGAAGGAACCGCCACGGACGCGGCCTGCGCGGAGAACTGCTCCCGGCGCACTTGGCCGGGTCCCGGACCCGCGCGGAGCGCTTCGATGACTGGGTGATGGAGTCCGCCGAGCGGCTGGAACGGCTCTGGGGCGAGGATATCCAGGCCTACCAGTTCATCGTCCAGGAAATCCCGGACGGGCTCGAAGAACTGGTGCGCCGCGGCGGTTCCATACCGCTGGCTTCCTCCAGCCCCGGGCTGGGGCCCAGGCCGCCGGTGATCACCATCTACCGCCGGCCCGTGGAATCAACAGCCCGCGGACTGGTTCCGGTGAACGAACTGATCCATGACGTGGTGGTGGAACAGCTGGCGTCCCTGATGGGCCTGGACCCCGAGGCGATCGATCCCACGTACGGCAGGTTCCGTCCGCTGTAGGCCCGGAACCGGGAACCGCGGGCTAGTAACCGATTCCAACCTGGACGGAACGGCTGCCCGCTGCGCCCTCCGGCAGCGGCAGCACGGAAATTCCGGGCCCCTCCCCCGTGACCAGCTGGGCACCGTAAACCGCTTCCCCCGCCGCGCTGACCAGCACAGCGGCCAGTTCACCGCTGCCCATGTCGCCTGGGCGCAGGGTCAGAGTCCTGCCCTCGGGAACCGAAACCGTCTTCTCCTCCTGCAGCGTTCCGTCGGTGCCGAGCGCCCGAAGCCGCACTTCGCCGGCGCCGTCGGGTGCACTCAGAACCAGTGAGGACTGTCCGCCCGGCACGGCCACAGCGAGGTGTTCGCTGCCGAGCCGGGTGTCCGCAGGTGCAACGGCCAGTTCAACCCGTTCCTCGGGTTCGGTGCCGCGGCTGAACACCGCCGCGGCTGCCACGGACACGTCCGCGGAAAGATCCAGCGTGTAGGTGCCTTCAGGGAGCTCGGCGAGCGGGATCTTTCCCACCGTGCCGGCCGGAACGCTGAAAACGCCGCCGCCGGGAATCTCCACTTCGCCCTTGTCCCCGAAGACGCGCAGGTGCACGGAAGCATCCGAGGTTCCCGGTACGGCAACGTTCAGGACCGGAGACACGGATTCGTAGCCGGGCTGTTCGGCAAGTTTCCGCGTGCTCTCCGGCGACTGCAGTGCGACGCCGGTGATCACCTGACGGGGGCCGGGCGCCGTCGTCGGTTCAATGATTTCGACTCCGCCTGCGGTGAGACCGCGCAGGATGCTCTGTTCAATGAAGGCGCTGACGGGGCCTCCGGAGCTGCGTACCCGCACCGCCGCGGATTCCTGGCTGGATGCAAGTCCTGCCAGGACTATGGACCGCGTTTCCCCCGGGGCAACCACGATTCCACGGCTGCCGCCGGCCTCGATCCGCCCGTCGGTGCCGAAGATTTCCAGGTCCACGGACGCGGGGGTCACCGAGGGGTTGTTTAGCCGCAGCACGGCGGTTGCGCCCACCGTGGTCCGGGCACCCAGGAGCCACATGTCGTTCGCCGGCGTCTGGCAGTTGGCAGCGGCGAGCCCCGCCAGGTCTCCATCCGAGGCGGTGTAACCCATGACGGCATTGGCAACGGCCGGCTGGTCTCCGCTTGGTTCGGCTTCGAAGGCAGTCACCGAGTCGACCGATTTGCCGGCCAGGACTCCGGCCAGCCGGGTTCCGGCCAGCGGAACCTCGGACCCTGGTTCAATTTCGGCGACGGCGGCCCCGCTGCCAAGCACGGACAGCGCAGCCGGTGCCAGGCTGGTCCCGGCTCCGCCCACGACGGCGGTGGTCACGGCAGTGGACGCTGATTCGGACACGGGGCTGAACTCGGCGTCTACGGAGGTCACATTTCCGGCGAGCAGGCGCAGCGGCTCCGGGCACACCCCGGTCAATGTCCCGGCGGGAACCTCGGTGGCGGGCGGCGCTGCGGCCAGTTCGGTGCGCGGGGGTGCAGCAATGGCGGCGGCGGTGATCAGGGCCCCTGCGGTTCCCAGCAGGACGCTGCCGGAGAACACGGCGTACGCTTTCCTGCGGCCTTCAACCCTGCGGCTGCGGCCCTCGGCGCGGGATGTCCCGCCGCCGGATGTGCCGGTGGAATCGGTCATCAGCGCACTCCTTCAGACGAGTTTTTCTTCACCGGGTCAGCTTTCTCCGGTGCAGGCTCCGGTGCAGGCTCCGGCCCAGCTGTCCTCACGGGACGGCGCTTGCCGGCGCTCTTGTCCCGCCGGGAGCGTTCCCGGGACCGGCTGGCCCCTGCGGGCACCGGCTCCCTGCCGGGCTGCGGGGCGGTGGAGGCGCTCTGCGGGTCCGCAGGGCCGTCGTCCGTCTTTGCCGGGGCCGCTGCCGGGCGTACCGGCCCCTGCTTCCCGGGCAGGCGGATGGCACCCGACCGGGACGGCGTAGGAACGGCCAGCAGTACAGTCAGGCCAAACACGATGATCTGAACGATGCCCGTCCACGGTTCCCAGCCGCTGGCGTAGCCAACCGTGAGCTTCCCGCCTTCCGCCGGAAGCTCGAAGGCCTGGGCCCACCCGTCGGTGGCCGGCTCAAGTGCCCGGCCGTCCAGGCTGGCCTGCCAGCCGGTGTCTGCCCGCTCGGCGAGCACCAGGCGCCGCCCCTCGGGCCCCGGAGGAATCTCGGCGTCCACACTCGTTGCCGAGGACGGAACCAGCTCGAGGGTCTGGCCTGCCGAGTCCACTATCCGGACCCGTGCGGTTGAACCGGCTACCGTTTCGGTGCCCTGGTCATCCAGCGCTCCGGTCACCCGCCAGAGCCAGCCGGATCCGGTCTGGCCCACGGAGGTCAGTCCAGGGACGGCATCCACGCGGTCTGCGAGCAGCTCGGCGGCTGTGTCCGAGGTCTGCAGCACCACAAAGCCCACGCCCAGCCGGGCGAGGTCCTCCCGCGGGTCCACCCCGGTGCCGGCCGTGATGACCGCGACGGCGCCGCGCACCGCGGCAGTCGCGTCGTCGTCGGGCGCCAGGGTCTCGTCACCGGCTGCGCCTTCAACGGAGCGGGCGGCATAACCGGCATTGAGTCCGTCAAGGGTACTTCCGCCGGAGCGCATTAGCGTGGCGGTGATCTCATCGTCGGGCCCAATGGCCAGCACGAGGGTGCGGGTCTGGTCCGGACTGTTGCCGCGGTCCGCGGCGGTTGCCGGCAATACCCGGGGATCGGTGGGCCGCACGGAGAGCTGGGTGCCGGGCTGGACGCCGCTGGAGCCGGCGGCTGATGCGGCGCCGGTGGCCTGCGGAACAACCCAGGCCGTCAGGGCGGCGGCTGGCCCGGCCGCGAGCAGGACTGCCACGGCGACGGCGACGGCCGCTGCCGGACGCCGGGTACGCCCGGCCTCGTTTTTGCGGGCCGCGAGGATTCCGTCCAGGGCGGGCAGGGCTGCGCACAGCAGTGCGAAGACGGCTGCGGAGACGAGCGGGCCGGGGAACGGGGTCACCAGCGCTGAGGCAGCACTTCCGGTCACGAGGTAGCTGGATGCCGCTGCCAGCGCCAGCGAGGCGATGGCCATCAGCCAACCGAGCCGCGCCGTTCCGGCCCGGCTTGGCTGGAAAAGCGCCGCGGCCGCCAGGGCTGCCGCCGGTGCGCCCACGAGCAGCGCGAGCACCAGCGCCCACGGGCCGTCCGGCAGGAAGCCGAGTCCGGCAATCGGGTCCCAGCTGCCAAAGGCCACCGGGTAGCCAAGCAGCTGCTGCCACAGCGCTGCCGGCGCGAACGGCATGGGAACGCCGGGGTCCGCTGCGGCTGCGCGCAGGTTTTCGGACGCGGAGAGCACTACCGGGAGCAGGAGTGCAGCGGGAGCCAGCAGGGACCACCAGAGGGTGCGGGCCCGCGAACGCAGACGCAGCGAGAGCACCAGGACCAGGAAGACACCGAGGACGAAGAGCAGCGGGGCGCTGGCCGTAAGAACGGAGAGCAGCAGCCCGGCGGCGGCAGCAGCCGTCCAGCTGGGGACACCCTGCACCCCGGGCTTGCGCGGGCCGGGCTGGTGGTCGGATGTGCCCCGGGTTGGATGCGCAGACGTTCCCGCGCCAACGGCACGTGCCATGGCCAGCACTGCCAGCGGCAGGACGATGTGGGCGATCAGTGCGCCCATGCGCCCCTGGCCCAGCGAGACCTGCAGGGCCGGCAGGGCCCCCCAGGCCATGGCTGCCCAGAACCTCGCACCTGGACGGCGGGTCAGCGTACCGGAGGCAAACCAGGCGCTGAGTCCGGCCAGCGGCATAGCCAGGAGCACCAGCACCACTACTGCTGCGTTGGCGTTGCCGAGGCCTGCTGCGCCGAGCATCCAGAGAACGTAGTCGAAGGGATCACCGTGGCCCGGGTACCCCGCACCTACTTCACTCCACCAGGACCCTGCGTTGGACCAGATGGCGGAGAGGGTATCCGATACAGGCAGCAGCGCGCCGCCGGTGAGGGCCGGGGCACCTACCAGCCGGTGGAGACCGGCAAGCGAGGCGGCGGCAAGGATCAGGGACGCGGCCAGGGCTCCGGCTCCGGACCAGGTCCGTCCGGGAGCGAGTGCTGCGAAGTCGTCATGGGCGTCACCGCTGGGTTCGTAGGGCTGCGCCGCGCCGGGGGTCTCCGCCCGGAAGGTACTCGCAGCCGCGTCGGCCTCGTGGACCGACCTGCGGTGTTCACGGACCTCGCGCGGGGTAGTTATCAGCGCCCGGACGGTGCTGCGCGGCAGCCTGCGTGTGGCAGCCGCCCGGCGCCGGGAGCGGAAGAGGTCCACGGGCCGAAGCACCGCAGCGATGCTGGACATGAGCGAACGGGCGGCATATCCGGGGTCCTTTGCCAGCATGCCCAGGAAGAACCGGCCGAACCCGCCCAGTACGGCACCGAGGGCCAGGAAGGGAACCTGCCAGCCGGGGGCATGCTTGAGGCGGAGGAAGACTTCGGCTTTCCTGGCGGCCGTGGCGCCGGCGGCTGGGTTCGGCCGGCTTCCGGCATGCCGGACCCGTGCTGAAGGAACCACAACAACCCGGTTGCCGGCCAGCCGGTTGCGCCAGCAGAGGTCTATGTCGTCGCCGGTGCCGGGAAGGGCGGGGTCGAAACCGCTTAGGGCATCCCAGACATCGCGCCTGATCAGCATGCCTGCGGAGTTCACCGCAAAGACGTCGCTGCGGGAGTCGTACTGGCCCTGGTCCAGTTCATCGACGTCGATCATGGTCAGCCGCTCGGCCCAGCGGCTGATGGAGACTCCCACGTCAAGAAGTTTGCGCGGGTTGTCCCACTCCACCTGCTTGGCGCCGGCGATGGTCACCGAGGGCGCAAGTTCAACGGCGCGAAGCAGCTGTGCCAAGGCACCGGGGTCCGGGGCGGAATCGTCGTGGAGCAGCCACAGCCACTCCTGTGTGCTGTCCGCGGGCTCAGCGCGCTTGGGCAGCTGTTCCAGCCCCGTCTTGACGGCGGCACCAAAGCCGGATCGGGGCGCTGCACCGGTCACGGGGCTCCCGACGGGAAGTCCCAGCTGGAGCAGGGACGCAGAAGCGTCAGTGGATCCGGCGTCCACGCCGATGCAGAAGTCTGCCGGCCGGGTTTGGGCCGCCAGAGCGGAGAGTGTTTCGGGGAGGTACTCGGCACCGTTGTGGGCTACCACTACGGCACATACACGGACGTGCGAAAGAATTAGACTGCCTGCTTCCGAAGCCGGCGGCGTTCACGCTCGGAAAGTCCGCCCCAGATGCCAAACCGCTCATCATTGGCCAGTGCGTACTCGAGGCACTGCGAACGCACGGTGCATGCAGCGCAGACCTTCTTGGCATCCCTGGTCGATCCGCCTTTTTCCGGGAAGAACGCTTCCGGGTCAGTCTGGGCACACAGAGCGTCCGCCTGCCAGCCCAGCTCACTTTCATCCGCGTAGCCGTCGCCAATGCCGGGCAGGCCGATCCACACCGGACGCTGCTCGGCTTCCGCAGGCGCCGGGAACAGGGAGATTGGCGGGTCCAGGAGGTCTTCGCTGCTCTGTGCAGCGCCCCCGGCCAGCGCCTCGTGCGCAGCCAGGAAGGCCGTGGCTGCATCTTCGAGGCTGCCCCCGGCACCTTCCCGGTAGCGGTCAGCTGCCTGCGGGTCAGCGGGATCGACGTACCAGTCTCCGGGCACGCCGCGTGAGCCGTAGCTCTTTGAAGCCTGCGCCTGGATGTCCGGCCGGCCCTGAATCTTCTCTGCTTGCCCCATGGAGTCCTCCCGGTGTAAATGCCCCAGCATCGGATATCTGGATTCACCCAGGCGACAATCAGCCTGCTGTGAACGCATGTCGGTAATGGTTTGCTGGAACAAATCCGTCCCCTAATTACACGCGTGTAATACGGTCACGTCAAGCTGTTTCGGCATCCTATAGAGTCGGAACCGTCTCACGGCGGCGCGCCACGCCGGAAGTTTTCCCCCGGGATGGTTCCGCCAGCCCTGCACCACCCTAGCGAAAGAGAAAACCATGACGGTCAACCCGGTTCCCTCGATACTGAACACCCTCAGGACTGAGCAGGCAACCTCACCCGCCCTGATCTGGTACGGGCCGGATTCCGAACGGGTGGAACTCTCCGGAAAGGTCCTGGACAACTGGGCAGCCAAGACCTCCAACTATCTTGCCGAGGAGCTGGATGCCGAGCCGGGAACCACCGTGGAGCTGGAAATGCCCGTGCACTGGAAGACCCTCGTCTGGGCGCTCGGCGCCTGGCAGGCCGGGTGTCCTGTTGCCCTATCGGCAGCCGCCGGCGCCCCGGTAAGGGTCACCTCGGATGATCCGCAGCCGCGGACACCGGGGGAAATTGTTGCTGCAGTGGCACTCCCTGCACTGGCGATGTCCTGGCCCGGAGCCCTGCCAGGCGGGACCAGCGACTACGCAGCGGAAGTCCGTGCATTCGCGGACACCTGGACGGGCCCGGACTACGGGGACGAACCCGCCGACGCAGTATCCGGCACAGCAGCAGAACCGGGCATTGCGTTCAGCTCGCTCCTGGAAGCGGCAACGGTGCAGGGGCACACTGTGCTGGCTCCCGCAGCAGCCGGGACGCAGCAGATCCTGGGCACGGCGCTGGCAGTCTGGGCCCGGGGCGGATCCCTGGTTCTGACCGGAAACGGCGTAGAGCCCAGCGAGCGGATGCTGGCCGCGGAAAAAGTTACTGCTCGGCTTGAGGCCTGACCGGCTTGGCCGTTTCGGCTGTTTCAGTCCGGGTTTCCGGAACTGCGGGGAGGGCGGGGTCCACAGTCAGCTCCATGGCGCGCTCCTCCGCTTCGGCTTCGCTCGCTGTGCTGTTGAACACCCAGTACCGGTAGGCAAAGAAGCGGACCACGGTGGCAACGCCGATGCCTATGACACCTGCCATGAACAGGGTCCCGTTGTCCGTGATGCCAAGGGGGTAGCGGGCAATCCAGGTGAATCCCGTGGAGATAAAGATGCCGATGCCGTTGATGAGGATGAACTGCCCGAACTCCCGGGCTACGTTGGACTGGCGCCGGTGGCGGAAGGTCCACCAGCGGTTGGCCACCCAGGAGAAAATCGTGGCGATCGTGGCGCCGGCAAAGCGTGCCTTGGCCGGGCTGCCTTCCATGATGGTGTGCATGAAGATCCAGGTGAGGCCGTTGTCCACTACGAACGCGACCGCGCCAACGGTGCCGAATTTTGCAACCTCACGCCAGAAGGCAGACGCCAGGGACCGCAGCCAGGCAATAAATGATCTGATCATGACCCTCCGCGGCCAGTTATGTACGCACGGGGATTCCCGCCGGACGAAGGAACTGCCGCGCTATGGCACGGCAGAGACAACCCACTTTACCTTCCGTTCTCCCGGATTGGGCCTTCTCCCCCTCGTTTGCAGGACGACACACGGCGGGAACTTGGCTCCGCTTCGGTAACCTGTAGACGTGAGATTCCCTATTATCGGCGTTGTCGGCGGCGGCCAGCTGGCCCGGATGATGGCCCCCGCGGCCACTGAACTCGGGTTTGAGCTGCGGGTCCTGGCAGAAGGCCCGGACGTGTCCGCTGTTCCAGCTGTAGCCAAGTCCGTAGTCGGCGACTACACAGACTATGAGACCCTGCTTACCTTTGCCCGCGGGGTGGACGTCCTGACGTTCGACCACGAACACGTACCTGGCGAGCACCTGCGCGCCCTGGCCAGCGAGGGCGTGAATGTCCAGCCCGGACCGGATGCCCTGCTGCACGCCCAGGACAAGCTGGTGATGCGCGCGGCCGTGGACCGGCTGGGCCTGCCCAATCCGCGCTGGGCCGCCGTGGCAACAGTGGCGGACCTGATCGATTTCGGCAAGGCCTCCGGCTGGCCCGTAGTCCTGAAGACCCCGCGCGGCGGCTATGACGGCAAGGGCGTCCGCATCATTGACGACGCCGAAGCGGCGGAAGCCGCCGCGGACTGGTTCACCGGAACCCCTCTGCTCGCCGAGGAGAAGGTTCCCTTCACCCGTGAACTCTCCGCACTGATCGCCCGCACCCCGGACGGCGAATCCGCCGCCTGGCCCGTTGTCCACTCCATCCAGGTCAACGGTGTCTGCGACGAAGTGATCGCCCCGGCACAGGATCTGGCACCGGAAACCGCGGCAGCAGCAGCAGAAGCAGCCCTGCGGATCGCCGCTGAACTGGGAGTAACCGGTGTCATGGCCGCGGAGCTCTTCGAAACGCCCGGCCGCGGCCCGGGATTCCTGATCAACGAGCTGGCAATGCGTCCGCACAATTCGGGGCACTGGACCATGGACGGTTCAGTCACCGGGCAGTTCGAACAGCACCTGCGCGCCGTCCTCGGACTGCCGCTGGGCAGCACCGCCCTGCTGGGCGGCGTGGCCGTCATGAAGAACTTCCTCGGCGCAGAGAACCCGGACCTGTACCTTGGTACCCGGCTGGCCCTCGCCGCCGAGCCTGCCGCCAAGGTCCACAACTACGGCAAGTCAGTGCGTCCGGGGCGCAAGGTGGGCCATGTCAACGTGGTTGGAGCCACAGCCGAGGACCTGCCCGCTGTCCGGCGCAGCGCCGAACGGGCCGCCGCAATCATCCGCGACGGCCGCGAACCGAATGAGGAGAAGGCATGAGCACCGCCACGAAGCCGCTGGTCGGCCTGGTCATGGGGTCGGATTCAGACTGGCCCGTCATGGACGCCGCCGCAGCAGCGCTGGCCGAGTTCGGCATCCCCTATGAAGCCGACGTCGTCTCCGCCCACCGCATGCCTGCCGAAATGATCGCCTACGGCCAGGAAGCCCACCGCCGCGGCCTGCGTGTCATCATTGCCGGTGCAGGGGGCGCCGCCCACCTGCCCGGCATGCTTGCCTCCGTGACGCCGCTGCCGGTAATCGGCGTCCCGGTGCCGCTGAAGTACCTCGACGGCATGGACTCGCTGCTCTCGATCGTGCAGATGCCTGCCGGCGTGCCCGTCGCCACCGTTTCCATCGGCGGCGCACGCAATGCCGGGCTCCTTGCCGTGCGCATGCTGGCAGCCGGCACCGACCCCCTCGCGGCGAGCCTGCAGCAGCAGCTCATTGAGTTTGCCGGAGAACTGCGCCAGAGCGCCATGGCCAAGGGCGCACGGCTGCGCACTTCAATTCCGGAAAGCGCCTAGGAGACGGCGGATGAGCAGAACAGCCGCAGGAGCATCCGGAACCGTCTATACGGACCCGGTCCGCTACCCGCAGTCAGCATCACCGCGGCTGCGCAACAGGCGGGCCTTCCTGCTGCTGTTCCTGACGCTCGTCCTCCCAGGGTCGGCGCAGGTTGTGGCCGGGGACCGGCGGCTGGGACGTGCAGCCCTGCGGATTACGTTCCTGGTCTGGGCTGCCCTGATCGCTGTGGCAGTAATTGCCCTGACCAACCGGGTCCTGCTGGTGAACATCTTCACCAACCAGTGGGGTTCCTTCCTCATCATGGCGGTGCTCGCGCTGCTGGCTGTGGGGTGGGCGCTGCTGTTCCTGAACACCTTCCGCATCATCCGCCCGCCCCTGCTCCAGCGGAACATGCGCCCTGCCGTTGCCGCCGCAATGGTGGTCCTCATGACCGTCACCAGCGGCGGGCTGGCCTACGGCGCCTGGCTGCTGAATGTCAGCCGGCAGACCTTCAGCAGCATCTTCGCGTCCGGCCCGGCCTTCGACCCGGTGGACGGCCGTTATAATTTCCTGCTGCTTGGCGGAGATGCCGGCGCCGACCGCACCGGCCTCCGCCCGGACAGCATGTCCGTGTTCAGCGTGGATGCCGACACGGGCCAGATTGTCACGTTCGGCCTCCCGCGTAACTTCCAAAACGCCCAGTTCACGGAGGATTCCCCGCTCTGGCAGGTGTTCCCCGAAGGCTACAGCTGCGGTGACGAGTGCATCCTGAACAGCCTTTACCCCGTAGTCACCGAGCAGTACCCGGACCTGTATCCGAATTCCGAGGACCCCGGTGCGGAGGCCATGATGGACGCCGCCGGCGGCATCCTCGGGCTGGAGATCCAGTCCTACGTGATCGTGGACATGGAAGGTTTCTCCACCCTCATTGACGCTATGGGCGGCGTGAAGATCGACGTCGGCGGCTGGGTACCCATCACCGCGGCGGAGATCCCCGGGACCAACCTCCACTATCCACCGGACGGATGGATTGCCCCGGGTGTGCAGACCATGGACGGCTACACCGCCCTCTGGTATGCCCGCTCGCGTGAATTCGTCACCGACTACCACCGCATAGCCCGGCAGCAGTGCGTTCAGCAGGCCATGGTGGCCCAGCTGGACCCTGCCACCCTGCTGACCCGCTTCCAGGCCATCGCGTCGGCGGGCGAGCAGGTAGTCCACACGGACATCCCGCAGGACCAGCTGGGCAGCTTCGTGGACCTGGCGCTGAAGTCCAAGAACCATGACGTCCAGCGGATGACCATCGGGCCGCCGGACTTTGGCACCGCAGCGGACAACTTCGTCACCTACCCGGACTTCGCGCTGATCCACTCGCGGGTGCAGGCCATGCTCGCCGAAACGGATGCCGCAGCCGAGGCGACGGCGGAGCAGGCACCCCCGGCGCCGGTGGAGGACGGCTCAATCGGCCAGGACGATCCCGCTGAACCCGAGGCGCCCGCGCCAGCCGCTCCGGCGGCGGAACCCGAGGCTCCCGCTGCGCCGGAAATCACCGAAGAGTATCTCCAGGAGCTGGCCCGTCTGGGCGACACAGCTACTCTTGGCATGCTGCTGGACAACAACGGCGAGTGCAGCGCAGGCTGAACCGCAACGTCGTCTCACCCGCCGCCGTCCGCCCCTCCGGGCGGCGGCCCTGTCCCGAAGAGAGAATCATGTACTTGGTATCCGGCACGCTCCGCCCCTACGCATGGGGGTCCCTGACCGCCATGGCCGAGCTCTTTGGCCGGGATCCCAGCGGGGAACCGGAAGCCGAGCTGTGGTTCGGTGCGCACCCCGGCGCTCCCTCACCCGTCCTCAGTGAGGAGGGCACCACCCTCGATGAGCTCATCTCCCGGGATCCGGCACGGCTGCTGGGCCGCAGCACCGTGGCCGCCCATGGTGAGTCGCTGCCCTTCCTGGCGAAGGTGCTCGCCGCCGGGTCGCCGCTCTCGCTCCAGGTCCATCCCACCCGGGAACAGGCCGCGGCGGGTTTCGCGGCGGAAGAAGCCGCCGGCGTGGACCGTGCCGCAGCGGACCGCAACTACAAGGACGCCAACCACAAACCGGAGATGATCTTCGCGCTTACGGACTTCGAAGCGCTCTGCGGATTCCGGCAGCCCGAGGACGCAGCACAGCTGTTCCGGGAGACGGCACGGCTCGTGGAGTCCAGTGGCCGGCCGGTACCGGCGCTCTTTCCCCAAACAGCGTCCGACCTGGAATCCGGCCGTCCGGAGAGCGAACGGCTGGAAGCCGTTTTCCGCCGTCTGATCACCGGCGGCGATGAGGTCCGCGAGGCGGTGGACGCCGCGGCGGGCGCCGTACGTTCCCTGCCGGAAGCAGACCGGGACGGGCTGGACCCTGCGGTGGCCGAGCTCGCCGAGCTGGACGGCTACTATCCCGGGGACCCCGGGGTACTGATCTCCCTGCTGCTGAACCGGGTTTCCCTCTCCCCCGGCGAGGCGATCTACCTTCCGGCCGGAAACGTCCACGCTTACCTGCGCGGGCTGGGCGTAGAGGTCATGGCGTCCTCGGACAACGTGCTCCGCGGCGGACTGACGCCCAAGCACGTGGACCTGCCGGAGCTGCTGCGGACCATCGATTTCCAGGCGCTGGGGATTCCGCGGGTGGAGGCCGAACGCACCGGGCTGGGCCAGGAACTCTACCGGCCGCCGTTCTCCGAGTTCTCGCTCCAGCGGCTGGAGCTGGCGCAGACCGCCGGCCCCGCAAGCATGTCCGCGGCAGACGTTCCGCTGCTGCAGAACGGCCCTACGCTGGTGATGGCGCTGCGCGGCTCGCTGGTACTCGATTCCCCCAAGCAGGACCTGGTCCTGAATCCGGGAGACTGCGCGTTCATCGGCGCGGATGAAGCGCCGGTGATCGCCAAGCTCGCCTCGCATTCAGCCCAGCACGACGACGGCGCTCTCGCCTTCGCGGTCACGGTTGGCTCCGAGTCCCCCGATGCGGACCCGGACGCGCCGACCTTGGAGCTCTAGGCCCGGACGGCGCGGCCGCGCAGGCGGACAGCGCGGCCGCGCAGGCTAGCGGCCCTGCCGCTGGCTAACGGCCCAGCCGGCTGCGAAGCTCCGTGACGGCTCCGCGCGCTTTCCGCAGGGCCGTCTTGGCCAGCGGCAGTGCGCTGGTGAAGACGGGGTACAGCGGCGAGAGCGGCTTGTCCCATGTGCCTGCCAGCAGGTTTTCATGCTGCGCCCAGCCCATCTTGAACTTGGACACGCCGTCGTTCAGCAGGCCGTTGAAGTCGTACCGGGTGATGCCGCGGGCTTTCATCTCCTGGATGGCCAGCCACTTCAGGGCATAGTTTGCCCGGAGCCGCTCACCTTCCTCGCTCATTCCGCCGTACAGCTCGAAGGCGGTGTAACCGCTTGCGGAGAGCCACAGGAACGCCACGACGTCGTTGCCCTTGAACGCGGCATAGACCGGTGAGTCTTCCCCCAGGTTGTCGAAGATATCCAGGTAATAGCCGTCCTCATGGATGCCAAAACCGGCACGCTCGGCCGTCTGCTTGTACACGGCCAGGCACTGCGGCAGTTCCCCGCGCCGGGCCGCCCGGTACTGAAGGTCCTCGCGCCCCGACTTACGGATGTACTGCCGGTGCTTCTTGCTCATGGCTCCGAGCAGTTCCTCTTCTTCCCGGCGGAGGTCAAGGATGAGGGTGCGCGGGATGAGGATGGTATTGCCGCTGGGCCGGAAACCGGCTCCGGGCAGCACTGCCGCAGCAGCGGACTCGGCGTCCCAGTCCGGCTCGACGGTGAGCGCCACTGCGTGGTGTCTGGCCTTGGCGTAGCCCGCAACGGCGGAGAGCAGTTCTGCTTCGCGGCCCGGCTCGCCCTGGGGCCCGCGGGGAATGTAGGCCAGTGCCCGGAAGGGGAACGGCAGCCGGCGGATCAGCAGCTGTGCCGTGCCTACCACCCTCCCGCCGTCGGACAGCAGCAGCCGTTCGGCCTGCCAGCCGTGCTCGGCCTTGGTCTTTCCCCAGCCCCACAGCTGCTGCGGGTGCCCGTTGAACTGGTTGACGAGGCCGTTCCAGCGGGACGGATCGGTGCAGGGAGTAACGCTCAATGTCATGCCAACTAGCCTACGTGGAAGCCGGCGCACGCTTCGAACGCGCGTTTGTTATGGAGCTGAAACCGTAAGCAGCACAGAACGCACCGGAAATAGTAAGCATGCTTTGTTAGGCTCTAATATGGCTACTTCGACCCCCAGAACCTCCAGTCCATCCGGCGTCGCCGGCAGCACAACCGCCTCCCTTCACGGCTACTCCGGCAGCGACCTCGCCCGGCAGCTGACCGTCACCGTGTCCTTCATTGTCTGCATCGCCGGGTCCGTCATTGGAGTCGGAGTGTTCGGCGGAACACCAATCGCGGAAGCGGCCGGCGGGGCACTGAGCGCGGACGCCACCTATCTGGCCCCGGCCAGCCCTGCCTTCTCCATCTGGTCCGTGATTTACACCGGGCTGGGCTCCTACACCATCTACCAGTGGCTGCCTTCGCAGCGCGCCTCCGCCCGCCAGCGCAGGCTCGGCTGGCTGGTAGCCGCTTCACTGGTCCTGAACGCCGCCTGGATCCTCAGCGTGCAGGCAGGCTCCGTTCCGCTCTCCGTCCTGGTCATCGCCGCACTGCTGGTGGTCCTTGCACTGATCTTCGCCCGCTACGCGCGCAGCCGTCCGGACAGCCTGCTCGGCGCCGTCGTCGTGGACGGGACGCTGGGCCTCTACCTGGGCTGGGTGTGTGTGGCTATCTGTGCCAATATCGCTTCCGCGCTGACCGACGGCGGATTTGACGGCTTTGGCCTCGATCCGGCGGTGTGGGCGGGCATCGTGCTGGCTGCCGCTGCCGCCGTCGGCGTTGGCCTGGCGCTCTACGGGCGCGGCCGGCTGGCCCCAGCAGCCGCCCTCGCGTGGGGCCTGTCGTGGATTGCCGTCTCCAGGGTGAACGGGGAGCTGCTGTCCACCCCGACGGCGGTCATGGCCGCTGCTGCTGCCGCCGTCGTTGTCATCGCAACCATTGGCGCACGGGTGGCGGAGATCCGCCGGAACTAAGCCGCGCACCTAAAAGGCTGGAGGCCCGGACACTGTCCGGGCCTCCAGCATTTTTCTGTTTGGGGCGCCTAGCGCAGGCGGGCGTAGGACTCCCACTTGTGCGACTGGTGTTCGCCGTCAACCACACGGATGGTTCCGGACTTGGAGCGCATCACGATGGACTGGGTGAGGACCCGGTCCTTCTTGTAGCGCACGCCGCGGACCAGGTCGCCGTCCGTGATGCCGGTGGCGGCGAAGTAGCAGTTGTCACTGGTGACCAGGTCGTTGGTGGAGAGCACACGGTCCAGGTCGTGGCCGGCGTCGATGGCCTTCTGCTTCTCCTCATCGGAGGTGGGCCACAGCCGGCCCTGGATCACTCCGCCCAGGGTCTTCACGGCGCAGGCGGTGATGATGCCTTCAGGGGTTCCGCCGATGCCCATCAGCGCATCCACGTCGGTGCCCTCACGGGCCGCCGCGATGCCGCCGGCGACGTCGCCGTCCATCAGCATGCGGGTGCGTGCTCCGGCGTCGCGGATTTCCTGGACCAGAGGCTTGTGCCGGTCCCGCTCCAGGATCATGACGTTGAGCTGGTTGATCTTCTTGCCCTTGGCCTTCGCGATCAGGTGCAGGTTCTGCTTGACCGGAAGGCGCAGGTCCACCATGTCCGCCGCTTCGGGACCGGTGACCAGCTTTTCCATGTAGAACACGGCGGAGGGATCAAACATGGTTCCGCGCTCGGCGACGGCCAGGACCGCGAGGGCATTGTTGATGCCCAGGGCGGTCAGGCGGGTTCCGTCGATCGGATCCACGGCGACGTCGCAGAGTGCGCCGGTCCCGTCGCCAACGTGCTCACCGTTGTAGAGCATCGGGGCTTCGTCCTTCTCACCTTCGCCGATCACCACGACGCCGTTGAAGTGGACGGTGGAAATCAGGGAACGCATCGCGTCAACGGCAGCGCCGTCGGCGGCGTTCTTGTCACCGAAACCGACCCAGTGGCCGCCGGCAATGGCTGCAGCTTCCGTTACGCGGACCAGTTCGAGCGCGAGGTTCCGGTCCGGCTCGTCGTCACCTACTGCCAGCGCGGGGGAAAGAGTTGAGTACTGGGCACCTTGGGACACGTTTAACCTCATCTTTGAAATTTCGGGCCGTGCTGAGACGGATGCCTGGATATGTCCGGAAGACACCCCCGCACAGCGGGCCCGACTGCTGTACCTTGCTCCGATCATAGTCGCCAAGTGGTCCACGCCACCGCCGTGCCCCCGGATTTCGCTATGCGGGAGCCGCCGGGAGCGCTGCCGCTGATGCGCAGGAATAGGACATGCCGCCCCGGATAGGCGATCATGGAACAGTGAGTGAGCAGCAGCAGCCCGAAGAGCCCGTAACCCCCACCCTGACCGCCAAGCAGGCCAAACGAGCCAACGCCACGGTCATTGGAATGCTCATTGCTACCGGAATCACGCTGGCAATCGTGCTGGTTCCGGTGCTGCTCAACCCATACCAGAAGGCGCAGCCCCGCAACGTGGACGTGCAGGCCATCGCGAACGAAGCGGCAGGCGACGCCGGCTACGATCCGCTGGCCCCTGGTCTGCCCGACGGCTGGACCGCCAACTACGCACGCTGGGACTCGGGAGTCAACAGCGGCGTCCCCGCCTGGGAAGTGGGATATCTCACCCCGGATACCGAGTTCATCCGGATGACACAGACCAACGCGGCGAACCCCACCTGGGTTTCCCAGACCACCAAGGACTCGCTGGTTGCCGGTGAACGAAACGCCGGCGGGGCAACCTGGCAGCTGCGTGACAGCGCCAGCGGCGAAGCGCACCTGGTCACGGAGGTCAACGGAATGACCGTGGTCCTCAGCTCCGAGGGCGACCTCGCCACCGTGGACATCCTTGCCGAGGCCGTACTCTCAGACCTCGCATCCTCCGGCCAATAGCACGTGAGCGCGGCCGGACGCGACGTGCGGCGGTAACAGAACAGCGGATCGGTGCGGTGTCGCCGTATTCTTGAACGGTGACCGAATTCAACAGCCCCCTTACTGCTCCCACCACTCCCGCCCAGGCCTGGCAGCGCCTGCGCGAAGGCAACGAGCGATTTGTTGCCGGCACCTCCCGCCATCCGAACCAGGACGCGCCCCGGCGCAGCTCCCTGGTCAACGAGCAGAATCCCTTTGCAGTCATCTTCGGCTGCTCGGACTCCCGCCTCGCTGCCGAAATCATCTTTGACCTTGGACTGGGCGATGTCTTCGTCGTCCGCACTGCCGGCCAGGTCACCGACGACGCCGTCCTCGGTTCACTCGAATACAGCGTGGGCGTGCTCGGAGTCCCGCTGATCGTCATCCTGGGCCACGACAGCTGCGGCGCCGTCACGGCTGCCAAGCACACGGTTGACACCGGTTCCATGCCGGCGGGCTACGTCCGCAGCCTGGTGGAACGAATCACCCCCTCAGTACTCGCAGCCCGCCGCAACGGGCTGGAGGACGTCAATGACATGGTGGTCGAACACACCCGCCAGACCGCCGAGCGCCTGGTGGAAAGCTCACGCCTGATTTCCGACGCCGTTGCCTCCGGTTCCACTGCCGTCGTCGGACTCTCCTACCGGCTGGCCGAAGGCCGCGCGGACCTGGTGTCCAGCATCGGCAGCCTGGAGGCTGAACCCACTGGCCTCGCAGCCGGCTGAGGGGCAGGAAATCCCGCCCCAATCCGACACGCGTTTTCAGCGGCGGCGGGCGTGCCGACTAGGCTAATAGCCATGACTTCCAACTCCGCTGAATACCGCATTGAACATGACACGATGGGTGAGGTCCGCGTACCGGTAAACGCCCTTTACCGCGCCCAGACCCAGCGCGCCGTGGAGAACTTCCCGATTTCCGGCAAGCCGCTGGACGACGCCCACATTGAGGCACTGGCACGCATCAAGAAGGCTGCCGCCACCGCCAACGCCGAACTGGGAGTGCTCGACGACGAGCGCGCCAAGGCGATCGCCGCTGCGGCTGACGAAGTGGCTGCCGGCCAGCACTACGGCCAGTTCCCGATCGACGTGTTCCAGACCGGCTCCGGCACGTCCTCGAACATGAACACCAACGAGGTCCTGGCGGAAATCGCTACCCGTGCCCTGAAGGCCGCCGGCAGCGAGACCACCGTTCACCCGAACGACCATGTCAACGCCTCGCAGTCCTCCAACGACGTGTTCCCCACTTCCGTCCACGTTGCTGCCACCTCCGCCCTGATCAACAACCTGATCCCGGCGCTGGAGCACCTCGCCGCTTCGCTGGAGCGCAAGGCCGAAGAGTTCAAGGACGTCGTCAAGTCCGGCCGTACGCACCTCATGGATGCCACCCCGGTGACCCTGGGCCAGGAATTCGGCGGTTACGCTGCGCAGGTCCGCTACGGCATTGAGCGCGTCCAGGCATCCCTGCCCCGCGTCGCCGAGGTTCCGCTGGGCGGCACCGCCGTAGGCACCGGCATCAACACCCCGGCAGGCTTCCCGCAGCGCGTGATCGAGCTGCTTGCCGCGGATACCGGCCTGCCGCTCACCGAAGCACGGGACCACTTCGAGTCCCAGGCCAACCGCGATGCCCTCGTTGAGGTCTCCGGCATGCTGCGCACCATCGCAGTGTCCTTCTCCAAGATCGCCAACGACCTGCGCTGGATGGGCTCCGGCCCCAACACCGGCCTGGGCGAAATCGCCATCCCCGACCTGCAGCCGGGCTCCTCGATCATGCCGGGCAAGGTCAACCCGGTGATCTCCGAGGCCGTCATGCAGGTTGCCGCCCAGGTTGTGGGCAACGACGCCGCCATCGCATGGGCGGGCACCTTCGGTTACTTCGAGCTGAACGTCGGCATCCCCGTCATCGCCTCGAACCTGCTGGAGTCCATCCGCCTGCTCGCCAACTCCTCCGTCATCATGGCGGACAAGATGATCGACGGCATCGAAGCAAACGTGGAGCGCGCGCGCTACCTCGCCGAGGCCTCCCCCTCGATCGTTACCCCGCTGAACAAGTACATCGGTTACGAGAACGCCGCCAAGATCGCCAAGTTCGCGGTCAAGGAGGGCAAGACCATCCGCCAGGCCGTCGTCGAACTCGGCTTCGTCGAGCGCGGAGAGGTCACCGAAGAGCAGCTCGACGCTGCTCTGGACGTCCTCTCCATGACCAAGCCGCCGCAGTCTTAGTCTTCCGCTGCATTCAGGGGGCCGCCCGGCTGGGCGGCCCCCTTTTGCGTGTCCGGGGCGGGTCCGGGGCGGAGGCAGGTCCGGAGGCCCCGAACCTCCAGACCCCGATGCCGTCGTTCCCAGAGCCTGTTACTGGTGCTACGCCTGGGGTCACACGCATAAACAGGTGCAACGAGAGATGGGAATGCCGGTGGCCCTGATGAACTCCAGCAACATGAGCAACAAGGCGCGGGAACCCCGGCTCCGGGCAGAACCCACCAGCAACACGAGCACCAAGGTGTGGGAATCCCGGTGCCAGCGAGGCCTAATCAGCAGCAGAACCATCAGGACTGTCAGAAAGCCAGCCCCCACAACACCGAATCATTTTGCACTTTGCTACAGAGCGTGCAAATCTTTACTTCGTGACCAATAGTGCATCGGGCGGGCTTCGGGAGCGCAAACGGGCAGCCACCTACAGCGCCATCACCAGCGCAGCACGGGCCCTCACCGCCGAACATGGCCTGGGCGGCTTTACCGTCGAGGAACTGTGTGAGCAGGTGGGCATCTCCCGGCGTACGTTCTTCAACTACTTCCCGTCCAAGGAAGACGCCGTCCTCGGCGCCCCTGCCGCCCTGCCGAAGGAGCTCACCGAACCGTTCATCGCAGCGGGGTCTGCCAGCCCCGGACTTTCACCGAGCCTGCTCCAGGACCTCGTGGACCTGGCCGTGGCCCATATGGAGTCAATGGCAGTTTCCCGGTCAGAGCTGGCGCAGCTCAAGGAGGCACTGAACACCGAGCCGCGGCTGGTCTTCAAGCTGATGCAGGGCACCCGGGAAGCGGACGAACGCCTGCGCCGCCTCATCGCCCGGCGTGAACACCTTGATCCATCGGACCCGCAGGTCACCGCCGTCGCCACCGTCTTTTCGGCGCTGCTGCAAAGGGCAGGTCCCGAGTTCTTCGATCCGGAGAACAACCGCAGCTACCGCGCGGTGCTCACCTCCGCCGTCGAACCCGCCCGTACCGCCTTCTCTTCCTTCTCCCCAGTCACTCCCACCTAGGACCCGTCATGACCACCACCGCTGCGCGCTCCTCCGGACCGCTGCTGCTGACCCAGAAACGCATCTGGATCATCTTCTCTGCCCTGATCGCGGGCATGCTTCTGTCCTCACTGGACCAGACCATTGTTTCGACGGCGATGCCCACGATCGTCGGCGAGCTAGGCGGCGTCGAACACCAGACCTGGATCACCACTGCCTATCTGCTGGCCACCACCATCGTGATGCCCATCTACGGAAAGTTCGGCGATGTGCTGGGCCGGCGGAACCTCTTCCTTTTCGCCATTGCGCTGTTCACCATGGCTTCCGTCGGCTGCGCCTTTGCCACCGACTTCTGGATGTTTGTCTTGTTCCGCGCCATCCAGGGCCTGGGCGGCGGCGGCCTGATGATCCTCTCGCAGGCGATCATCGCGGACATTGTCCCGGCAAACGAACGCGGCAAGTACATGGGCCCGCTGGGCGGCATCTTCGGCCTCTCCGCTGTGGCCGGTCCCCTGCTGGGCGGGTTCTTCGTTGACCACATGACCTGGCAGTGGGCCTTCTACATCAACATCCCCATCGGCATTACCGCATTCCTGATTGCGTTCTTCACGCTCACGCTGCCCAGCAAGAAGGCCGAAAAGCGCATCGACCTTCCCGGTGTCGTCCTGCTCTCCATCGCTACCACCTGCCTGATCTTCTTCACCGACTTCGGCGGTGACGCAGATCGCGGCTGGACCGATCCGTTGACTCTCGTCTTCGGCGCCGGCCTGCTGGCTGCTGCCTTCGCCTTCGTTCTGGTCGAACGCCGCGCCGACGATCCGATCATTCCGCTGAGCTTGTTCAAGAACCCGATCTTCGTCAACAGCACCGCCATCGGCTTCACGCTGGGCATGGGCATGTTCGCTGCGCTGGCCTTCGTTCCCACCTTCCTGCAGATGTCCACCGGCACCTCGGCAGCCGCCTCCGGCCTGCTGATGCTGCCCATGATGGTGGGCATGATGGGAACTTCCATCTGGTCCGGTCTGGCCATCACCAAGACCGGCCGTTACAAGAAGTACCCGATCGCCGGCGGTGTCCTGGTCCTGGCAGCCCTGCTGTGGATGACGATGCTCACCGCGCAGACTCCCGTATGGGTCATCTGCTCCCAGCTGTTTGTCTTCGGCGCCGGACTGGGGCTGATCATGCAGGTCGTAGTGCTGGTGGTGCAGAACTCGGTGCCGGTGGATCAGATTGGCACCGCTACGTCCTCCAACAACTACTTCCGGGAAGTGGGTGCTTCGCTGGGTGTGGCGATTTTCGGCGCGATGTTCACCACGCGCCTGTCGGAGAACCTTATGGGTGTCTTTGAAGGCGCAGGGTTCGACGCCGCTGCTGCCGGTGAGGCCACAGCCACCCTTCAGCCCTCCGCCATGGCCGCGCTTCCCGAGCCGGTCCGCGACGGAATCGTCAATGCCTATGCCGATTCCCTGGCACCGGTCTTCTGGTACCTGGTGCCCTTCCTGGCACTGGCGCTCATCCTCGCCTTCTTCCTGAAGGAAATCCCGCTCTCCGACGTTGCCGGCATGGTGGCTCGCGGCGAGGCTGTAGGCGGGGAAGAAGCCAAGCGCCTCGAAGCCGAGCTGCGGGCCGGAGCTTCGGCTGACGCACCGGATTCCGGAGAGCGGGCGCGGTCCGCAGCACCGGAGGGCACCCAGGCACCCAGACCGGACAATTCTTCAGCATCCAGTCCGGAAAAGAGCTAATACACCGGAACGCAGCGGGCCTGGGCATTACTGTCTGGGCCCGCTGTCATCAGGCGTAACGCGGCCTGGGGATGGCATGGTCCTGGACACCGCTCCGTCCGATGCCCTCTGGGATGGGCAGGGCGCACCGCCGGTGAACTCCGGCAGCAGAACTGCATATGTGTAACCGCGCCGGATCCCCGGAAACCCTGCGCCTTCCCCAGCCAGCCGAAGGACCTCTCGGTTCTCAACATCCAGGAATTTGATTGAAAACCAAGACGCTCACCATCGGCTTTACTTCTTCGTGCCTCGCTGCACTGCTGGCACTCAGTTGCCTGGCCGGTCCGGCGGCCGCCAGCGAAACCAGCCCCGCAATGCCTGACGCCGTCGAGCCCGCTGCCAGACCCAAGTTCACTGACGTGTCGGCAGACAACCAGTTCTACAAGGAAATCGACTGGCTGTCCTCGTCCAGGGTGACGACGGGCTGGAATGACGGTTCCTTCAGGCCAGTGACGCCCATTAACCGCGATGCCATGGCCGCCTTCCTTTACCGGATGGCGGGAAGCCCGGCGTACACGCCTCCTGCGGTCTCGAAGTTCAGGGACGTGGGTACCGACCACCAGTTTTACAAGGAGATCAGCTGGCTGGCGGCAACCGGCATTTCCAACGGCTGGGAAGACGGCACGTTCCGTCCAGGTCAGCCAATCGCCCGCGACGCCATGGCTGCCTTCCTGCACCGCTTCGACCAGAAGTTCTAGCCTCCGCGGTTATCCGTGACATGCACGCTGTGCCGAACGCTCCAGGCTACACCTCGAAAACCGGCACTCCGGTTGAATGCTGCGCCAGCTCGATGAGCATCCGGTGCCGGGCATTGAGCTCGGGCAGCTTGTCGAGGGCGAACCAGCGCACGTCAGTGGACTCGTCGTCGTTCACCCGGGCGGTCCCCGCCGTCCAGGCACAGCGGAACACCAGATTCAGGAACTGGCAGCGGTCCTGGTTGGGGAACATGATCGGGTCCGTGGTACCCACGTGGATGAGGTGTTCAAGCCTCGCCTGGACTCCGGTTTCCTCCTCGACTTCGCGCAGCAGTCCGGGGCCGGGCTCTTCCCCGGGCTCCAGGATTCCGGTGATGAGCGTCCACCTGCCGTTGTCCGCCCGACGGCACAAGAGGACCTCACCTTCCGGATTGAAGACGACGGCGGCAACTCCGGGCAGCCACAGCAGCTCGTGGCCCACTTTTTCGCGCAGGGACAGAATGAAGTCAGGTGTGGGCATGGCTCTACTCTAGGCCAGGGACTGCGAGCGCCAGCAAAGCACCGGCGAGCATAAACGGGCCGAACGCTATGCGGGTTTTGCCCGTGCCGCGGCGGGAAAGTATCAGCACCAGGCCCCACAGGCCACCCAGCACGAATCCGGCTGCAGCTCCGGCCAGCAGGTGGCCGTAGCCGGCAAAGCCCAGATAGAGACCCAGGACACCGGCCAGCTTTACGTCTCCAAGCCCCAGCCCGGACGGCGCTGCAATCCGCAGCAGCAGGTATCCGCTGAGCATCAGCACCCCTCCGAGCGCCATGGACGCGAAGCGTTCGGGCTGCCCGGCAGCGAGGGCGGCCGCACCCAGCAGGACGCCGGAGACTGGATACGCCGGGACCACCAGCCGGTCCGGCAGCCGCCGCGTGCGCAAGTCCGTGACCGTCAGCTTCCAGGACAGCACCATCAGGTAGCCCAGCGCCGCCGCGAGCAGCAGCGCAGAAAGCTTCGGTCCGCTCCAGTACTCCCCCAGGATCCCCCACATGCGCCCTACGGTACGCGACGGCGGTACGGCGCGTGCCGCAGGGCGCAGGGGCTGTGGATTACCTAGCCAATGGCCCCTTCTTCGAGCAGGTCTGTCACCAGGGCCGCAATGGGTGAGCGTTCGGACCGGGTCAGGGTCATGTGTCCAAACAGCGGATGTCCCTTGAGCGTCTCCACCACGGCGGCTATCCCGTCATGACGGCCCACCCGCAGATTGTCCCGCTGGGCGACGTCGTGGGTGAGGACTACCTTTGAATTCTGTCCGATCCGTGAGAGCACCGTAAGCAGGACATTCTTTTCCAGCGACTGGGCTTCATCCACAATCACGAAGCTGTCATGCAGTGAGCGTCCGCGGATGTGGGTCAGCGGCAGCACTTCGAGCATCCCGCGGTCCAGGACCTCTTCCACCACTTCCTTGGAAACCAGGGCTTCCAGGGTGTCGAAGACGGCCTGGCCCCACGGCCCCATCTTGTCTGCCTCGCTTCCGGGCAGGTAACCCAGCTCCTGGCCGCCCACCGCGTACAGCGGACGGAAAACCACCACCTTGCGGTGTTCGCGCCGCTCCAGGACCGCTTCCAGCCCGGCGCACAGCGCCAGTGCGGACTTGCCGGTTCCGGCCCGTCCGCCCAGGGAAACGATTCCGACCTCAGGGTCCAGGAGCATGTCGATGGCCAGCCGCTGTTCGGCGGAGCGGCCGTGCAGCCCAAAAACGTCCCGGTCCCCGCGCACCAGCCTCACCTGTTTGTCCGCGCCCAGCCGTCCCAGGGCCGAGGACCGCCCGGAGAGCAGCACCAGGCCGGTGTTGACCGGCAGGTCCGCGGCGTCGGGCACAAACACGGGCTGGTGCTCGTACAGGGCACTGATCTCGGCGTCGGAGGTCTCGACCTCGGCCATGCCGGTCCAGCCGGTGTCCCGGACCAGTTCGTTGCGGTACTCATCGGCGGTGAGCCCCACTGCTGCCGCCTTGACGCGCAGCGGCAGATCCTTCGAGACCACGGTGATGGTGTGTCCCTCATCGGCGAGGTTCCGGGCCACGGCGAGGATCCGGTTGTCATTTTCGGATCCGCGGATGCCCAGCGGCAGCACTTCCAGGGAGACGTGGTTCAGTTCCACCCGCAGGGTACCGCCGGCGTCCCCGATGGGCACCGGCCGGTCCAGGCCGCCGTGCTCCACACGCAGGTCATCAAGCAGGCGCAGGGCGGCGCGGGCAAAATACCCCAGCTCCGGGTCGTTGCGTTTGCTTTCGAGTTCGCTGATGACCACCAGCGGCAGGATGACGTCGTGTTCGGCGAACCGCAGGATTGCCCTCGGGTCGGACAGCAGGACGGATGTATCAAGCACGAATGCCTGGGGCTTGCCGGCTGCGCCGGAGATCTCAGGCATGGATGCGTTGGTTACGGCCACTTAGAACTCCAGTCAGGGACCGCAGGCCCCGAATAGCTAGCAGTGTTCTTCTCCGCAGGCCGGCACGGGACGCCGGGCTGCGGCCTCCTGTGCAAGCACACACCGTGTGAGCATCCGGCCTCCGGTTCCATCAGCATGGGGCTGATCGATACGTACAAGCTACGCCCGGGGACGCACCGCAGAACACAGGGACACGAAGGAGTTGGAATTATTCACGTGCTGTTTACGAACCGCGAAGTGCGGGCGGAAGCTAGCCGTGAAGATGGCCGGGATGACCCCACGACGCCGCTGCTGCCGCGGCCAGGGCAACGATGGCCGGCCCCAGAGATGACAGCCCCAGCACCAGGTAGCCGGCACCGCCGCAGAGCGAACCCAGGGTCAGCGAACACCAGAGCAGCAGGTAGCGGTGCCAGCCGTTGCCCCGTTCCCCGAACAGTGCGGCAGTAACCTTCTGCCCGAGCTTGACCAGTGTTCCGGTCATATAGGTAATCCCGATGGAAACTTCGCCGCCGCGTTCGAAGACGGCGTTGAGCAGCCCCATGGAGGCGGCCAGCGCCGGAGCGAGCACCCCTTCGGCTCCGGGCAGCGCCGTGCTGCCCCACGCTGCGCCGAGGACGGCAGCGGACAGCAGGCAGATGGCCGGGCGGCGGTGACGGCTTAGGACCCGCCGCAGTATGGACGCGGCAACGACGCCGAGGAAGAAGGCCGCGATCAGCCCGAAGGCCTGCAGAAAGCCGGTTAGCGAGGCATTCGCCACTGCGGCGCCGGCCCGCGTCGAGTTTCCGGTCATGAAGGAAACGAAGTATCCGCCAAGATGCAGGAAGCCGATTGCGTCCACGTACCCGGCGGTCCAGGCCAGGCCTGAGGCCAGCGCGATTTCCGAGCGGGAGTGCTGCAGCATTGCGGGTGGTACCCGTTAGGAGCCGAAACGTCGCTGACGGCTGGCGTAGTCTCGCAGGGCCCGCAGGAAGTCGACCCGGCGGAAGTCCGGCCAGAGCGCCTCACAGAAGTAGAACTCGCTGTACGCGCTTTGCCACATCAGGAACCCGGACAGGCGCTGCTCACCGGACGTGCGGATCACCAGCTCGGGATCCGGCTGGCCGCGGGTGTACAGGTACTCGGAGATCTGAGCATCGGACAGCTCGGCCGTAATCTCTTCGATCGGTTTGCCCTGGGCCTGTGCGTCGCGGAGCAGTTCCTTCACCGCATCCACAATCTCCCGCCGGCCGCCGTAGCCGATTGCCACGTTTACGTGCAGTCCGGTGGCCGACGCCGTCGCCTCGCCCAGGCGTTCGAGCTGGCAGGTGAGATCGTTCGGCAGGATGTCCAATGCACCTACGGGCTGCACCCGCAGGTCGCCCTTCTCCCCCAGCCGGTCAAGGGTGTTGGCGATGATGCCAAGCAGCGGCTCCAATTCATCCGCGGCCCGGTTGAGATTGTCTGTGGAGAGCATGTACAGGGTGACTACCCGCACGCCCAGTTCCTCGCACCAGCCCAGAAACTCAAGAATCTTGTCGGCTCCGGCCTGGTGGCCGTCCGACGTCGGAGCTCCGGCGAGTTTGGCCCAGCGGCGGTTGCCGTCAACCATCACGCCAATGTGCTCCGGTATCCGGTCCTTAACCAGGCTGCGCCGGAGACGGCGTTCGTAATAGGCGTAAACCACACCGGGAAAACGCACGGGTGACTCACCTGCCTATCATTCTGAACGGAATCCGCTGAACGCGGTGACTTTCTCATCTCAAGGCTACCGCGCAGCAGCAGCCCAGCTGCGCAGGCGGGAGCCGAGCCGCGCCTACCGGCAAGTAACCTACCGGGTCGTAAGTTAGGATGGGCAGCATGAGTTCATCCCCGGAACGAGTACCTGTGCAACAGGATCCGGAGTCCCGCCAGGCCCCGGGCCCGCTGGAGTCAGCAGTTGAATCCGTGGCAGAGGCCCTGGACATCAAACCCCGCCTCCGCGGCTGGCTGCATGCAGGAGCCGCACCCCTGGCGCTGGCCGCAGGTATTGTCCTGATTGCCCTTGCCCCCACCACGGGTACCCGTGTCGCTTCTGCCGTGTATGCCCTCACCGGCATCCTGCTCTTCGGCGTCTCAGCGGTTTACCACCGCGGGAACTGGAGTCCGAAGGTAAAGACCGTCCTGAAGCGGCTGGACCACACCAACATCATGCTGGTGATCGCCGGTTCCTACACACCCCTGGCGTGGTCGCTGCTGCCGCAGGACAAAGCCGTGGTGCTGCTGGTCATCATCTGGAGCGGCGCGCTGGCGGGAATCGCGTTCCGCCTGCTGTGGCTTCATGCCCCGCGCTGGCTGTACACGCCGGTCTACATTGCCCTGGGCTGCGCAGCCGTCTTCTACATTCCGGATTTCTGGGCTGTGAACACACCGGCAGCCATCCTCGTGATTGCCGGCGGGGCGGCCTACATAGCCGGCGCGGTGATCTACGCGATGAAGCGACCCAATCCGTCCATCAACTGGTTCGGCTTCCACGAGATCTTCCACGCTTTCACGCTGGCCGGCTTCACCTGCCACTACATTGCCATTCTGATGGCTGTGCTTTCGGTTCCGGCCTAGGACCGGTTCAGGGCTGGCTCCCGCCGGCCAGTTCCGCTTCGACCTCGGCGGCGGTTCCCACGGGACGCCGGCACACCATCCCGCGGCATACCCATGCCAGCGCGGGGTCCTGGGTTTCCCGCCCTTCCAGCAGCCCCACGCCGTCGGCCTTCCCGTGGGCAATGACCAGACCCGGTCCGCCGGCACCCCGTCCGGCCCGGAGCAGCCGTGCCACGGCTTCCGGGTCCGATCCCGTAACCGCCAGTTCCTGTGGTCCGTCGAGGAGGAACTGCTGCACTGCCATGGACCAGCCGACGGCCTGGGGAATCGCAGGCGCTGCCCGCTGCACGTGTGCCACCAGCCGTTCGGCGAGGTCGCGGTGGCGGGCAGGTCCGCCGTAGGAGGCTGAGGTGAGGAGCACACCCGCCAGCAGCCCCGTCCCGCTTGGCACTGCGTCATCGAGCGGGTTCGCTGCGGACTGCCCGCCCTGTGTCTGGCGGATCTGCTCGGCTTCAAGGGCGGTGTCCGAGAGCCCTGAAGGTCCCAGGAAACGTTCGACGGCGGCAGCCGCCAGCTGCTGCGCAGCCCCGTGCCAGCGCGGGTTGCCGGTGGCCGCATACAGCGCAAACAGGCCTTCGGCCACACCTGCGTAGTCCTCCAGCAGGCCTTCGATCCCCTGCGCTTTCCCGTCACTTGAAACCCGGCGCAGGGTCCGCCCGTTCCAGTGAACCTCCAGCAGGTAACCGGCAGCTTTCTCGGCAGCGGGCAGTATCCAGTCTTCCGGGATTCCGGCGTCGGCGAGGGCCAGGGCTGCATCGGCGAGGGCGGCGACTGCCAGGCCGTTCCAGCCGGCTACCACCTTCCCGTCCCGCTCCGGCTGGGTACGTTCCGCTCGCACCGCGGCCAGGGACTCCCGGGCCTCCGCCCACACCGCGGCCTGCGCTTCGTCCGGCACGCCGCTCAGACGCAGTGTGCTGCCGGGCAGCCGGTGGGAGGCGCCGTCGTCGGCATCCACGTCCAGCAGGTCCAGTGCCGCGGATCCAGTGCCAAGGATCCGCTGAAGCTCAGCCCGGGTAAACACGTAGGTAGCGCCCTCTACCCGGCGCCCGTCCACCAGGGTGTCGGCATCCAGGGAGGAAGCGAAAGCGCTTCCCGGAACCGCCAGCTCCGCCGCCATCCAGGCGGCCGTCTCGCGGGTGACCCGCAGCGCCAGCGCCCGCAGGTCTTCGTCCGCGGCCTGGCGGGAGAAATGCGCGTAGACCCGCAGCAGCTGGGCGTTGTCATACAGCATCTTCTCGAAGTGCGGCACCTGCCAGCGGCGGTCCACTGTGTACCGGGCGAAGCCTCCGCCCACCTGGTCGTAGATGCCGCCCAGCGCCATGGCGGTGAGCGTTCGCTCTGCCAGCGCCGCGGCCGTGCCTGCAGTCGGAGCCGTCGGGCCGCTCTTCGCGGTCTACTTTGATGCTGACAAAGTCCCGGTTCAGGATCCGCGCGGTCTCCGGATCCTCAAAGGATTCGTGCGCCATGACATGGCACCAGTGGCAGGCGGCATAGCCGATGGAAATAAACACAGGCACGTCGCGGCGCCGGGCCTCAGCGAACGCCTCATCACCGAAGGGCCACCAGTCCACCGGGTTTCCGGCATGCTGACGCAGGTAGGCGGACGCCTGGTCTTTCAGCCGCTCCGCCATAGTCCTTATCCTGCCGGGTTGGAACTCGGCGGCCCGGGCTGTGTGCGGCTGGCGGGATCCTCAGCCGTGCCGGCGGCGCTGATGTTTACGCCCTCTGGCGCTTTGCCACCGGCCGGGCTGACGCCCTCCCTGCCTTCGTCCTCCGTGCCCTCGCCCATGACCTGCGCGCGGTACCGGACGCGCCGGATCCGCTTGACCATGTCCCGGATCAGGAACACCACAGCCAGTGCCAGGAAGAGCGTTGCCAGGAAGCCGAGCAGGCCGGGGGTGATGTCCCCTTCCTCGAGGCCGGGCTTCAGGTCCCCGTCGATCGGGTTGGTGACGGTCAGGGTGAGGCTGTACAGCAGGTTCACGGAGTTTCTCTCTCTTGGCAGAAGGCGGCGCACCAGGCCCCGGATCTACCCTCTATCGTATGCCAGCGAAGAGGTCGGCTTCAGGTACCTGTGACGGAACCCGGGATTCGATGAGGGAATAGTCCTCCCATGGCCACACCCGGCGCTGCATGTCGGTGCTGACCGCAAAGAAGAACCCTTCGGGATCCACCTGGGTGCGGTGCGCCTTCAGCGCCGCATCACGGACCGGGAAGTAATCCCCGCATTCAACCTGCGTTGTGGTGGGATGCAGCGGTGCGGGCGGCTGGTGGCCTTCGGTATCCGCTTCCAGCCAGGCAGCCAGACGCTCGGCGTAGGGGGATTCAAGTCCCGCCTCGGTCAGCGCGTCGTGCAGGGCCCGGAAGCGTTCGGGATTGAACCCGCGGTCATAGTAGAGCTTCAGCGGTTCCCAGGGGGCTCCGGTGCCGGGGTACTTCTCTGCGTCGCCGGCCGAGTGGAACGCTTCAACGGCCACCTTGTGGGCCATGATGTGGTCCGGATGGGGGTAACCGCCGTTCTCGTCGTAGCTGACGATCACGTGCGGGCGGAACTCCCGGACCAGCTTCACCAGCGGAGCGGCCGCCGTCTGAAGCGGGCGCAGCGCGAAGCAGCCGGCAGGCAGGTCCGGCAGCGGGTCGCCTTCGGGAAGGCCGGAATCCATGAAGCCCAGCCAGCGGTGCTCAATGCCCAGGGCCGCCTGGGAGGCTGCCATTTCGGTGCGGCGCAGGCCCGCCAGGTCCCGTTTCGCGGCGGGGATCCCGGCGGCCGCGGGATTGAGCACATCGCCGCGTTCACCGCCGGTGCAGGTAGCGACCATCACGCGCACGCCCTGCGCTGCGTAGGCGGCCATGGTGGCGGCACCCTTGCTTGCCTCGTCGTCGGGGTGGGCGTGAACTGCCAGCAGGCGCAGTTCTCCGGGCACTGAATTGGTTTCGGTGGACAACGCGGTTACTCCTGACAGCCGGCGGAAAAGCGCCGACAAGAATGTTCGATAAAATGAAACGGTGAGCACTGAGGACAGCAATCTGGACAACACAGGGGCGAATCCAGGGGACAGCATGCGGGCCGGCTCGGACGGCGTACCGGCTCCCGGGCGCCCCGCGGTTGGTTCGTCCGAGACCAGATTAGCCAATCGGTATGGCGCTCCCAAGCCGGGCCTCAGCAAGCGCACCAAGATCGTGCTGGGCTCGCTCGCCGGGACCGCGGCAGTCGGCGCCGTGGTCTTCATGGCCATTCCCTCCGGAACGGGCACGCTGACGTCCAAGGACGTCGGGTTCACCATCCCGGATTCAGCTAACGCCGTCGTCGACTTCAACGTCACCAAGCCTGCCGATGCCACCGTGGACTGCGCGGTGCAGGTGCTCAGCGAGAGCTATGCCGTAGTGGGCTGGAAGACCGTCCGGATTCCTCCCGCTGAGAGCCCCACTGTCTTGGTAAGTACCTCGGTCCGGACCGACTCGCTGGGAGTCACCGGCGGCGTAAACGCCTGCTGGATCGTGGAACAGGAATCCTAGTTCCGCGTCCGGGGCATCCGCTGCCGGAGAAACCCGGCCGCACGTCTTGGGTTTGTGCCTCCTGCTGACTAGTATGGAGGCTACGTTACGCCCCGCCCAGGTGATCGCCGGAGCAAAATCCGAGCAAACCGGTCACCGTCCGGCGGGGTCTTTGCTTGTCAGGCCATCCGGCCTCGCCGGCAATTTCAGCCAAGCCGAACCTGTTTCCTGGGTTCGGATGTCATCTAAGGAGAGACCCGTGTCTACCAACAGCGCATCTGTCGCCTGGCTCACGCAAGAGTCTTACGACCGCCTGAAGGCGGAGCTGGACCACCTTTCCGGCCCGGGCCGGACTGAGATCGTTGCTCGAATTGAACAGGCACGGTCTGAAGGCGACCTCAAGGAGAACGGCGGCTACCACGCAGCCAAGGAGGAGCAGGGCAAGGCTGAAGCCCGCATCCGCCAGCTGACGCAGCTTCTGGAGAACGCGCACGTCGGCGAAGCACCGGCGGACGACGGCGTTGTGGAACCCGGCATGCTGGTCGAAGCCAAGATTGCCGGAGACCTGGAGCGCTTCCTGCTGGGCAGCCGCGAGATTGCCGGAGACAGCGACATCGACGTCTACAGCGAGAAGTCACCCCTGGGCAGCGCCATCAACGGCCTGCGCGCCGGTGAGTCCACGTCCTACACCGCGCCGAACGGCAAGAGCATCTCCGTGGAGATTGTTTCAGCCACCCCGTACACCGGGTAGCCAGACCGCTTTAGGAACGGGTCCGCCGGAAGGCGGGCCCGTTCCCGCTTTCCGGACCGGTTTTCGGCCGCCGCAGCAGGATCGCCGCGGCCACTCCCCCGGAGGCCCCGAACAGGTGGGACTGCCAGGACACCCCTGCCGCCGTGGGCAGGATCCCCCACAGCAGGGACCCGTAGATCAGGAACAGCAGCCCGCCGAGCAGGATCTGCATCAGGTCCCGGTTATAGAAACCGCGCACCATCAGGTAAGCGAACAGACCAAAAACGACGCCGGAGACACCAATGGTCAGTCCCCCGCCGAAAATCCAGACGCCGAGTCCTGACGCGAGCCAGCAGATAGCCAGGACTGCGGCAAACCGGCGGATGCCTTCCATCAGCACCAGGAACGCAAAAGCCAGCAGCGGCAGCGAGTTACTGATCAGGTGCCCGGTTCCGGCATGGAGCAGCGGCGAAAACAGGATGCCGTCCAGTCCCTGCAGTTGCCGGGGCAGGATACCGAGCCCGGGAAGCACCGTGTTCTGGATGGGCAGGGTCACAAAGTAGATGACCCACAGGCCCGCGGTGAAGCTGGCCGCAACAACCAGTGCGCTCTTCGCCCGCTGCTTCATGGCTTATCCGTGCAGCACTACGGGGTGGAAGCCTTCGGCGCGCAGGTTCTGCAGCACCTTCTCGCAGTGCTCGTGGCCCTTCGTTTCCATGTTGATGGTGATTGCTACGTCGCCCATGCTGATCGATCCTCCAACCCTGGTGTGGTCCACTCCGGTGACGTTGGCGTCAGATTCGGCGATGATCCGCGAGATGGTGGCCAGTGAACCCGGACGGTCATCCAGCAGCATCCGCACAACCAGGTAGCGCCCGGCGGCCGCCAGGCCGCGCTGGATTACCTTCAGCATAAGCATCGGGTCGATGTTTCCGCCCGAGAGGATCACTGCGGTGTTGCCGGGGTTCTGGATTTTTCCGTCCAGCAGCGCTGCCACACCCACCGCACCGGCAGGTTCAACCACCAGTTTGGCCCGTTCCAGCAGGAAGATCAGGGCGCGGGCCAGCGAGTCCTCGCTGACTGTCACTACGTCGTCGACCAGTTCCTTGATGATCGAGAAGGGAAGCTGTCCGGGACGGCCCACCGCAATGCCGTCGGCAATCGTGGAGACTTTGCTCAACGGCACCAGGGCGTCTGCGGCAAGGGAGGGCGGGTAGGCGGCGGCGTTCTCCGCCTGGACGCCGATAATCCGGACTTCCCGGCCGAGCTCGCGTGCGCGTTCCTTGATTGCGACGGCGACGCCGGCCAGCAGCCCGCCGCCGCCAACGCCCATGAGCACGGTGTCCAGGTTCGGTATCTGCTCCAGCAGCTCCAGACCCAGGGTGCCCTGGCCTGCCACGATGTCCACGTTGTCGAACGGGTGCACAAAGACGGCGCCGGTTTCATCCGCGTAGCGCTGGGCTTCCGCGAGTGCTTCGTCCACATTGTGGCCGTGCAGCACCACCTCCGCGCCGTGGCCCTGGGTTGCGGCGAGTTTCGGCAGGGCGACGCCCAGGGGCATGAAGATCCGGGCTTTGATGCCCAGCCGCGCAGCGGCGACGGCGACGCCCTGTGCGTGGTTGCCGGCCGAAGCCGCCACAACTCCGCGTGCCTTCTGTTCCTCGCTGAGCTTGGCCATGCGGACATAGGCGCCGCGCACCTTGAACGAACCGGCCCGCTGGAGGTTCTCGCACTTGAGGTAGACCTCGGACCCGGTAAGCCGTCCCAGCGCCCGGGACTGCTCGATGGGGGTGTGGGCAATAACCCCGTCCAGCAGCTTTGCGGCCGCGTGGATGTCGTCAAGGGTTACTGGCAGCTGGGGTGAATCGGTCAACGTGGGTTCTCTTCTTTGGTTTCGGTTGGTTCTTTGTCCTGGTCTGCGCCGGGACGGAGGATGGCAAGGTCTTCATCTTCTTCGTCTTCGGGTTCCGGCGGTGCAGCGCCCGGCGGCCCCAGCTCGGCGTCCCGTTCCAGCAGCGGGTCGTGTTCCCACTGCCGGCCGGCAATGTAGCGCACGGTGGCGTTCAGGATGGCCATGAGCGGAACGGCAAAGAGTGCGCCGGGTATGCCGGCAACCAGGCTGCCGCCGGTAACGGCCAGAATGACCGCCAGGGGATGCAGGGAGACAGCCTTGCCCATGATCAGCGGCTGGAGGATGTGCGATTCGATCTGCTGGACTACCAGCACGATGATGAGCATGATGACGGCGTTGGGCCAGCCGTTGGCAACCAGGGCAAGGAGCACGGCGATCCCGCCGGTGACGAAGGCACCGATCAGCGGAATGAAGGAGCCGAGGAAAACCAGGACGGCGAGCGGAAGAGCCAGCGGCACACCGATCAGCGCTGCGCCGCCGCCAATGCCGACGGCGTCGATGAACGCCACCACCAGCTGGACGCGGACGTAGTTGGTCATGGATTCCCAGCCGCGCATTCCCGCACCGAAGGCTGCGGGCCGCGCGCGCCGCGGCATCAGGCCTACGGTGAACCGCCAGATTTTCCGGCCGTCGAGCAGGAAGAAGACCAGCGCGAACAGCGTCAGGAGGATTCCGGCCGCGAAATGCCCGGCACTGGTACCCACGCTGACGGCACCGGAGAGGATGCTGGCGGTGTTGTCCTGCAGGGCCGAGGTCGCCTCGTTGATCAGCTCGTCGATCTGGGTTGAGGTTACCCGCAGCGGGCCGTCCGCCAGCCAGCCCTGGACCTGGTCGAAGCCGGTGCTCACCTCATCCCAGAGGTCGCGGAAGCCCAGCGCAAGCTGCCTGCCCACCAGGGTCAGCGCCGCAACGATCAGGCCCAGGAAGGATACGATTGTTACGGCAACGGCCAGGCCTGAAGGCACCTTGTTCCGGCGCAGCCAGGAGCTGACCGGGGCCAGCAGACCGGCGAGCAGAGCGGCGATCATCAGCGGAATGATCAGCAGGGAGAAGTGTCCCAGCAGCCACACCAGTCCTGCGCCGACAATTAGTACGACGCCGAGCCGCCAGGCCCAGGAAGCACTGACCCGCAGCGCATAAGGCACGTCATCACCTGCACGCTGAGAGCGCACCGCCGCTGCCTGCACGGCTTTGGGCGCAGCAACCCTGCGCGCATGTGGTCTCATGGGCTCATCTTTCCATAATCAGCTGGTCATTCCCTGACCTTTACGCTGCCTGCGGATCACAGGGCAGCCCGGATCCCCCACTCGGCACTGAACTCCGCACCCGGTTCCAGCCAGCGCAGTCCGTCGCCGGAATTGAAGCAGTTTGCCGGGGCAGTCATGGGTTCCAGCGCCACTGCGCACGCGCGGCCCGGGAACTTGTCCGTGACGAAGACATGCACATAGCCGAAATCCTGTTCGGCCCAGAGCTGGACACTGCGGCCGTCAGGGGCCGTGAGCTCATGCCGGAAGAGTCCGTCCCGTGCGGTGAGGCCGGTGAACGCCGAGTCGAGGTCCAGCCCTCCCACCCTTGCTCCGCCGCGAAGATCATCCGCACCGTGCACCGGCACCTCCCCGGTCGGGATCAGGGCTTCATCGGTGCTCAGCCGGAGTGCGGCATCAACCCGGAGAGTCAGCTCCTCGCTGGGGACCTCGCCCAGGCGCAGGAAGGGGTGGGCGCCCAGGGCAAACGGCGCAGTGCCGCCGCCCACGTTAGTCAGGCCCTGCCGGACGCGCAGGCCGCCGTCGTCGTCCAGGCTGTACCGGACCGAATGGAGGAGGTGGAACGGATAGCCGTGCTGCGGGAAAATCTCCGCCCTGAGCACCAGGCAGTCCGTGCTGTGCTCCTCCGCCGTGTAGCCGGTGTTGCGCAGGAGCCCGTGGATGGCGTTGTGCAGCTTTGGTTCGGTGATGTCCAGCTGCTGTTCCTGCCCGTTGAGCTCCCAGCGCCCGCCGGCAATTCGATTGGCCCAGGGTGCCAGCAGGATCCCCGCGGCTGATGGCGGAATACTCTCATCCGAATACGTTTCCACCAGCTGTGTGTCCGCCACCGTGTAGCTGCGCAGGGCACCGCCCAGTGAAGCTACGACGGCGGCGGCATTCCCCTTTGTGAGGCGGTACTGAACGCCGGTTGCCGGCAGGGAAGTCTCCCCGGTCCCAAGAGTCATCCTCTTAGCCTAGACCCGGCGGGGCACAGTTCCGCCAGCCTGTCCGTCATTCCTCGAAGTGTGTCCGCACCCTGTCGCCGACGGCAGCCACCACACCGGCAGCAACGCTGCGGATCTTGATGTTGCGGGTGTTGGAGACGCTGCGCAGGATCTCCACCGCCGCTTCCTGGCTGCAGCTGTTCTGGGCCATGATGATGCCCACGGCTATGTCCACGACGGTGCGCGATTCAAGGGCTGCCTGCAGGTTCTGCGCTCGGAACAGGTGGTTGTCGATCCGCAGCGCAAGCCGCAGGGTGCGCGAGGCTTCGGCTGCCGTCTGCTCCACGAGCCGCAGGGTTCGGGGCTGGAACAGATGCGGACGGGGCGAGAAGGCACAGAGGGCACCGCGTGCAGTGCCCTCGAGCGCCAGCGGAACCGCGGCGAGGCTTCTTGCGCCCTCTTCGGCGCAGGAACCCGGAAAACCGTGCCAGCGCCGCTCGGTCCAGGCATCGGTGACCACCACGGAAGCCCTGGAAGAGATGGCCTCCTCTGCCGGCCCGCCCGCTGCGAAAACCGCAGATGCGATCCTGGCTGAGCGGTCATCACTGTGGCCCTCTGCCCGGTGGCGGCGGGGGCGGTCGATCAGCAGCGAACAGCCCAGCACATGGGTACCTAGAAGCGCAAGTGTCAAAACAGCCAGTTCGGACATGTAGGCCTGCAGTTCTTCGGCTCCCAGCAGGAGCTCCTGGAAGGCAGCAGCAGGTTCCGGATTCACCGCAGTCACGATTCCCCCTCGATCGGTGAACCGGATATTACTGATACAGCGCGTTGAACAGAAGCGAAAACGTCCTGATTGGGCGTTGCCGTCTCTTGGTCCGCAGTCCGTTTCACTGGTGGCGGGCAGTATCCGGCGGGGAAAGCAAAAGCGGGACCGCAGCGTCGCAGCTGCGGTCCCGCCGGTCTTGCCTGTCCCTGCTAAGGAGCAGGTCTTGGGTTCTAGTCGTCCCCGCGCAGGATGGCGAGGATGCGGATGATCTCAACGTACAGCCAGACCAGGGTCACGGTCAGGCCGAACGCGGCGGTCCAGGAGTAGCGCTGCGGTGCACCGGCCTTGACCCCCTGCTCGATCGAGGTGAAGTCCATGATCAGGGAGAAAGCAGCCAGGCCAACGGCCAGCAGGCCAATAATGATGCCCAGCGGAATGCCGGCAACTTCCACGCCGCGCACGCCCCACGGGTCATCGACGACGCCGAAGATCATCAGGCCGAGGTTAATCAGGGAGAACACCGCGTAGCCGATGATCGCGATCATGAAGAAGCGCATGGCCTTGGGGGTTGCCCGCACCTTGCCGCTCTTGAAGAGGAACAGGGTCACGCCGAAGACGGCCAGGGTCCCCACGACGGCCTGCAGGCCAATGCCCGGGTACATGGCGTCGAGGACCGCGGTGAGGGCTCCCAGGAACATGCCTTCCAGGAGTGCGTAACCCAGGATAAGCGCGGGAACCGGCTCACGCTTGAACGCGTTGACCAGGCCCAGGACGAAGCCGCCCAGTGCGCCGACGATCATGAGCAGGCCGGCTGCTCCGGGCAGTACAAAAACGGGGATTGCGGCGCCGAGCAGCACAACTGCCAGGCAGCCGAGTGTCTTCATGATGACGTCGTCGTAGGTCATCCGTCCCGTCTCACGCGGGCTTGCTGCGGGTGCCGCGTAAAGGTTCTGCAGCTCCTGCGGGCTCATTGGATCCTGCCCCGCGAAGGGGCCGCCTGCAGGAACGGTGGGCGCTCCGCCGCGGGTCTGGGAACGGAAATTCTTTCCGTTGAAAACCGGGTTGCCGCCTAGTGCCATGAAAGTGTCCTCCGTGTTGGGGGGCTTGGTTTAAAGATCAGCCTACCAATCTGAACGAACGGGAGGGCAGGATGATTCCGCCGCCTGCCGCACTGTTAGGTAACGGTTTGGTACCTAAGGGGCCCAAAATCGGTCCGGCACTTCCATAATGAAGCACCCGGCAGAGTCGTTACCTGATCGCGACACAACCTCGCACATTGTGTCACCGCGCTGAAACAAACGCCGGGTAGCATGTTCACCATTCGTGACGGACATCACAAGGTCACGTATAAAATGCGCCGAAAACCGGCGCATGGATACCCCCGGCGGAGGTAATTCACTTTGGGAAGAATATCGGCACTCGCCCGGTATATGGGGATGCTTGTAGCGGTAGCCGGCATATTTGCCGGGCTGCTGCTCACCGCTCCAGCCGTGCATGCAACGACAGCTCCACCCCCGGCGTCGGAATCCCCGGCTCCGGAGAGCAGTACCGAGGCAACAGGCAGTACCGAAGCAACAGCGCAGGACACCGGCAGTGCCGGTGAAGACGAAGTGAGCGACGGCGCCGAATACCAGGACCGCATCAGCGGTGTCCTGCGGAACGCCGGCACCCCGGTTTCCGGAGTGAGGATCAAGGCGAGCGCCAACGGCTATGAAGCCGAAACCGAAACTGCCGAGAACGGTTCCTGGTCCATCGGTGTTCCCGAACAGGGCGCCTATGAAGTGGAGCTGGATGAATCCACCCTGCCTGACGGTGTAGCACTGGCCGAAGGCCAGCAGAACCCGCGCACCGTGACATTCGCCGGAACCTCAAACATCACCACGCTTTTCCTTCTGGGAGAAGGCATTGTGCTCCAGGGGGACAGCTTCGGCACCAAGCTCATTGAACGTGCCGTCGCCGGACTTAGCTTCGGGCTGCTGCTCGCGCTGAGCGCCGTCGGGCTCTCCCTCATCTTCGGCACCACCGGCCTGACCAACTTCGCCCACGGTGAGATGGTGACGTTCGGAGCCGTGCTGGCGTTCGGCTTCGCCGCGCTGGGCCTGCCGCTCTGGCTCGCCCTGGTCCTGGCGGTGGCCGGCGGCGCCGGACTTGGCTATGTGCAGGACGCCGGTCTCTGGAAACCGCTGCGCAGGCGCGGCACCGGGCTGGTTCCCATGATGATTGTCAGCATTGGCCTCGCCCTCGCCCTGCGCTACACCATCCTTTTCTTCTTCGGCGGCGCAACCCAGCAGCTTCCGAACTCGCAGAGCCCCATGCTGGAACTGGGGGCCATTTCAATCTCACGGAACAACCTGGTTTCCCTGATTGTCTCGCTGGTGGTCATACTGATCGTCGCTGGCCTGCTGCTGCGCACCCGCATCGGCAAGGCCACCCGCGCGGTCGCGGACAACCCGCCGCTGGCAGCGGCGTCGGGCATCGACGTGGACCGCGTCATCCGCATTGTCTGGATGGCCGGCGGTGCCCTGGCGGCCCTCGGCGGAATCCTGTGGGCGTACTACCGTCCCGGTGTCTCCTTTAACATGGGCCAGCAGATCCTGCTGCTGATCTTCGCGTCCGTGACACTGGGCGGGCTCGGCACAGTCTTCGGTGCCCTGATTGGCTCGATCATCGTGGGTCTCTTCGTGGAGATCTCCACCCTCTGGCTCGAGGCGGACCTGAAGTACGTCGGCGCGCTGCTCATCATGATTCTCGTCCTCCTGGTTCGGCCGCAGGGTATCCTCGGCCGCCGAGAGCGCATAGGTTAGGGGCCTCGACATGGACTTTGGAAACATCCTGCTGAGTGCAGTCAACGAATTCTTCACGCCCACCACCGCCGCCTATGCACTGGCTGCCCTCGGGCTGGCGGTGCACTTCGGCTACACCGGACTGCTGAACTTTGGCCAGGCCGGTTTCATGGCAATCGGGGCCTACGGCTTCGCCATTCCCACACTGAGCTTCAACGCTCCCCTTCCGGTGGCCCTGCTGATCGCGATGCTCGCCTCCGTGGCCTTCGCGGTGATCCTCGGTTTGCCCACGCTGCGGCTGCGGGCCGACTATCTTGCGATCGTCACCATCGCAGCCGCGGAAATCGTCCGCTACGTGGTGACCACCAACGGACTCACGGAAGTCACGGGTTCGGCCAACGGCCTCGCGGCGTTCGAGGGCGGGTTCTATTCGCTCAATCCCTTCGCTCCCGGCGTGTACAACCTCGGGCCCTTCAGCCTGAACGAGCGTGACCTGTGGATCCGCGTGGTTGCCTGGACCGTCGTCGCGCTGGCCTGCCTGATCATCTGGCTGCTGGTCCGCAGCCCCTGGGGCCGCGTGGTCAAAGGCATCCGAGAGGATGAAAACGCAGTACGCTCCCTGGGCAAGAACGTCTATGCCTACAAGATGCAGGCCCTGATCATCGGCGGCATGCTCGGATCCCTGGCGGGGATTATCTTCACGCTCCCCCGCGGTGCCGTGCAGCCGGCCAACTACGGCACCGAGCTGACGTTCTTCCTCTACACCGCCCTGCTGCTCGGCGGCATGTCCACCGTGCTCGGGCCGGTCATCGGCGCCATGATGTTCTGGGCCGTGCTGTCCCTGACCCAGGGCCTGCTCTACGGTGCCATTGAGTCCGGGGCCATCACCTTCCTGAACACTACCCAGGCCGGGCAGCTGCGTTACATCCTTGTAGGTGTAGCCCTCATGCTGCTGATGATCTTCCGGCCGCAGGGCGTGCTGGGCAATAAGAAGGAGCTGTCATTCGCATGAGCCATCAAGCACAAAGCCCGCAGCCGGAACGGCGGCCCGGCGCCCACGCAGCGGAACCGGCAGCGGAAACCGCACCGGCTTCTGCGGCGCCGTCTGAACAGCACGAGAGCTGGGCCGGCAACGAGTACATGACCGACGACCGCCCGATCGCCGCGGACGCGGCCGGACCGGGCTGCCGGAAGCGGGATCCCATCCTGGTGGCTTCCAACGTGACCCGCAGCTACGGCGGAATCAACGCCGTCGACGTCGATCATGTCGAGATTCCGCGGAACAAGATCACGGCACTCATTGGACCGAACGGGGCGGGCAAGACCACACTGTTCAACCTGCTCACCGGCTTCGATACTCCGCAGTCCGGCGAGTGGAAGTTCGAGGACCGCAACCTCGCGGGGGTTTCCGCCTACAAGGTGGCCCGGATGGGCATGGTCCGTACATTCCAGCTGACCAAGGTCATGGGCAAGCTGACCGTGCTGGAGAACATGCGCCTCGGAGCCAACGAGCAGCCGGGCGAGTCCCTGCGCCGGGCGCTGTTCCGGCCGCTGTGGAAGAAACGCGAGGACGAGATCACGGAACAGGCCGACGCACTGCTGGCCAAGTTCAAGCTGGATACCAAACGCAGTGACTATGCAGCTTCGCTCTCCGGCGGCCAGCGCAAGCTCCTTGAAATGGCGCGGGCGCTGATGGTCAATCCCAAGCTGGTGATGCTCGATGAACCCATGGCAGGCGTGAACCCGGCGCTGACCCAGTCCCTGCTGGACCACATCAAGAACCTGAAGGCTGAAGGCATGACGGTCCTGTTCGTGGAACACGACATGCATATGGTCCGCCATATTGCCGACTGGGTGATCGTCATGGCTGAAGGCAAAGTGGTGGCCGAAGGGCCGCCTGCAGAGGTCATGAAGGACCAGGCCGTGATCGACGCCTACCTGGGTGCCCACCACGACGTGGACCTTGGCGATTCGGAAGGGTTCGAAAAACTCGAGGCGGTTCTGGAGAAGGACCCCGAGTCGGATATTCAGGGCGGTGAGGGGCTGGCCCCCGTGACCATCCAGGAACGTAAGGACATGGCATGAGCGCGGAAACATTCGACGGCGACTCCGTCGTCAAGGTCACCGATCTGGTGGCCGGCTACCTTCCAGGGGTCAACATTCTCAACGGGTGCTCGATCGAAGCCCGCCGCGGCGAGCTGATCGGCATCATCGGACCGAACGGGGCCGGCAAGTCCACGCTGCTCAAGGCAATGTTCGGACTGGTGAAGGTCCACTCCGGCACCGTCATGGTGCGCGGCCAGGACCTTACCGGGCTGAAGGCCAACAAGCTGGTGACCCGGGGCGTGGGTTTCGTGCCGCAGACCAACAATGTCTTCGCATCGCTGACCATTGAAGAGAACCTGCAGATGGGCCTGTACCAGCAGCCCAAGAACTTCAGGGAACGCTTCGAGTTCGTGGCGGACCTGTTTCCGGAGCTCAAGAAGCGGCGCAGCCAGCGGGCAGGCTCCCTGTCCGGCGGTGAGCGCCAGATGGTGGCCATGGGCAGGGCCCTGATGATGGAACCCGCCGTGCTGCTGCTCGATGAGCCGTCCGCCGGCCTCTCCCCCGTGAAGCAGGACGAGACGTTCCTGCGCGTGCACGAGATCAACCGTGCCGGAGTTTCCGTCATCATGGTGGAGCAGAACGCCCGGCGCTGCCTGCAGATCTGTGACCGCGCGTATGTGCTCGATCAGGGCAAGGACGCATACACGGGCACCGGCCGTGAACTGATGAAGGACCCCAAGGTTATCCAGCTCTACCTGGGAACCCTCGCTGACACGGCTTAGCCGAACCCGCAGAATGCCCGCCCGGCTCACCGGGCGGGCATTCTGCTTTAACGGGCCGCCGGCGTCGGGTTGGCAAGTCCCCCGTGGCGGGCTCGCGTCGGCGGGCGGCCGACGGCGTCGGGCGTTGCATGGCGAGTCCCGCCCGTCAGCGGACCCCGGGGGCTCTCCGTTGTCCCCACGCACGGCGAAGGGCCCCTGCCGGAGCAGGGGCCCTCTGCGTGGTGCGGTAGTGATTTGGTGTCAGCCTGTCTTAGAGCTTGCCCACCTCGGAGCGGCTCGGGACGGGCTTGTTCTCGCCGTCGAACTGGTAGATACCGATGAAGGCTTCGGTCGGGTCGCCGTTCTCGTCGAAGGTGACCGGTCCGGAGTAGCCGTCGTAGTCGATGTCCCCGCCTTCGCGCAGGATCGTCACGCAGCTGGCGAAGTCGTAGCACTTCTCACCGTCTGCGGAGACGCCCTGCAGCTCGGCTGCCATAGCCGCGCCGTCGGTGCTGCCCGCAGCTTCTGCGGCCAGCGCCAGCAGGGTCACAGCGTCGTAGCTCTCACCGGCGTACGCCCAGTCCTTCAGATCCGGATCGATTTCAAGGAGTGCGTTCTTGAAGTTGTCCGAAGCGAACGGGCCCGGAATGGTTCCCTGAGCCCCTTCAAGCGTGCCGGCTTCGAGATCGGCGCTGTAATCGGAGGTGTTCCCGTCAACGAAGAAGATCTGCGACGGGTCAACTCCCTTGCCGGTAAGCAGCGGTGCGATGCTCTTGGCCTGGTCGAAGCTGATTACCACGATCGCGTCCGGGTTGGCGCTGGTTACCGCGTCCACCTGGCTGCTGAACTGGGAATCTCCTTCATTGAACATCGGCTCGGCCACAACCTGGCCGCCGGCGGCCTCGACGGAGCTCTTGATGTTCTGCTGCAGGCCGGTTCCGTAGGCGTCGTTGAGAACGATCATGCCAACCGTCTGGGCGCCGCACTCCATGATGTAGTTGCCCAGGGTGCGGCCCTGGAGAACGTCGGAGGGAGCAGTGCGCCAGTACAGTCCGTTGTCATCCCAGTCAGTGAAGTCGGGGGAAGTGTTCGCCGGCGAGAACTGGATGACTCCTGCGCCGGTGATCTGGTTGATGACGGTCTTGGACACACCGGATGATGCGGCGCCGATGATGGCGCTGACATCCTGGCTGAGAAGATCGGTCACGGACTGGGTGGCGATGTCCGTGGTGGTGTCGCCGGAGTCTCGGTGCACAACCTCGATGGGCTGGCCCAGGACGCCGCCTGCTGCGTTGACTTCCTCAACAGCCAGATCGACGCCGGCAATTTCCGGCGGGCCGAGGAAGGCGAGGGCGCCTGTAGTCGGCAGCAGGGTCCCGAGCTTGAGCGGGGCATCCGTTGTTCCGGTGGAGGCAGGAACCGCTGAGGGGTCGCCTTTCTCTCCGGGATCCTCCCCTTTGCCGCCCTGGCTGGGCGGGCAGGAAAGAACCGAACTGTTTGCTGCGGGCGAAGAAGAATCCTCGGACGGTGAGGAGTCGGTTCCGGAGTCACCGCCGCTGGCGCAGGCAGAGGCGAACAGGGCGACGCCTACGCCCAGTGCTGCCAACCGTGCTGCGCGGCCGTACCCGTCCCCGAGGCCAAGCGGCCCGGTCTTGCGAAGTGCAGTCATGTAGTTTTTCTCCCCGATCGAAAGGCGGGTGCCTTTGATGCTGTCATCAGGTGTTCCTGATAAGAGAAAAAGCTAATGGAATAATGTGACGAAGATAAGAGCTTCCGGTTACAGCCTTGTAACACTCATCACATCCGTAACCGGCATGTTGCACGATGCTCAGAGCGGTGGTTTAAGATAGTTCACTTTGTACCCCAGGTGGGACTCGAACCCACAACACAAGGATTTTAAGTCCTCTGCCTCTGCCATTGGGCTACTGGGGCCCGCGCACCGCGACGACGGCGGGTTGGCCGGGTTCGAAGCGCATAAACCAGCCTACTTGAGCGGCGCATCAGCACAGAAACCAGGAGGGTTAAACCGCCAGCGGCGGCCGCCGGATCGGAATCCGTCGGCCGCCGCTGTATGGCGGTCTCGCTGGTGTTACTTTGCAGCAGGCTTCTTGGCAGGCGTTGCGGCCTCCACGAATGCCTTGCGCGGGTTCTTCAGGTGCAGCAGCTGGGTGAAGTCACGGCCCCAGACGAAGTTGAGCACCCAGCCGGATACCACGCGGAACTTGCGCTCGAACATCGGCATGGCCATGCCGTGGTAGCCGCGGTGGGCCAGCCAGGCCGGCAGGCCCTTCATGCCGAAGCCCATGATGTTGGCAACGCCCTTGTACTGGCCCATGCCGGCAACGGCACCGAGGTTCTTGTGGCGGTATTCAACAATCTGGCCCTCGCCGTAACGGTCGGCAAGCAGGTTCTTGGCCAGGCGCTTGGCCTGGCGGACAGCGTGCTGTGCGTTGGGAACGCAGAACCCGCCGACGCCGCCGCCGGTGAGGTCGGGAACAGCAGAGACGTCACCTGCAGCCCAGGCACCTTCCAGGGGCCCGTCGTCGCCGGTGATCCGCAGCTCGGCATTGGCACGCACACGGCCGCGGTCGTCGATCGGGAAGTCAGTGGCGCGGACCATCGGGTTGGCCTGCACACCGGCAGTCCAGATGAGGGTGTCGGCTTCGAATTCACCGGCAGGGGACTTGTCCGCCATGTTGATCAGCTTCAGCAGGCCGCCTTCGGCGCTGGCCAGCGAGGTGTTCAGCAGGACTTCAATGCCTCGCTCACGCATGGAGGAGACAACCCACTCGGCCTGATCGGGCTTGACCTCGGGCATCACGCGTCCCATGGCTTCGATCATCACGAAGCGGAGGTCTTCGCGCTTGAGGCGGTTGTTCTCACGCACCGCACCGCGGGCCATGTCTTCGATTTCGGTGATGGTCTCAATGCCGGCGAAGCCGCCGCCAACTACAACGAAGGTCAGGGCGCGGGCACGCGCTGCCTGGTCCGTCATCAGGGAGGCGGTTTCGATGCGCTCGAGCACCTTGTTCCGCATTTCCACTGCTTCTTCGATGGTCTTCATGCCGATGCCCACCTCGGCGAGGCCCGGGATCGGGAAGGTACGCGTAACGGAACCGGCGGCCATCACGACGTCGCGGTAGCTGAGTTCAAACGGTGCGCCGCCGTCAGCGGGCTCGACCGTTGCGGTGTGCGTGGCGTGGTTGATTGCCACGACCTTGCCGGAGATCAGCTCGGTGTCCTTCAGGTGCATCCGGTGTGAAACGACGGCGTTGCGCGCGTTGATGGTTCCGGCTGCTACCTCGGGAAGGAAAGGCTGGTAGGTCATGTACGGCAGCGGATCCACTACCGTAACGATCCCGCCGTTGGCCTTGACCTTCTTTTGGAGGTTCTTGGCTACGTACAGACCTACGTAGCCACCGCCAACCACCAGAACGCGGGGACGATCAGAGAATTGTGTTTGCGATGCCATGGGCAACATCCTACCCGACTTGTGAAAGTCTTCACTAAGTCGCACAACTTGATTTCTTCACCTTGCGGCTCACTTGTGGCCGGGCGTCACGGGAGCCGTTTTCAGCCGGCCCGGAACGGCCTGCCTAGGAACGTGCAGCGCCCTGCGGGTGGTGTTCAACATCATCCCCGGATGTGTCCGTATCGGCTTCAGGGTCCGACTCCGCGGAGGGGCTTCCAGCCAGCGCCGAACGTCGTACGCGCAGCACGGCGATGGCTCCGCCGGCACCAACGAGCAGGATCAGCCCGCCGAATCCCAGCACCAGGCCGGCGGGCAGCGGATCACTTTCGGAACGGGGATCAGCTGCCTCGGGGACCTTCGGCTCAGGAATGTCCGGGAGACTTTGTCCGGGGGCCGGTGCGGTGTCCTCGCCTGCGGGGGCCTCGCCGCGGCGGTGGATGCGGATCCACTCCTCGATGGTTCCCAGCGGGTTGCCGGCTACCGCCGGTACGTCGGCGTTCAGCGCGGCAGCAGCGTCCACGACACCGTAGCCGTAGAGCGTGTCCCGGCCCGGAGCGCCGCTGTCCCTGGCGGTGGTGATGATCCGGTTGATCACCTGAGGTGCGGTCAGGTCCGGATAGGCGGAACGGATCAGTGCTGCGACGCCGGCCACCAGTGGAGCGGCGGCAGAGGTACCGGACCATTCGGCGTAGCGTGACGGTCCGCCGGGCAGGCCCCCCACCAGGTTTTCAGCCGGTGCGGCAACGCCGATGCTGATGCCTTCGGAGGAGGAATCCCAGCTGGCCTGTCCTTCCCGGTCCAGTCCGGCGACGGTCAGTACGCCCGGGATGGTGGCGGGCGCCCCAACCTGGGTCATCCCCACGCCGCGGTTGCCTGCGGCCGCCACAATGACCACGTCGTTCTGTTCCGCATAGAGGAAGGCATCGTCCCAGCTCTCGGGCCAGGCTGTTGAGGTGGACCCGAGGGACATGTTGATGACCTTCGCGCCGCTGTCCACGGCCCAGCGCACCGCGTTGGGCAGCTGCTCGTCAATGGGAATGCCGCCGGGGTTGGCGCCGCCGATCCACGCGGAGACGGCCAGGATCTCGGCCTTCGGCGCTACGCCGATGATGCCGTCCGGTCCGGCTCCGGGGCCGTCGTACTCTTTGGCTTCATCTTTCTTGTCTTCTTTGTCTTCGCTGTCTTTTTCCTCGGCAGCGTGTCCCCGCCCGGCCAGCAGGGTGGCAACGAGGGTTCCGTGCTCCGGATTCAGGCCGATGCCGCGCGCTCCGGACGGATCACCGGCGCCGGATACGTCCGCACCGCCGGTGACTGCGCCGGCGAGGTCCGGATGGCCGGCGTCGATGCCGGTGTCGATGACCGCCACCTTAACGCCCTCGCCCTGGCTCTTCTTCCAGGCCTCGGTGATGCCGTAGTCGGAGAGCCAGTACTGCTTGTCGCGCCATTCGTCAGCGTGGGCAATCTCCGGGGAGGCCAGCTGCAGAAGAATGACAGCCGTCAGGGAGAACGCACCGGCACCGGCAGCACGCCTGACCGCGGCGCCGGCTCTCCGGCGCCGTCCTGCTACCCGGCTCACCGCAGCGCACTCAGGGCTATGCCGTCAAGGATGTCGTGCTCCGAGGTAATGGCGGATTCAACGCGTCCGTCGGTGAGCTCTGACATCCGGTCAACGATTGTCTGCCAGATCAGTGCCCCGGCGCCGATGACGTCCACTCGTCCGGGGTGCATGTACGGGAGGGAGGCGCGCTCGGCCCGGCCCATGTGAATCAGCGAGGACGCGGCGTGGTCCACCTGGCCGCTGCTCAGCTCGGTTCCGTGGATGGCAACGGATGAGTACTCCGGCAGTTTGAGGGCGTGGGCAGTCACGGTGGTGATGGTTCCGGCGACGCCGATAAGGCGGTCTGCGGTGGCCAGCGGCACGGTCTGGAGCACCTGGGCGATCATGTCCAGGATGTCTCCGCGTGCCATTGCGATTTCCGCTTCAGTGGGCGGGTCGGAGACCAGGTGGCGTTCGGTGAACCGCACACAGCCCATGTCGGTGCTCTTGGCCGCAAGGACGTCGCCGTCGATGCCCAGGACAAATTCGGTGGATCCGCCGCCGAGGTCAACCACAAGCGTGCGGGCACCTTTGTCTCCGGCAAGGACGCTGGAGGCTCCAACAAAGGACAGTCCGGCTTCTTCGTCACCGGAAATAACTTCCGGCTCAACGCCTAGCCGGGCACGGATGCCGTCGGTGAATTCCTGCCGGTTCTCCGCATCGCGGGTGGCTGAGGTGGCAACGAAGCGGACTTTCTGCGCTCCGTGTTCGCGGATCAGGGCGGCGTACTTGTCCGCGGCTTCGAAGGTGCGCTCCAGCGCGGCATCGGAGAGGCGGCCGGTGGCATCCACGCCCTCGCCGAGGCGGACAATGCGCATCAGGCGAACGACGTCGGTCAGCCGGGTGACCCCGTTTTCGGTCCGCGCGTCAGCGATCAGGAGGCGGATGGAGTTCGTGCCGCAGTCCACGGCAGCCACGCGGACAACTTCGGGTGTTCCCTGTCCCTGTTCCATAGTGTCCTCCTGCTCCTGGGCAGCCGCCTGCTGTTCAGCCTGCAGTGCAGCGCGCCTGGCAGCCCGTTTCTCATCCAGTTCCCGGGCAGAGAGCCCCTGGGTCTTGGTGTGGCGGCTCAGGTCACGCGAGGGTGCAGGGCTGGTTGTGTCCCATGCGCCCACACAATAGCAGCGATCCCGGGTCCACCACTCGGCGATCGCGTCCAGGGCTTCGTCGCCCAGCGGGTTGACTCCGGGGCCTGCGGCCAGGGAATGGCCAACCAGGACGTGGAGGCACTTCACCCGGGTGGGCATGCCGCCGGCGGAGACGCCGTCGATCTCCGGAACCGGGCCGGTACCGGTGCGTTCACCGATTTCCTTGCGGACCTGGAGGTAGGCGTCGTGCGCCTGACGGTACTGTTCGGCCAGTTCGGGGTCCTGTTCCAGCCGTTCCGTCATCTCCGTCATCAGCCCGGAGGCCTCGAGCCGGGAAACGGCAGCGGTGATTACCGGGTGGGTCAGGTAGTAGGTGGTCGGAAAGGGAATTCCGTTGCTGAGCCGCGGTGCGGTGGTGGCAACGAGAGGGTTGCCGCAGACACAGCGGGCCCCAATTTCGACGACGTCGCGGACCGGGCGTCCGAGCTGACGGCTCAGGGTCTCCAGGTCATCCTGGGTCGGGGTGAGCTGCTCTGGGGTCATGCCGGAAGGTCCTTCCTGGGGGCCCGCAGGGGACCCGAACTGGTGATGTTTCTACCCACCAGCCTACTGTGCCCGGCGCGCAGGTCAGGGTGCTGCGGCTGAGCGGACCACCGAATCCCAGACCGCGTCGACCCATTCCAGGTCCCCGGGAGCCTGCGAGGCCGCCTGCTCCTCCACGTCCTCCACGCCGTGTTCTCCCTTGACCAGGTAGCGGGTCTCCCCCGGCATTACGAGGAAGATCCTCTCCCGGGCCTGCGCCTTGATGTAGGCAGGGTCCTCCCAGCGGTCCAGGGTCTCTTCGAGTTCGCGTCCCGCTTCCTGCTCGCGGGCAATCTCAGCTTTCAGGGCAGCGATCTCCGAACGCTGCTGCAGGAAGGTGCGGACGGACGGCGCCAGCAGCACGGTGATGACTACCATCACTATGCCCAGGGCCAGCAGCCGTCCGGAGAAGGACTTGGCCGGCACCGGCTTCAGCGAAGGCTCGGTGCGGGTGAGGGCAGCCGTGGTGTCGGCGCCGGGCGCCTCGCGGCGTATTTCTGCAGCCAGTTCCTCGCGTGCGGCGGCCCGGGCTTCGGACGGATCCGCGGGTTTGGTCCTGGCGGTCCTGGCCGGCTTCGGCCGGGCAGCCGCTGCCCGGGGGCCCTCATGGGTCCGGCGGTCCTGCTGGTGCAGGTGACCGTTGCCGCCGCGGACTTCTGTGTGGGGCGCGGTGTCCTGCGGAGAGTCGGGAGCAGAGCCGGGACGCCGCTGGGGTCCGCCGGGCTGGCCGGCAGGCCGGGGTACCTTCGGGCGTCGGGTGGACATGCTGCTCCTGTCTCTGGCGTGCACTTTTTCCTGGTCCTGCGGTTCCGCCGGCGGTGCCCCCAGTACTGGGAACGACCCGGGAAGGACCCGTGCCGGGAACCACCCGTGCCGAACCATTCAGGACCAAAAACAGCGCCGGTGGGCACCCCCATATTCGAGGGTACCCACCGGCGGTGGAGTTACTAGGCCGTGAAACGCGGGAAAGCGCTGCGACCTGCGTAGCGTGCGGCGTCGTCGAGCTCTTCTTCGATGCGCAGCAGCTGGTTGTACTTTGCGACGCGCTCGGAGCGGGCCGGAGCACCGGTCTTGATTTGGCCCGCGTTGGTGGCAACGCAGATGTCCGCGATCGTGGTGTCTTCGGTTTCGCCGGAGCGGTGGGAGGTGATGGTGGTGTAGCCGGCGCGCTGTGCCATGGTGATGGCGTCCAGGGTCTCGGACAGGGTGCCGATCTGGTTGACCTTCACCAGCAGCGAGTTGGCGGCGTTTTCCTTGATACCGGTCTCCAGGCGGGCCGGGTTGGTGACGAACAGGTCGTCGCCAACCAGCTGCACCTTGTCCCCGATGCTGGCGGTGAGGGCCTTCCAGCCCTCCCAGTCGTTCTCATCCAGCGGGTCTTCGATGGAAACCAGCGGGTAGTCGCGGACCAGTTCCTCGTAGTACGCGGACATTTCGGCGGCGGTGCGGTTCTGGCCTTCGAAGACGTAGGCGCCGTCCTTGAAAAATTCGGAGGAGGCAACGTCCAGGGCCAGCGCAATGTCACGGCCGGGCTCGTAGCCGGCACGCTTGATGGCTTCCAGGATCAGGTCCAGGGCCGCACGGTTGGACGGCAGGTTCGGCGCGAAGCCGCCCTCGTCGCCCAGGCCGGTGGAGAGGCCCTGCTCCTTCAGCACGGACTTGAGGTTGTGGTAGACCTCTACGCCCCAGCGCAGGCCCTCGGAGTAGGTGTCGGCGCCCAGGGGAACGATCATGAATTCCTGGATGTCGACGTCGGAATCCGCGTGGGAGCCGCCGTTGAGGATGTTCATCAGCGGCACGGGCAGGATGTGCGCGTTCGGGCCGCCGAGATAGCGGTAGAGCGGCAGCGCAGCGGATTCGGCGGCGGCGCGGGCTACTGCGAGGGAGACACCGAGGATTGCGTTGGCGCCCAGGCCGGACTTGTTCTCGGTTCCGTCCAGGTCGATCATGGCCTGGTCGATGGCCCGCTGGTCAGCGGCGTCAAAGCCCAGCAGCGCCGGCTGGATCTGGTCGATCACGGCTTCGACGGCCTGCAGCACGCCCTTGCCCTGGTAGCGGCCCTTTTCCCCGTCGCGGCGCTCGTTGGCTTCGAAGGCACCGGTGGAAGCGCCGGAGGGCACCGCGGCGCGGCCGAAGGTATCGTCGTCGAGCAGAACCTCAACCTCAACGGTCGGGTTTCCGCGCGAATCGAGGATCTCGCGTGCGTGGATGGCATCAATGATGGCCATGGGAATGCTCCTGTTCATTGGAACTCGGGTTGGTGACTACAGCCAGGCCTATGACGGGGACCACGCTGTCTGTTCCCAGCCTAGTGGAATCAGGCCGTGGAGTAAGGACTCGGGACGTCAATCGGTAACGCCGGAGCCCTGAGCCGTAAAACGCCGCACGGCGGCGCGCAGCGCGGCTTCGGCGTCGATGCCCCGTTCGGACGCCTGGCGGACGGCTTCGAAGAGCAGGTCGCCGAGCTCCCCGCTGCCGTTGAAGTCCGGCAGCGCAGGAGCGTTCCGGGGCACCTGGAGCCCGGCCCGGCGGGCCCGCTGCTGCGTCTTGGCAGCCAGTGCCAGGGCCGGCAGGGCGGCGGGTATACCGTCAAACGGGCTGCTGCGCTGGGGCTTTTCACTATTCTTCACCGCGTCCCAGGCCCGTTCGATTTCCGCCGTGTCCCCGGTGGTTTCGTCCTGGAGGGAACCGTCCGGGCGGAAAACGTGCGGGTTCCTGCGGATCATCTTCTCCGTCAGCCCGTTGACGACGTCGGTGGTCGAAAAGCTGCCCGCTTCTTCCTGGAGCCGGGCGTGGAGCAGCACCTGGAAGAGCAGGTCCCCCAGTTCTCCGCTCAGCTTCCGCGCGTCCTCCGGGCGGGTGTGTCCGGTCTCCACGGCTTCGATGACCTCATAGCTCTCTTCAAGCAGGTAATCGAGGAGGGATTCATGGGTCAGGGCCCGCGTCCAGGGGCAGCGCTCGCGCAGCTGGGCAACAACCTGGGCCAGACGGGTAAAGGCCGGGCCCAGGCTGCCGCCGTTCGGAGACTCAGTCACGGGCGTTGCTGAAGCCTTCGGTGATGTACTCGGCGAGGACAGCGCGCTCTTCCAGGGGCAGGAAGGCTGCGTTGGCGGCGTTCAGGGTCAGCTCCAGCAGATCGTCCAGGTCGTAGCCGAAGGTGGCCACCAGCAGCTCGAACTCGTCCGTCAGGCTGACACCGCTCATCAGCCGGTTGTCGGTGTTGACGGTAACCACGAAGCCGGTCTGGAAGAGCAGGTCGATCGGGTGGGATTCGATGTCACCGCCGAAAGCTTCCACGGCACCGGTCTGCAGGTTCGAGGACGGGCAGATTTCCAGGGCGATGCCCCGGTCCCGGACCCAGGCGGCCACGTCACCGAGGGTGACCATGCCGACGGCTGCGTCGTCGTCGGCGTCGGGCGCCTCCTCGTCCTCGAAGTCCACTTCAATGTCCTCAGCGATGCGCACGCCGTGGCCCAGGCGCAGGGCCCGGCCGTGCACCAGCGCATCGCTGATGCTCTCCACTCCGGCAGCCTCGCCGGCATGGACGGTTACCGGGAACATCTGCTCCGCCAGGTAGGTGAAGGCATCCTTGAAACGGGAGGGCGGGAAGCCGTCTTCGGCGCCGGCGATGTCGAACCCGACGGCGCCGCGGTCCCGGTGGCGGACGGCGAGCTCTGCGATTTCCATGCCGCGGTCGCCGTGGCGCATGGCGGTGATCAGCTGGCCAACCTGGATCAGGCGGCCGCTTGCCTCTGCTGCCTGGACTCCGGCTTCGAGGCCTTCCTGAACGGCTTCAACGGCCTCGTCCAGGCTCAGGCCCGCGGCGAGGTGCTGCTCCGGCGCCCAGCGGACTTCGGCGTACACCACGCCGTCTTCCACCAGATCCTCAACGAACTCGCGGGCGACGCGCGCCAGGCCCTCGCGGGTCTGCATCACGGCGATGGTGTGGTCGAACGTCTCCAGGTAGCGCACCAGCGAGCCGGAGTTCGCGGATTCACGGAACCACTCCCCCAGGGCGACGGGATCGGTGGAGGGCAGCGTGTGGCCTACTGCTTCGGCAAGCTCCACGATGGTGGCCGGGCGCAGCCCGCCGTCGAGGTGGTCGTGCAGCGAAACCTTGGGCAGGACGCGGATGTCGAAGCTGGAAAGGGCGGCGGGATTTGTAATGGGCTCAGTCACATGCCAACTCTACGTGAGGGGCACCGGGAGCGCTTAAGACTCGGAGTTGACGCGCTGCCCGAGCGGCTCTCGGGTACGAATGGGGGTGGGGCCGCGCAGCTTGGCGATGATCCGGTCGATGATCAGTCCCAGGACCAGGGCGACGGCGATCGCCACGACGACGGCCAGCAGGTGGTTCTCCTTGAACCAGGCTCCGGCCAGCGCGCCGATTGCCACGGAGTAGGCCGCCCACAGAATGGCTGACATACCGGTCAGCACCACGAACATACGGCGCGGGTAACGGGTGGCGCCGGCGGTCAGGTTGACCACCACCCGGCCCACCGGGATGAACCGGGCAATCAGGATCAGCGAGACGGCGCGTTTTTCCAGCTCACGGCCGGCCCAGACAAACCCGCGCTGCATTCTTGGCCCCCGCATCCAGCGGAATCTGTCCGTACGCAGCGTGCGTCCCAATGCGTAGGCAATGTTGTCTCCGATGAAGGCCCCTGCTGCGGCGGAAAGGGCGATCAGCCAGACGTTCGGGCCGCCGTCCAGGAAAACCAGTGCGGAAAGCCCCACCACGAGTGACTCGCTGGGGATGGGCGGGAAGAAGCCGTCAAGCAGGCAGCAGGCGAAAAGGACCAGATAAACCCAGGGGGCGCCCGAGTAGGCCAGGACGAAGTTGTTGATGTTGTCCATCACGGCGTTTAGAACGTCCAATGGGCGGCACTCCTCGGGTCGGTTTCTGTCATCTACAACGATGCCACTTCCGGATCAGTGCCCGTCACCGGGCATGTCCCTCAGAACACCCTGAGAGACCCCTGCCCGAACCCTGAGTCCTCTCTTCTTCGGGGTCCTTTCCACCCCGTCGAGATAGCAGAAACTGCCCGTATGAGAGCTCATACGGGCAGTTTCTGTCATCTCGTTGCTTGGAGGGTCAGCTGATCCGGTCGATGATCAGCGGCTGCACCTCGGAGACCTGAGGCGCAATGACGGCAGCCCCGTCCAGGGCTTCCCTGGCCCGCTCGAACTTCTCCGGCGTGTCGGTCAGCAGCGTCATCAGCGGCTGGCCGGCCTTGACCGTGTCACCGGGCTTGGCGTGCAGCCGCACGCCTGCCCCTGCCTGCACGGCGTCTTCCTTCCGCGCCCTTCCTGCACCCAGGCGCCAGGCGGCAACGCCTACGGAGAGCGCATCAAGCTCGGTGAGCACACCGTCGGCGGAGGCCGTTATGGTCTCCGACTCCCGTGCCACCGGCAGCTCGGCGTCCGGATCTCCGCCCTGGGCGGCAATCATCCTGCGCCAGACATCCATCGCCCGCCCGTCCTTCAATGCTGCTGCGGGGTCGGCGTCTGGCTGTCCTGCGGCGGCAAGCATCTCCTTGGCCAGGGCCACTGTCAGCTCGACGACGTCGGACGGGCCACCGCCGGCGAGCACCTCCACGGACTCCTGCACCTCAATCGCGTTGCCGGCAGTCAGGCCCAGCGGGGTGGCCATGTTGGTGAGGAACGCCACAGTGTTAACGCCTGCGTCTTTACCCAGTGTGACCATTGTTTGGGCCAGTTCCCGGGCATCGTCCACGTTCTTCATGAACGCCCCGGATCCCACCTTCACATCCAGGACGAGGGAACCTGTACCTTCAGCAATCTTCTTACTCATGATCGAGGACGCGATCAGCGGGATGGCCTCCACCGTGGCTGTCACATCCCGCAGCGCGTAGAGCTTTTTGTCCGCCGGCGCCAGGCCGGCACCGGCAGCGCAGATCACGGCGCCGACGTCGGCAAGCTGGGCCATCATCTCCTCGTTGCTGAGTGCAGCACGCCAGCCCGGAATGGCTTCGAGCTTATCCAGCGTGCCGCCGGTGTGGCCTAGGCCGCGGCCGGAAAGCTGCGGCACGGCAACACCGAAAACGGCAACGAGCGGTGCCAGCGGCAGCGTGATCTTGTCCCCCACGCCGCCGGTCGAGTGCTTGTCCGAGGTGGGCTTGCCCAGCGAGGAGAAGTCCATCCGCTCTCCGGAGTCGATCATCGCCGCGGTCCACCGGGAGATTTCCTCCCGGTCCATGCCGTTGAGCAGGATCGCCATGTTCAGGGCGGCCATCTGCTCGTCGGCGATCACGCCGCGGGTGTAGGCGTCGATGGTCCAGTCGATCTGCTCCGGGCTCAGTGTGCCGCGGTCCCGCTTTACCCGGATGATGTCCACCGCATCAAAACGTTCGCTCATTTGCCTGCCTGCCCTTCCAGATGCTGCGGGCCGAACGCATCGGGCAGCACTTCATCCATGGTCCGAATTCCGCTTACGGTCAGCAGCTGCATCCCCGGAGCCCGGAATTCATACAGCAGCTGGCGGCAGCGTCCGCACGGCATCAGGGTCTCGCCTTCCCCGTCCACGCAGGTGAAGGCTACCAGGCGTCCGCCGCCGGTCATGTTCAGCTGGCTGATCATGGAGCATTCGGCGCAGAGAGTGAGGCCGTAGCTGGCGTTTTCAATGTTGCAGCCGGAGACGATCCGCCCGTCATCGGTCAGCGCGGCCGCTCCCACCGGATACCGGGAGTAGGGAACGTACGCATGGGCCATGGCTTCGCGGGCCGCGTCCTGCAGGGCGTTCCAGTCGATTTCGGGCGCAGGGGTAACTGCGTTCATCTGTGTGTCCTCTTGTCCTTTGTGGGGTAGGGGTCAGCTCTTGATGTAGGGGATGCCGCTGGCCGCGGGAGCCCTGGACTTACCCACCACACCGGCGACGGCGAAGATCGTCACCACGTACGGCAGCATGGCCAGGAACTGGTTCGGCACCGGGGTGCCGAGCAGGCTAAGTACGGACTGCAGGTTGGACGCAAAGCCGAACAGCAGCGCGGCAAACAGCGCACCAATCGGGTTCCAGCGGCCGAGGATCAGCGCCGCCAGGGCAATGTAGCCCTGGCCGGAGGTCATGTCCCGGTTGAAGGAAGAGACCGCAACGAGGGTGAAGAAGGCACCGCCGACGCCGGCAACCGCACCGGCGAGCAGGACGTTCCAGAACCGCATGCGGTTGACGTTCACGCCGAGCGTGTCTGCTGCCTTGGGGTGCTCTCCAACCGCGCGGGTGCGCAGGCCCCACTTGGTGTGGAAGAGGCCGAAGTAGATTGCCGCTACCGCCACGTACATCAGGTAGCCGATGATCGACTGGTCGAACAGGATCGGGCCCAGGATGGGGATGTCCGAGAGCAGCGGAATCGCGATCTTGTCCAGCCGCGGCGGCGAGTTCCACTTCGCCGAGTCCGCGCTGAGCACGGTGGAGAAGAGGAACCCGGTCAGGCCGGAGACAAGCACGTTCAGCACGACGCCGACAATCACCTGGTTCACGATGTACTTGATGCTGAAAACGGCCAGCACCAGGGAGACCAGCACACCGGCAATTGCAGCCGCGAAGAGACCCACGAAGGCGTTGCCGGACAGCGAGCCGGCCACGGCTGCGGCGAAGGCACCGAACAGCAGCTGGCCCTCAATGGCAATGTTGACCACGCCCGAACGCTCACACAGCACGCCCGAGAGCGAGCCGAAAATCAGCGGAAACGCCAGCGTGAAGGACCCGGCCAGCAGACCGTAGAGCGCCACGCTGGGGCTGCGGGCGCTGCCCACTGCCCAGGTCAGGAAGGCAGCGACGAAGAAGACCGCAAAGACGGCGATCAGCCAGCCGGGAATGTGCTGATACCTGCTGGTGAGGATAAAGGCGTACGCGGCCGAGGCCAGCAGCACTACTGTGGCGATCCAGCCCAGGACGGGCGCCGACACCACAATGTCCGGCAGCGCGATGGCAGCGTTCGCGTCCGTCAGGCGGAACGTTACTTCGCTGGACGGCGATCCCAGCCCGAACATGATGAAGCCGAGGATTGCCAGGACACCCAGGATTACCGGGGTCTTCCAGCTGCGGATGGCCAGCACATCAGCCGGCCGGCCCTTGGAGGCGAGAGTAGTTGCGGTGCTCATGCTGCTCCTTGCGCTGCATCGGCTTTTTTGGACATGCGCTTCCCGGAGGTCTTGAAGGCCCCGGGGGGCGGGATCCGGAACAGGGACCGGACCAGCGGCGGCGCGGCGATGAACAGGACGATCAGCGACTGCACCACCAGCACAATGTCAATGTTGGTTCCGGTGCTGGTCTGCATGGTGACGCCTCCGGCGCGGAAAGCACCGAAGAGCAGGCCAGCCGCGAAGGTGCCCCACGGTGAGGAGCGGCCCAGCAGAGCAACGGTGATTGCGTCGAAGCCGAAGCTGGCGGCGACGCCGGAGGTCAGGACCTTTTCGGTTCCGGATACCTGCGCCACACCGGCCAGGCCCGCCAGGGCACCGGCGATCAGCATGACCACGACATAGCCCTTGGTGGTGTTGATGCCGGCGTTGCGGGCGGCTGCGGGGTTGGCGCCGACTGCGCGGAGCTCAAAACCGACAGTGGACCGGTTCAGCAGCCACCAGATAAACACCGTGGCGGCGATGGCCATGATGAAGCCCCAGTGCAGGCGGAATCCGGAGCCGAACAGCGGAGGGAACATGGCCGTCTCATCCAGCTGCGGGCTGATTGGGTTGGTGGAGCCGGGACGCTGGAAACCGGGCGTGGTGAGCAGGAAGAGCACCAGCTGGATGGCAATGTAGTTCAGCATGATCGTCACGATCACTTCATGCGCACCGGTCCGGGCCTTGAGCAGGCCGGCGATGCCGCCCCAGAGCGCGCCGCCCACGGCGCCGGCAAGGATCACGATGAGCAGGTGCAGGCCAACCGGCAGGTGCCAGCTGAAGCCAACCCAGGCTGCCAGGGTGGCGCCAATCAGGATCTGGCCCTGCGCACCGATATTGAACAGACCCGCGCGGAAGGCGAGGGCGACGCCGAGGCCGGCACAGATCAGCGGTGTTGCCACTGTCAGTGTCTGCGTCAGCGGGTAGATCATGCGGGAGAACGTGTCGGCCTCGAAGTTGAAGATCGACCCCTGGAAGAGGGCGGCATACGCTCCCGACGCCGCGGACCACGCGGCACCCAGCATGTCACCGGGACGGCTGAAGAAGTAGCCCGCAGATTCGGCAACTTCCTCGTCAGTCAGCGCGATGAGCAGACCGCCGACCACAAGTGCCATCAGCACCGAAAGCACCGAAACCAGGGCGTTGCCTGTGACGATGCGGCGCAGCAGGGACTCGTTGCCGGCACCCGGGTGCAGCTCGGATTCGGGTACGGGCACCGCCGGCGGCGGGAGCGCGCCGTCGGCGGTTTCAGCAGCGTTCAGCAGCCGCGTCTCATCCGCGGCAGCTTCCTCCAGGCGGGGGGCGGAGTCGCCCGGCTGCTTGTTTGCTTCCTCCGGGCTCACTGGGCCCCTCCCTCGGTCTCGCTCTGGTGCGAAAGTGCATCTTCGGCGCCCATGCCGGCCATCATCAGGCCCAGCACGTCGCGGGACGTGTTGCCCGGAACAATGCCCATGAGCCGCCCGCTGTAAAGGACAGCGATCCGGTCAGCCAGTTCCAGGACTTCGTCCAGTTCGGTTGAAACGATCATCACCGGTGTTCCGCCGTCGCGCTCGGCAACGATGCGCTTGTGCAGGAACTCAATGGACCCGACGTCGACGCCGCGGGTGGGCTGGGAGGCAATGAACAGGGACAGCGGCCGGGACAGTTCCCGGGCCATGACTACCTTCTGCTGGTTGCCGCCGGACAGGGTGCCCGCTGCGGCTTCGGCGGACTGCGTACGGATGTCGAATTCCTCGATCTTTTCCGCCGCGTTCTTTGCCACGGTTGCCGGACGCATGGACAGGCCCTTGGCGAACGGTGCCTTGTTGTAGCGGTTCAGGACCAGGTTCTCGGCGACGGTGAACGTTCCTACGAGGCCGTCCACGCTGCGGTCCTCGGGCACAAAGCCCACACCTGAATCGATGATCTGGGCAACGCTCTTGCCCACGAGTTCCTCGCCCTTGAGCTTGATTGACCCCGTCACGTGCTCCTGCAGGCCCATGATGGCTTCGGTGAGTTCAGTCTGCCCGTTGCCCTGGACACCGGCGACGGCGAGAATCTCACCCTGGGCAATCTCGAAGCTGAGGTGGTCCACCACTGCCTGTCCGGTGTCTGAGAGAACCACCAGGTCACGGACCTGGAACGTTGCCTCACCAAGCTTGGCCGGCTCCTTCTGCAGGTTCAGGCTCACCGAACGGCCCACCATCATGGAGGCGAGTTCGGTGGTGGAGGCGCTTGGCGGGGCATCACCGACCACTTTGCCGCGGCGGATAACGGTGATGACGTCGGAGACGGCCTTCACT
>JBELYP010000004.1:0-74627 GCA_040273995.1 Arthrobacter sp.
CTCGTTTCAACGCTCAAAGGAGCCGTAACTGGCCTCTCGGCGGGGACTATACTGGCCGAGGCCGACGGTCTTCATCTTCCTGCTTAGGAGCTCCTCCCCGGTGTCCAAAACTTCCCCCGCACGCACCTCTTCCCGCTCCCGGAACCTTAAATACATCCTGATGCTCGGTGCCCTCGCGGCGCTGCCGGCAGTGACTACTGACATGTACCTGCCGGCGCTTCCCGAGGTTGCCTCAGACCTGGCCACCACGACGACGGCCGCCCAGTTCACGCTCTCCGGCACCCTGCTGGGCACCGCCGTCGGCCAGCTGGTCATCGGCCCGCTCTCCGACCGGTTCGGCCGCAGGCTGCCCCTGCTCATCGGCATCTCGATGCATGTGGTGACGTCACTGCTATGTGCGATCGCGCCGAACATCGGCCTGCTGATCGGCCTGCGCGTCATGCAGGGCTTCTTCAACGCGGCCGCCTCCGTGGTGGCCATTGCCGTGATCCGGGACCGGTTCACCGGATCCGATGCCGCGCGCCTGCTGTCCCGGCTGATGCTGATGATCGGCCTTGCGCCGCTGCTGGCCCCCACCCTGGGCCAGGCCGTTGCCGGAATCTGGGCCTGGCGGGCAGTGTTCTACGCGCTGGCGCTGATCGGGGTGATCCTGGTGGTCATCGTCTGGCGATGGATGCCCGAAACGCTTCCTCCCGAACGCCGCCTGGCCAAGGCAAAGAAGGGCACTCCGAAATCCGGGAAACCGGGCGGCTACCGGATCCTGCTGCGCGACCGCCGCTTCCTGGCATTCGCCGTCATCCCGGGCCTGTCCATGGGCATCATCATGAGCTACGTGGTGGGTTCACCGTTCGTGATGCAGGAAGAGTACGGCCTCTCCCCCGCAACCTTCGCGCTGGTCTTCGCCATCAACGGCGTCGCCATGGTGGTCTCCTCGCAGGTCAATGCATCCCTGCTGAACCGGTTCCCGTCAGCCGGGATCCTCCGTATTGCGGCTCCGGTGCTGCTCCTGCTGGCCGTAATCCTGCCGGTGATCATTGCCACCGGCTTCGGCGGCGTGGTGGGCCTGGTAGCCGGGCTCTGGGTCACCCTCGGCATGCTCGGGTTCATCTTCTCCAACGCCACTTCCCTGGCGCTGGACGGCTACGGACACATGGCCGGCACAGCCGCCGCCCTGCTCGGCTGCCTGCAGGTGGGACTGGCCGGGGTCATCAGCCCGCTGGTGGGTGTCTTCGGCGGCACAGCGCTTTCCATGGCCGGGGTGATCATCGGCTGCGCCGTGCTCATCAACGTAGTTCTTGCGACGACGCCGGCTTACCGCCGCGGTGGACGCCGGCTTGGCACAGTTTCCCAGCCCGACGGCGCCGGCTTGCCCGACCAGGCATAGCCACCCGGCCGCTCAGCTGGCCCCGGACGGCGGAGCAGCAGTGCTCTGCCCGATCACCAGGGACGTGGACAGGTCCAGCCGGGTGTTCTTGGGCTGCTCCCCATCCCGCAGCATCAGCACTAGGAGGAATTTACGTGTATACGGATCTGCCCGCTGACCAGCTGGCCACCTATCTGGGCAGCCAGCAGGACCCGGAGGACTTTGACGCTTTCTGGGCGCATACCCTGGCGGAGGCCCAGGCCCATCCGCTGGACGTCAGGCTGGAACCGGTCGAGACCGTGCTGTCCACGATGGACATTTGGGACGTGACCTTCAACGGCTATGCCGGCGAACCGATCCGCGCCTGGCTGCGGGTGCCGGCCGGCGCATCCGGCCCGCTTCCCGGCGTCGTCCAGTTTGTGGGCTACGGCGGAGGCCGTGGCGACGCGCACGAAAACCTCTTCTGGGCGTCCTGCGGCTTCGCGCACCTGGAGATGGACACCCGCGGGCAGGGCGCAGGCTGGAGCACCGGCGTCACCCCGGATGCCGCCGGCAGTGCCGGGCCCCAGGGGCAGGGCGTGATGACCCGCGGCGTCACCGATCCCCAGACGTACTATTACCGGCGGTTGACCACGGACGCGGTCCGGGCCGTCCAGGCCCTGCGGTCCCTGGACAAGGTGGATCCCGCCCGCTGCGCTGCTGTGGGGATGAGCCAGGGCGGCGCGCTGACAGTAGCCGCGGCAGCGCTGGCACCGGAACTGGCAGCCATCGTGGCGAAGGTGCCCTTCCTGTCCGACATCCCCCGGGCACTGCAGGTCACGGATGCCTACCCGTTCCGGGAGCTGGTGGATTATCTGGCGATCCACCGCACCCGGGTGCAGCAGGTGCACCAGACACTGCAGCACTTCGATTCGATCAACTTCGCCAAGCGGGCCAAGGTTCCGGCCCTGTTTGCGGTGGGCCTGATGGATGAGATCACGCCGCCGTCCACCGTCTATGCGGCGTACAACAACTATTCCGGGCCCAAGGAACTGCAGGTCTGGCCCTTCAACGGGCACGAGGCCGGCGGGATCGAGGACGACGTGGCCGCCGTGGCGTTCCTGCGCCGGGTTCTGGCCAGCGGCTCATCCTCCGGGAGCGCTATTCCGGCAGACTGAGCAACGGTCTTCCAGGCTCAGCCGATCACCACGGACGCTGCCACGGCGGCAGCCAGGACAACCGCATAGCCGGTGACCGTCGCCGGACCCGGTCCCCTGGTTTTGCCCACACGGACGTTCGCCGGTGTTCCGGACTCCGGCTGGACACGCCGTCCGGGCAGTTCCGGCCAGCGGATAACCAGACCGGCGGCGGCAATCCCCAGCGCGGCAACGGAAAGTACCCACAACCAGACCGTCACGGGCGAGAATTCAATCATCAGCCGGCAAACCACCACCACGAAGCCGACCTCCAGGAGGGCTGCGAGATAGGCACTGCGGGATTTCTCCGGCAACGACGGCGTCCAGGCTGAGTAGGCTGCCCAGCCACAGTAGGCCACCAGGCCCACCGGGATCACCCACGCGATCGCTTCGGCCATCATGTGGCACCCGCCGTGAGGAGCTCAAACACTGCTTCTTCGTGTCCGGCTGAGACGTTGGAGAGCATCACGACGGCTCTGCCGGACTCCCGGTCAAGCGCCACCATGGACCAGAACCCGCCGGTCTGTCCGTTGTGCCAGGTGATCTCCCGGCCCCCATGTTCTTCGCTGATCCAGGCCAGTCCGTACCTGCCGCCGCTTCCGTCGTCCCACTGCGGTTCCAGCGCCGCGGCGCCCGGGGCAGTTCCGGCCAGCTGCGCCCGTGCGTAGCTCACCAGGTCAGCGGCGGTGGACCGAATTCCGCCTGCCGGCGCCGTGCCGTTCGCCGTCCAGGCCCGTTCCGGACGGCCGGCGGTGCTTCGCCCGGTGGGAGCGGCGTCGGGCAGGTTCTCTGCAGTGACCGGCGCGGAGGTTTCCCCCAGGGCCAGCGGGGTCAGCACCCGCTCGGCCAGGAGTTCTTCCCAGCTGGCGCCGGCAGCCCTGGCCAGCAGCTGGCCGAGGAAGGCGTAGCCCAGATTCGAGTAGGTGGCGGTTCCGCGGCCGTCCAGGCGAGAGGCTTGGGCCTGCTCCAGTACCTGTTCCGGTGAGGCGGTATATGGATCCCGGTTCAGCAGCTGTCCGGCCAGGAGGGAGGGCAGGGCATCGAGTCCCGTTGCCAGCCGCGGCAGGCCGGAACGGTGGCTCGCCAGCTCGGCCAGGGTCACAGTGGCGATCTCGGCGTCGGGATCCCGCAGATCGGTCCCCAGGATGTCCGCCACGGTGGTTTCCAGCGTGACCTCACCGCGGTCCACGGCCTCAGCCAGCAGTGAGGCAGTGAAGGTCTTGCTGACGGAACCGATCTCGAATTCGGTATGCTCGTCGGCTCCGAAGCCGGCGTAGCGGACGTCTTCCCCATCGATGTACGCCACGCTGACCTGATCCGCCGGCGCAGTGAGCAGCGTGCGCACCCGCTCGGCCAGGGCAGCATCTCCGGTGACGCTGCCGGAGAGCTTGGGCGGCCACGGTGCTGCAGCCAGGCCAAAGACCAGGACGCCGACGGCGGCGGCACCTCCTGCCATCATCCGTCGTGTCAGTCTTCGGGTGCGGGTTACGGCGTCGGGCATCAGCTTCCTCCTGCGGCGGCGGTAAGGATGGCCAGCAGCGGAATGACCCGGGGCGCGGGCACCCGGTACCGGGACCGGGCATGGGCTGCGAGCCAGCCCTGGGCACTGAGCTGGTTCACGTGGTGATAAATCTGCCCGGCGGTGCCGGCACCCAGTTCTTCGGCCAGACCCGCCACCGTTTCGGTTCCGCCCAGGACGGCGCGCAGGATCGCGAGCCGCACCGGGTTGCCCAGGGCGGCGAGGGACTCGGCAAACGGGGCCCAGTCGACGTCGAGCAGATGCGCTGTTTCGAGCCCGTACTGGTACTCATACCGTTCACCGGCAGGCGTGCTGGCAGTTCCGGCGAACAGGACTGCGCCCGGATCCGGGTAACGGTCCCGGATGCCGTTCAGCGCCCAGAAGATGTCAGCTGGTTCCGGGCGGCTTTCGGCTGGCTCTGCCGAAAGCTGTTCCTCAAGGGCGCTAACCCGCTGCTCGAGTGCCTGCAGGCGCTCATCGTGCGAACTCATTCGTCAAGAATTACGTAATTCTTGACGAATGAGTCAAGGATTCTTGAGCCCGTCTAGCGGTGCATCCTTCTCCAAGCCCGCACGCCGGCGAAAGCCGCTCCCCCGGCAATGACCCAGGGTGCACCCACAACAACGGGGTCGATCCAGGCGTGATTCACGTCCGCCCTGCCCCTGCCCGGCCGTGAGGAGAATCCGCCGCGGCGGAATTCACTGAGGACCCCGGTTTCGGTGATCGGGTTATCCGGGCGCAGCGTTGCCAGAGACTTCATATGAGCCCCGAAAGCGTCCACCCGGTCCGCAGCGAGCAGGATCAGCCAGTGCGCGGCGCGGGCCTCGCTGTAGCGGCGGTAGGCGTAGCGGCGCATTACGCCGGAGACTCCCTTGAGCGGGACGGCGGTGCCGAAGACCGGGGTCAGCCGCTCATGCTCGATCGACCGCTCCCGGGGATAGGTTTCGTCCTGCTGCTCGGGGAAGTCCCAGTGCGCGCCGGTGCGCCCCGGATCGAACTGCAGCTTGGGAACGGACGGCCGGTCGAGCGGGTTCAGGTCCGCACCCCATCCCGGGATGCGTGCCCGCAGTTCCTCGGCGGTGGGGACGGTAACGGGGTTCCGGGCGGTGTAGGCCATGGGGGGCTCCTTTGCGGGTTCAGGATGCGCTGGGAACAATGACGGGCTTAATGCAGTCATCGAGCTTCGAGGAAAAGATGTGGTATCCCTCGGCAATATGCTCAAGCGGAATGCGGTGGGTAATGATGTCGCTCGGCGTGAGGTAGCCGTTGCGGATGTGTTCGAACAGCCGCGGCCACTGCCGCTTCATGGGGCACTGGTTCATGTTCAGCGTCAGGCCCTTGTTCAGGGCGTCACCAAATTTCACCGCATTGAATATAGGGCCATATGCACCCATGACGGAGACGGTGCCGCCCTTGCGGACCGAATCGATGGCCCAGTTCAGTGCCACGGCGGAACCGCCCTGGAGCTTGAGCTTGGTGCCGGCGACGTGCTGCAGGAAGTTCCCGTCCGCTTCGGCACCCACGGCATCGATCGCCACGTCCGCGCCAAGGTAGCCGGTGTCCTTCTTCATCTGGACCACAATGTCCTCGTACTGCGTGAAGTTGTAGGTCTCGGCGTGGGCAAAGTCCCGCGCCTTCTCAAGCCGGTAGTCCAGATGGTCGTCACCAGCACGCGCCCTGCCCCCATCAGCCACGCCGACTTGGCGGCGTACAACCCAACGGGTCCCGCGCCGAACACCACTACCGTGTCGCGTTCCCGGATATCGCCCAGCTGCGCCCCGAAATAGCCCGTGGCCAGGGCATCGGTGCACATCAGCGCGTCTTCCTCCGACATCCAGTCCGGGATGATCGAGGGCCCGACGTCGGCGAACGGCACCCGCACATACTCCGCCTGGCCGCCGTCGTACCCGCCGGTGGTGTGGGAGTAGCCGTACAGGGCACCGACTGCGGTGGCATTGGGATTCACGTTGTGGCAGTTCGAATACAGCCCGCGGACGCAAAACCAGCATGAGCCACAGTAGATGTTGGCCGGGACCATCACCCGGTCACCCGGCTTGAGGTTCTGGACGGAGGACCCCACTTCCTCGACCACGCCAATGAACTCGTGCCCAAAGGTGGTGCCGACCCGGGTGTCCGGCATGAGCCCGTGGTAAAGGTGCAGATCGGAGCCGCAGATCGCAGCGAGGGTAACCCGGATGATTGCGTCATTGGGATGCTCAATGCGCGGCATGTCCTTTTCTTCGACCCGAACCTTGTACGGGCCGCGGTACACCATTGCTTCCACTGGTCCTCCTCGTCGGCGAGCAGATAGTAAGCAACCTTCACATATGGGTTTCTGCGTGGTCAACCGCTTCCGCGGGGGCGTTTACTACCAGAGCTGGCCAGGCCGCTTCAGCTTTTCCTTCGGCGGGAAGCGGGCGTCGAACGCGTCGACGTCCTCGTCGCTCACGGCATAGCCGGGCGGATCACGGTAAATCCAGGGACCGCCGGCAAGGTAGCCCTCCTGCAGTTCGAGCGCCTGCAGGTAGGGTGTGGGCTCGTCCCGGGGAACGCCGTCGTAATAGGTACCCAGAGACTTGGCCTCCGCAAACCCGAACCGGCGGTAGTAATCCGGACTTCCGGTAAGAACGACGGCGCCGAAGCCGGTTTCCGCGGCTTCGGCCAGGGTGTGCCGGATCAGCGCTGCTCCGTAGCCGCGTTTCTGGTACTCGGGCAGCACGGAGACCGGCCCGAGCACCAGGATGGGCAGCGCAGCTCCGTCCTCCCGGCGCAGTTCGGCACGGCTGTGCATGATGTGTCCGGCAGTCCGACCGTCCAATTCCAGGACCAGGCTCAGTTCCGGCACGAAATCCGGCAGTGCGCGGTAGCGGTGCAGCAAAAAGTGCTCCACCGCGCCCGGCCGGTACACGTTCCAGAACGCTTCACGGGTCAGATTCTCCACCGCGGCATAGTCTTCTGGTGTTTCCCGGCGGATGACGTAGTTCGTGCCCATGCCGGGAGACTACCCCGGCATGCGCAAAAGCGCCGGTCCCGCTTCCCTGAGAGAAGGCGGAACCGGCGCATCGAGATAACAGAAACTGCCCGCTCATACGGGCAGTTTCTGTGATCTCGGTGAGGGGTGACAGGGCTACTGAACTGAATTGCTACTGAACTGAGTTGTTGTAGTTCTCGATTTCAGTCTTGAGCGCGTCAACGGACTTGGTCAGCTCCGTCTTGCTGTCTCCGCCCAGCAGCGCACCTTCGAGCGCGTCTTCGGCGGCCTTGCGTGCCTGCGGCATGGAACCGGCAGCGCAGCCCTGGGTGGCGGCGGTCAGTTCGGTTGCTTCGAGCTGCTGCACGGCGACGTCGAACTGCGGGTACTGCTCGCGCCAGGCGATGTCCTCGGGCTCGTCCAGTGCAGCCTTGGAGATGGGGAAGTAGCCGGTGCCGGTGTGCCAGGTGGCCTGGGTGGCGGGCTCGGCGAGGAACTGCATGAACTGCCAGGTGGCTTCCTTCTCCGCGTCGGAGTGGCCCTCACCGGAGATCCAGAGCGAGGCGCCGCCGATGATGGGACCGGACTCGTTCTGCTCGATCTTCGGGTAGAAGCCCACTCCCAGTTCGAAGCCCTGCTCCTCGGCTGCCTTCTGCATGCCGCCCAGGGCTCCGGTGGATTCGAGGGTCATGCCGATGGTGCCGCTCTTGAACGCGTTCTGTGCGTCCGCGGTGGCGCGGCCGGTGTTGCCGGCAATCCCGTCCGCTACGAGGCCCTTCCACCAGTCCACGAACTCGACGGCGGTGTCATTGTTGAAGCTGTAATCCGAGGCACGTTCTCCTGAGCGGCCGTTGTCCGGGCTGCAGTAGAGCGCGCCGTTGGCAGCGATTTCCTGTTCCAGGAGCCAGCCGTAGATGGCCGCGTTGAACCCGAACTCCGCAGGGCCGCCGTTCTTCTTGGACAGCGCGGTGGCTGCTTCGCCAACCTCGTCCAGGGTTTCGGGCGCGGTTTCCGGGTCCAGCCCGGCTGCTTCGAAGAGGGTCTTGTTGTAGTACAGGACGGGCATGGAGGTGTTGAACGGCATGGACCAAAGGTCCTCGTCGATGGTGTAGTAACCGGCGATGTTGGGCTGCAGGTCCGAGACGTCGTATTCGTCCCGGTCAATGAAGGCCTGCGTGGGCAGCACCGCGCCGGAGTCAATCATGAACTGGGTGCCGATGTCGTAGATCTGCACCATGCTGGGTGTGCTGTTGGACTGGACCGCAGCCTTGTACTTGGTGATGGTGGAGTCGTAGTCCCCCTGGTAAACGCCCTTGACCTCAATCTTGCCTTCATTGGCAGCGTTGAATTCGTCAATGAGCTTGCCCAGGGTCTCCCCGTTGGTGCCGTCCATCGAGTGCCAGAAATTGACGGTGGTGACGCCGTCGGCTGACTCAAGTGCATCGGCGGCGGGCGCTTCGCCGGCCCCGCCCGTGCTGCTGCCTCCGCCGCAGGCGGACAGTACCAGGGCAAGCCCCGCGGCACCGGCGGCCATCATTGGCAGCCGGCGTCCTCTGGTTGTAGTTCGCAATGGATATCCCTTCAGGATTGGCCGGAGCCGGAGCTCCGGATAGCCGTGGTGCTTGGCCTGGGTGCGTTTACTTGATGGAACCCGCGGTCAGGCCGCGGACGATGAAGCGCTGGCCGAAGATGACCAGCAGCAGGGTGGGGATGATGGCGAGGACAGTTCCGGCCAGTACCAGCCCGGCGTTGAAGTTGTCCGCGGAGCGCAGCTGGGTGATGCCAATCTGGATGGTCTGCATCTGAGGGGTCTGGGTGACCAGCAGCGGCCAGAAATACATGTTCCAGGCCGAGAGGAAGGCCCAGATGCCCAGTGCCGCCAAAGTGGGCTTGGACAGCGGAACCAGGACCGAAATCAGGAACCGGAAGTGTCCGGCGCCGTCGATCTTGGCCGCTTCCCAGAGTTCCGTGGGGAAGGACAGGAAGGCCTGCCGGAGCAGGAAGATACCGAATCCGTGAGCCAGGAAGGGCAGCGTTAGCGCCGGAATCGTGTTGATCAGTCCGGCGGAGGACATGGTCAGGTAGTTCGGGATGATGATGGCTTCGGCCGGCACCATCATGCTGCACAGGAACAATGCGAACCAGAAGGCCCGGCCCCGTACCTTCAGGAAGACCAGCGCGTAGGCCGCCAGCAGGGAGGTCACCAGCTGGCCAAGCGTGATCAGGCCTGCCATGACAACGGAGTTCACGTACTGCCGGCCGAGCGGGATCGAGTTCAGCGCACCGGCGAAGTTTTCCACCCGGAATCCGTTGAACGGCCACAGCGACGCCGGGTAGGCGTTGATGTCTGCCGGGCCCATGAAGGAGCCGACGAAACCGAAATAGACGGGGAACAGGACGATGACGGCGCCGACGCTCAGCGCGGCGTAGGTCAGGACCCGTCCGGGTGTCAGGGGGCGTCGCTGGCGGTTCTTCAGCGCACGGGTGCTTCGCGGAGCCGCCTGCGGCGTCGCAGGTGCGGGGGCTGCTGTGCGGCTCACCGGTAGAAGACCTTCCGTTCGAGGACACCGAATTGGATGGCGGACACCACTACCACGATGATCAGGAGCACCACGGCCTGCGCGGAGGCGTAGCCGAAGTTTGAGTTGTTGTTGGCGAAAGCCTGCTCGTAGATGGAGTACACGAGCGTTGTAGTGCTGTCCTGCGGGCCGCCCTTGGTGAGGATGTGGATCTGACCGAAGCTTTGCAGCGCGTGGATGGTTCCGGTGACCAGCAGGAAGAACATCTGCGGAGTGAGCAGCGGCATGATGATGGACCGCTGCATTCGCCAGCCGTGCGCGCCGTCCAGCCGCGCTGCCTCCACCACGTCTTCAGAGACGGCTCCGAGTCCGGCGGAAAGCACCAGCAGGTTGTAGCCAAGCTGCATCCATACGGTCGCAAGGGAGACGGACACCAGGGCCCAGGCCGGATCCGTCAGCCATCCGACCCTCTCGAACCCGAAGAAACCGAGCATGCCGTTCAGCACGCCGGTGGCCTGGTTGAACATGACCCCGAAGATGACCGAGGCCGTAGCCACGGAGTACGCGAAGGGCAGCGCGAAAGCCGTCCGGAAGAACCGGATGCCCCGGATCTTCTGGTGCAGCAGCAGCGCCAGTGCCAGTGCAATGCCGATGGAGGGAATCACGGTCAGCACCGTGAACCCGAAGGTTACACCCATGACGGTCCAGAAACCGCTGTCCGTAAACATGCGGGTGTACTGGTCGAATCCCACAAATCCGGAGGGCCGGCCAAAGAGGTCGCTGCCCTGGAAGGACAGGAAGACGGACCGTCCCAGCGGATAGAAAAGGAACAGGGCGAAGACCGCCAGCGCGGGCACGAGGTACCAGAGAGCACTGAGGCTGCCGCGGTCAGTTACCCGCTGCGGAGGGGTCTTCTTCAGTCCCTGTTCGGGTGCAGCTGCAGACTTGAGAGCGCTCATGCCCGGGTGCCCGCAACGGACCTGCCGGGATGGCGATACGGACAGCGGACGGTTCCATCCGGCTGCAGCGCTTCACTGCAGAGAGCTTTCATTGCTTTATTCCGTCCATATTCTGCGGCGCGCCAGTGCGCCGGATGCCGGTGTTACGCCCGTCACAGTACCCATTGGTTTTTACACATGGCAAACAGGCGTGCCGTGGCGCGCAAGAATGCTTACCTGCAGGTCAGCTGGTGGAACCGTAGGCGCGCTGCGCAGCAGCCTGGTAGCGTTCGAGCACTTCCGGTGCCGGCGGCGCGGAAACTGTCAGGGAGTCCTGGGTCTTCCATTCCGGCCAGGCCCCGGTAAGAACTGCGGCGGCCTGGCGGGCAGCGCCGTCGGCCACATACTCCCCCGGTTCCGGAACGTCCACCGGCATGCCCAGCACGGAGGAGAGTGTCTGCTGCATGGCTGCCGAGCGGGCGCCGCCGCCCACCAGGATGACCCGCCGCGCCTCGATCCCCAGTCCGGTTACGGCACGGAAGGCATCGGCGAGGGAGCAGGCCACGCCCTCGAAGGCTGCCCGGGCCAGGTTCACCGGGGTGTAGTTGGCCAGGGTCATTCCGTGCAGGCTGGCCTGCGCCTCGGGCAGGTTGGGCGTGCGTTCGCCCTCGAAGTAGGGAACCAGGGACAGGCCTCCCGCCCCCGGTTCCGCTCTTAGCGCCAGTTCGGTGAGCTCCGGAAGCCCGACGCCGAGCACGCCCGCGGTGGCGTCCAGCACCCGGGACGCATTCAGCGTTGCAGCCAGCGGAAGGAAGTTGCCGGTGGCGTCCGCGAACCCGGCCACGAGCCCGGTTACATCAGCGGTGGGATCCTCGGTCACGGCGAAGACCGTGCCGGAGGTTCCCACGGACACCACCACATCGCCCACCGTGGCGCCGACGCCGAGCGCGGCGCCGGCGTTGTCCCCCGTTCCTGGTCCAATGACGGTCCCGGCGGCCGTCTGCAGCCCCGGTTCCAGCGGGCCGAGGACCACCGGAAGCGCCGGCACATGCCCGAGCGTCTGTTCGAGGACTTCGGGCAGGTACTGGCCGCTGGCCGGGGACCAGTAGCCGGTACCGGAAGCATCGGAACGGTCCGTGCGCAGGGCCGCCAGTCCGCCGCTTCCCGGGCCGTGCCCGGCCAGCCGCCAGGACAGCCAGTCATGCGGCAGGCACACGGCGGCGGTCCGGGCGGCGTTCTCGGGCTCGTTCTCGGCCAGCCACTTCAGTTTGGCAGCTGTAATGGAGGCCACCGGCACGGTGCCTGTGGTCTCCGCCCAGTAGGCCGCGCCGTCGGGCCCGGCCTCCTCGATCAGCTCCCGGGCTGCACCGGCGGAGCGCGTGTCATTCCAGAGCAGCGCGTCCCGCACCACGGCGCCGTCGGCGTCCAGGCAGACCATGCCGTGCTGCTGACCGGACACGGCCACGGCGGCCACGTCCTCCAGACCGCCGGCCGCAGCGGCAGCTTCGAGCAGCGCAGTCCACCAGGTTTCGGGATCCACCTCCGTTCCGGGCGCATGGCGGGCAGTTCCCTGCCGCTGCAGCGCTCCGGTTTCGGCGTCGCGGATCACGACCTTGCAGGACTGCGTGGAGCTGTCCACTCCTGCGACAAGCGGCATATCGGACCTTTCAGCAGCGGATGGGGCGTCAGCGCCCGGAACCTGGAATGCTAGCAAACGCCCTAGCGGGCGCCGAGCAGGTGCTCCAGGGCCAGCTGGTTGAGCCGGATGAAGCCGAAGGACCGCCGGGCGGCGGCATCGGCGTCGAACTCTTCGAAGGACGCAGTATCCGCAAGCAGATCCGCGGTGCTCTCCCCCGCCGCGAGGGTGGGTTCGGCCAGTTCGCCGACGCCGGATGCGGCGAGGGCCTCCTGCACCTCCGGGTCCGCGCGGAAGGACTGCGCACGTTCCTTGAGCAGCAGGTACATGGACATGTTGGCGGCTGCTGATTCCCACACGCCGTCGTAGCCGTCGGTCCGGGAGGGCTTGTAGTCGAAGTGGCGCGGACCGTCGTACACCGGCCCGCCGTTCGGGAAACCGTTCTCCAGCAGGTCCACGGTGAAGAAAGCGCTGGTCAGGTCTCCGTGGCCGAACACGAGGTCCTGGTCATACTTGATGGACTTCTGCCCGTTGAGGTCAATGTGGAAGAGCTTGCCCGCCCAGAGGGCCTGGGCGATGCCGTGGGTGTAGTTCAGCCCGGCCATCTGCTCGTGCCCGGTCTCCGGGTTCAGGCCCACAATGTCCTGGTGCTCCAGCTGGGCGATGAAGGCCAGGGCGTGGCCGACGGTGGGCAGCAGGATGTCGCCGCGCGGCTCGTTGGGCTTGGGCTCCAGGGCCAGGCGGAGGTCGTAGCCCTGTTCCTTGATGTAACCGGCGGCGGTGTCCACACCCTCACGCATCCGGTCCAGCGCTGCGGAGAGGTCCTTGGAGCCGTCATATTCGGCGCCTTCGCGCCCGCCCCACATGACGAAGGTCTTCGCGCCGAGTTCGGCGGCGAGGTCCAGGTTGCGCAGCACCTTGCGCAGGGCGAAGCGGCGTACCGAGCGGTCATTGGAGGAGAATCCTCCGTCCTTAAAGACCGGGTGGCTGAACAGGTTGGTGGTGACCATGGGCACCTGCAGGCCGGTCTCCGCCAGGGCTGCACGGAAGCGCTTGAGGATGAGCTCCCGTTCCTGGGAGGAGGACCCGAACGGCACCAGATCATCGTCGTGGAACGTGACGCCGTAGGCACCCAGGTCCGCGAGCTTGTGGACGGCCTCCACGGGGTCCAGATCGGCACGGGTCGCAGTGCCGAACGGGTCATTGCCCGTCCACCCCACAGTCCAGAGTCCAAAGGTGAAGCGGTCGGCAGGTGTTGGCGTCTTTGTCATGGTGCTCTGCTCCAAAAGGTTGGATCCACGGAATTAGTTGTGGACAACAACATATGCACCGTCCGGATACCTGTCAATGGGTTGTCGGAGCGCTTTTCCTGCCGAAACGTACTGTCCTAAATGGTGTTCCGTGCAACAATCAAGCGATCTGTCTTCTCCGCAAAGGACCCAGCATGCCGAGCAAACCGGCCTCCGAGAGCATCCGCGTACAGAACCTCTCCCGGGTGCTGACCCTGCTGCACCGCCGCGGAGCGCTCTCCCGTGCGGAGCTCACCCGGCTCACTGGCTTCAACCGGTCAACCGTTGGAGCCCTCGCCGCTGAACTGTCCCGGCTGGGACTGGCGTACGAGACCGAGCCGGCCGCTGCCGGCCGCGCCGGACGGCCCAGCCCGCTGGTCCACCCCAACGAACGGGTGGCGGCGCTGGCGGTCCATCCCGACGTCGACGCCGTCACCGTGGGTCTGGTGGGACTCGGCGGGAAAGTTCACCGCCGGGTCCGTTACGACGCCGCCTCCGTTCCGGGCGTGACGGAGACGCTGAGCATCACGCGCGCCGTCGTGGAAGGGATGGCGGCCGAGCTTGGCACCATGGACCGGATTGTCGGGGTCGGTGCGGCCGTTCCCGGCCTGGTGGACAGCGCCGACGGTTCCGTGCGGCTGGCGCCGCATCTTGGCTGGGCCGACGAGCCGCTGGCAGCTGCGCTGTCCTCGGCACTTGGCCTGCCTGCGTTCGCCGGCAATGACGCCACTTTGGGCACGCTGGCCGAGTCCGTCTTCGGCGCCGGCGTCGGTGAGACGGACGTCGTCTACCTCAACGGCAGTGCCAGCGGTATCGGTGGAGGCGCCGTCGTTGGCGGGGTGCCGCTGGGCGGAGAAGCCGGGTTCGCCGGGGAGCTGGGCCACACGCTGGTCCGTTCCGACGGGCTGGCCTGCTTCTGCGGCCGCCGCGGCTGCCTGGAAACCGAGGTGAACCTGGGCGGGCTGCTGGCACCGCTGGGACTCGAGCATGCGGATCTTGATGAGCTGGAGGCGGCCATGTCCGGGGGCAGGACCCCGGAGTTCGACGCCGTGGCAGCCCGCCAGCTGGACCTGCTGGCCGAGGCGCTGGTGAACTTTGTGAACATCTTCAATCCGCGCACCATCCTGCTGGGCGGGTTCCTGGGGGTGCTGTTCTCCTTCGATCCGGAGCGGCTGCAGGACGCGGTGGGACAGGGGGCCATCGGCGGCCTGGGCCGCAAGGTGGACATTCGCCGGGCAGCGCTGGGTGCGGACCTGCTGCTGGTGGGGGCGGCCGAGCTGGCGTTCTCCGGGCTGCTGGCGGCGCCTGCGGCCGCCGGCGGCGAAATGGCGGCAGGGCAGGACACGGAATCCCGAGAGCAGGCGGTCCGGTCCGCCGCCGGGTCCTGAGTTGTCCTGAACCTGGGCCGTCCCGGGCGGCCTTCACCGGGGCCCGCGTCAGGAATCCCAGCCAAAGTTGAATCGCTCGGGGCGGAACGGCTCAAGCATCGGATGACGGCGGCCGGTCAGGATTTCATCCCCCACCAGTTCACCCGCGATCAGGCCCAGGGTGGCCCCGGAGTGCGTAAACACGGCCCAGCATCCCGGCAGGGCCCGCAGCTCGCCCAGCACCGGATCCCCGTCGCCGGGCACGGGTTTCAGCCCGGGATGCCAGGACTGGACCCGCACGTCCGGGTTGCCCGCGAGAAGCCGGCTGGCTTCAGCCGCCACATCCTGAAGCACGCTCTCGGGGACGTCCCAGCTGCCGTCGTCCCGCCGGCGGATCAGGTCCAGGTACCAGGTGTGGTCCATGGCCAGCCGTCCTCCCGGGTGCGGACGTAGCGAAATCCGCGGGGTGTTCAGCACGGCCTGCAGCCCGTGGTCCAGCGGTTCGGAGATCAGCAGCATGGCGGGGTCGGACGCATCGGGCAGTACGATCCCGGCAGCCGCCAAAACGGCAGGCGTGCCGGCACCGCAGGCCACAACCACTGTCCCGGCACCATGTTCCTCCCCGCCGGCCGTCCGCACTCCCGAGGCCTGTCCGTCCGGCCCGGTTAGGACCGAACACAGCCCGGCGTCCTCCACGAGGGTGCCGCCGCGCAGGATGAATTCCTCCGCGAGCAGCTCGACCAGCTGCGGCAGCGACACCCATCCTTCGCCGGGGTTTACCAGCACCCGGTGCGGAAGCACCCCCGGGTCGATCCCGGGCACTGCGGAGGCGGCGTCGTCGCGCTCCAGCATCCGCGCCTCATACCCTTCACGGGTCTGCCGGTTGTGCCGCTCGATCACGGTGAACGGGTCGTCGTCCCAGTAGAGACCGCCGTCGAACGCCAGCCAGTCCGCTCCCGGATGGCGGGCCAGCAGCGAGCGGTACCGGTCAATTCCGGCCATCCGCAGCCGGAGGTACGGTTCCGAATAGGCGCCGCCGGCGTTCAGCCAGGACAGCGAGCGCCCGGAAGCCCCGCTGCCCACTGTGGACTCCGTCAGCAGCAGCACCTCGGCGCCGCCCCTCAGCAGTTCCACCGCCGTGGACAGGCCCAGGACGCCGCCGCCCAGCACGGCAACACGGTCAGTGACGGGCGGACTCAGATCGTTCCTCCTGCCATCTGCGCTGCGATGTGTTCTGCCTGCCGGATGGCCAGGGCGACGATCGTCAGGGTGGGGTTGGCTGCTGCTCCGGTGGTGAACTGCGAGCCGTCGGAGATGAAGAGGTTCGGCACGTCATGGGTCTGGCCGAACGCATTGCACACCCCGTCCTCCGGCCGGGCGCTCATCCGGGCAGTGCCGAGGTTGTGGGTGGAAGGATACGGCGGAGTCCGCACTGCGGACACCGCTCCTACCGCCTCGTAGAGTGCCTGGCCCTGGCCGTAACCGTGTTCGCGCATGGCGACGTCGTTGGGGTGGTCATCGAAATGCACGTTCGGTACGGGAAGTCCCAGCGGATCAGTGACGGTGGAGTTCAGCGTGATGCGGTTGGTGGCCTGCGGCATGTCCTCCCCTACGATCCACATGCCGGCCGTGCGGCGGTAGCCGTCCAGGATGGCGGCAAAGCCCGGTCCCCAGGGGTCCACGAAGGATGCAAGGAAGGCCGGTCCCAGGGAGATGGTTTCCATGTAGTAGCCGCCGGCGAATCCCCGGTCCGGATCATGCCGGGATTCGTCCGCGATCAGCCCGGCCATGGTTTCGCCCCGGTACATGTGAACCGGGGAGTCGAACTGGGCGTATACCGAGCCGGTGGTGTGGCGCATGTAGTTCCGGCCCACCTCGCCGGAGGAGTTGGCCAGTCCGTCCGGGAAGAGCGGGGAGGCGGAGAGCAGCAGCAGCCGCGGCGTCTCGATAGCGTTGCCGGCAACTGCCACCACCCGTGCCTTCTGCCGCTGCAGCTGACCGTCGGCGTCGGCGTAAACAACCCCGTCCACTTTGCCGGCGGGTGTGTGCGTGATCTGCACGGCCTGGCAGCCGGGGCGCAGGTCCAGCAGTCCGGTGCGGAGGGCCTTGGGAATCTCCGAGACCAGGATGGACCATTTTGCTCCGGATTTGTCGCCCTGGAAGTTGAACCCGTCCTGTACCGAGGCGGGACGGCCGTCGTACGGCTCGGCGTTGGTCGCGTACGGGCCGGTGGCGAAGTGCCGGTAGCCGAGCTTTTCGGCACCGTTGGCGAAGACCTTGTAGTTGTTGTTGGCCGGCAGCGGCGGCCGCCCGTGGACGTGGGTGGATCCCATCTTCCGCTCGGCCCGGTCGTAGTAGGGTTCCAGTTCCTCCAGGGTGAGCGGCCAGTCCAGGAGGCTGGCGCCGTCGATCCTGCCGTAGGTGCTGCGGGCGGTGAATTCGTGCTTCTTGAACCGCGGGGTGGCGCCGGACCAGTGGGTGGTGGTTCCGCCCACTGCCTTGACGATCCAGGCCGGCAGGTTGGGGAAGTCCCGGGCGATGCGCCAGGAGCCGGAGGTGGTGCGCGGATCCAGCCACGCCATCTGGTTGAACGCTTCCCACTCGTTGTTCACGTAGTCGGAGTTGGTCAGGAACGCCCCTGCTTCCAGGAGGACCACCTTCACACCCTTTTCCACGAGTTCGTGGGCCAGGGTGCCCCCGCCGGCACCGGAACCGACGATCACCACCACGGAGTCGTCGTCGTGCTCAAACCGGGCGGACTGGGCCAGCGGGTCAGCGCTCTCTACAGGCTGGAAACTCTGCGTGCTCATTTACTTCCTCCTCCGCGCTGCTGCGGCGCCTGGGCTTCGGTGCCTGATTCGGGGGCCGGTCCGGCGGCGCGGGCGGCCTGGGAACCTGCCGCGGCATCCCGGTCCGGTGCGCTGTCGAAGCTGCCGGCAGCGGTGTCGGTTCCGGCAGCTGCAGTGCCGTCCGCCTGCCCGGACGAGGGTTTGCCCACCAGGTACGGCAGCGGCCCGGTGTCCTGCAGCTGTTCCGCGGCGCCTTCGATCCGCGGGTTGGGCAGCCAGTCCAGGTCATCGAACCCGCGGTGCAGGTAGCCGCCCTCGTCGAAGGACGGCCCCTCGTAGCCGAGCACCTCCCAGACCTCCGGATCGTCATAGAGGTTCAGCACGGTGGTCCGGCGGATGAACCCGAAGAACTCCAGGTCCGAGACCCGCCGCAGCACTGCCAGGGCCCGGTCATCGGAGAGTTCCAGGAAGGGCTCCTCGGACTGGGCACCGAGGGCGATCAGCCCCTGGGTCAGCACTACCCGGAACCAGGTGGAGGAATCCGCTTCGGCAACAATCCTGTCTGCCATCCGCTCGTACGCCGCGTCCGGGAAGTTCGGGTGCGGAAACGCAACGCGGATGATCCGTTCCAGGATCGCCCTGGCCTCCGGGGTGAGGTTGGTCTGGTTCAGCGTGGGGTACTTGGCGGGAAACGTCATTGTCAGCCTTTCTGCTCCGGAACCAGGATGGCCCGGCCGGTGAGTTTTCCTGCATCCAGGTCATGCAGCGCCTGGACTGCGTCCTGGAGGTCATAGGTGGTGGTGTGCAGGGTGATCTCCCCCTGAGAGTTCAGCGTCATCAGCTCGGCCAGGTCCTGGTAAGTGCCCACCAGGTTCCCCACCACGCTGATCTCCCGGGAGATCAGGTCAATGGTGGGCAGGGCCAGGGTTCCGCCGTAGCCGATGGCGTAGTAGCTGCCGCGGTTGCGCAGCATCGCCGGGCCGGTGACCTCCGTGCCGTGTTCGCCCACAAAGTCGAAGACCACGTGCGCTCCCCCGCAGGTAATGTCCAGGACTGCCAGCACGACGGCGTCCGCCGGAGGTTCGCCGACCGCGCGGGCCGCGGGGTGCAGGTCATTGGGGTTCACGGTGGCGTCGGCGCCGAGTTCCTTGGCCAGCGCCAGGGCGGCATCCGAGGTGTCCACCACGGTGATGTGCGCTCCGGTCAGGGCCTTGAGGGACTGCACGCCGATGTGCCCCAGACCGCCGGCGCCGATCACCACGGCTTCTGATCCGGGCGGGAGCAGCGGCACTGCCCGGCGCACGGCGTGGTAGGCGGTGAGTCCGGCGTCGGCCAGCGCGGCGACGTCCGCCGGGGCCGCGGAGGGATCCAGTTTGACGACGGCGCGGGCACTGGTCCTGAGCAGTTCGGCCATGCCGCCGTCGGTATTCAGGCCCGGAAAGGTGGAGGCTTCGCAGTGCGAGTCATGTCCCGCCCGGCACGGGGCGCAGAGCCCGCAGGTGACCACCGGGTGCATAATCACTGTGTCACCGGGCTGGACGTTGGTGACGGCGGATCCGGTCTCCAGCACCCAGCCGGCGTTTTCGTGGCCCAGAATGTAAGGCAGTTCCGGCCGCTGGATCGCGTCCCACTGCCCTTCCAGGACGTGCAGGTCCGTGCGGCAGACTCCGGCGGCTCCCACCTGCACCAGCACATCCCAGGGTCCGGTGATTTTGGGTTCCGGCACTTCGTCAATCCGGGCACCTTCCCCGTAAGCGTGAACCCGAACAGCTTTCATACCTTGCTCCTTTGCAAAGGAAGGTGTTGCAACGGACTGTGGCCGGAATCGTATCCCGGGTATCCCGGCTGCCAACAGCCCCCGCCAGTACGAACGCCGTTCCGAGGAATTCAGCCGGAAATCCGCCCGGCCAATTTCCGCGTTAAACGCAGAACGACGGCGGCACCGGGGGTGCCGCCGTCGTTCTGTCTTTGGTTTTACTAGTGCTGCGCCTGGCGGGCCGGGAGCAGCGGCGCGAAGAACTCGCCCAGCTCGGCCGTGGCCGTCAGCGGCAGCACGTTGGCGACGTACTGGTCCGGGCGGACCACCACCACGACGCCGGAGCGGTCCAGGCAGCGGAGCTCGAAGATGTCTTCTTCGGGGTTGGCGCCGTAGACCTTGTTCAGGTCGGTGAGCCGGAACGGGCCGACCTCCGGCTTGAAGACCTTGGGCACGGCGTTGATGTCGATGCCGGTGTGGTCCTGCTGGTAGATGACCTTCACGTCGTACCAGGCGTCGTCGTCGCCGTCGGCAGGCTGGGCGGCGAGCGGGGACTCGGGTGCGTTCTGCAGCCAGTCGGCCAGCGCGGTCACGCCGGACTGCGGCGTGCCGGCGGGTGCGGCGTCGGCGAAGACGTAGATGCGCCAGCGGCCGTCGGCCTTCGCCTGGTGGCCCAGCTGCAGCGGGTTGGTGTCGCTGACCCGCAGCACCGGAGCGGACTTGAAGCGCTTGCCGATGGGAAAGCCGGTAGCCAGGTCCTGGTGCTTGGCCTCACCGATCAGCATGGACGGGGTGTATTCGGTCATGAATCCGGCCGGGAACTCGGCGGTGCGGACGTAGAAGTCCTCCAGATCCGAGGGGTTCTCGAATTCCTCCGGCTTCTTGGCCATGAGGGTGGACCATTCCTTGTCGAAGTCGATGAGGTTCTTGGCCACCACCTGGCGCTCCGCGGAGTAGGTGGAGAGCAGGGACTCCGGTGCACGGCCGTCCAGCACGTGGCCGAGCTTCCAGGCGATGTTGAAGCCGTCCTGCATTGAAACGTTCATGCCCTGGCCGGCCTTGGCGCTGTGCGTGTGGCAGGCATCGCCGGTGATGAAGACGCGCGGGGTGCGGGTGCCGACTTCCTCCGGCTTGACGTCGTCGAACCGGTCGGTGAGGCGGTGGCCCACCTCGTAGACGCTGTGCCAGGCAACGTTGCGCACGTCCAGCGTGTACGGGTGGAGGATCGCGTTGGCCTTGGCGATGATTTCATCGATGCTGGTTTTGCGGACGGCGCCGTTGTCGCCTTCCGGAACCTCGCCGAGATCCACGTACATGCGGAAGAGGTGGCCGCCTTCGCGCGGGATGTGCAGGATCGAGCCGCCGTTGGAGGACTGGATGGCGCACTTGGTGCGGATATCCGGGAAGTCGGTGGAGGCCAGGACGTCCATGACACCCCAGGCGTGGTTCGCGGCGTCGCCGGCCAGGGTGGACCCGATTGACTGGCGGACCTTGCTGCGGGCGCCGTCGCAGCCCACCACGTACTTGGCCTTGACCGTGCGCTCGGTGCCTTCGTCGTCTCCGGCGGTGCGGCGCAGGGTGACGGTGACCGGGTACTCGGCGTCGTCATCGACCTCCAGGTCCACGAATTCGTAGCCGTAGTCCGGCTTCATGCGGGCCGGGGAGTTGGCCATGTACCGGGCGAAGTAGTCCAGGACGCGGGCCTGGTTGACAATCAGGTGCGGGAACTCGCTGATGCCGGACGCGTCATCCAGGGCGCGGCCCGAGCGGACGATGTTCTCCGGGTTCTCCGGGTCCGGGCGCCAGAAGCACATCTCGGTGATGCGGTAAGCCTCGGCGGTGATTTCCTCGGCAAAGCCGAACGCCTGGAAGGTTTCCACGCTGCGGGCCTGGATGCCGTCAGCCTGGCCGATGACCAGGCGGCCCTCGCGGCGCTCGACGATGCGGGTGGTGATGTTCGGGAACTGGGACAGCTGTGCAGCGGCAAGCATGCCGGCGGGACCGGAGCCCACGATCAGGACGTCAACTTCCTCCGGAAGCTCTTCGGGGCGGTTGATGCCGACGCCGGCGGCCGGCTCAATGCGCGGATCTCCGGATACGTAGCCGTGGTGGTGGAACTGCACAGTGTCCTCACTTCTCTGGATCTTCGGTGTTCGATATTTGAACAACTAGTTCAATATTCGAATCAAGCTCGGATTCACTGTACTGGAGACATGACGCACGTCACAAGCACGTTCCTGCTTGTGACGTTTCGGGGTTTTCACGGGGCCTTGTGGGATCCCGGTCCAGGTTTCGTTGCGGACGGAGGATGCGCGGCGCCGCTGCCGGTTTGCCGTCCTGCTGCCACTTCCAGGTTCTGCTGCCAGCTAGATGCGGCAGCAGAAGTCCGAAGTGGCAGCAGAAACCCGCCCGGAGAGAACTGCCTCCAGACCACACCGCCTCCCCTCCGTTTCGGGACATCCCCGCCAGTTTGGGGCACCATCCCGACGCAAGACCCTCCACTTCGGGACACCCCTGCCAGTTGGGGACAATCCTCCGCGGCGCGCAGGCAGGAAAGTCCCGAACTGGCAGGCAGGACCCAAAGCGGAGGAACCCAGGCACTACGTGGCGCACAGATCGCGCACGCCCTCCTCCAGGAGCCGCCGGCGAAGCGGCAGTTTGCCCGTCACGGACTGAAGCGTCAACGGGATACACCGTCCCGCCCCAAGTTTGGTTCGATTCGGCCCGTAGATCTTGAGAGTTGCTTAGGAGCCCTGAGAACGTGGCGACCGCGGCGTCCTTCACTGGGACGAGCCGCCACGCACCGAGAGGGATCAACCATGCGCACCCCCACACCCGAAAACAGCAAGCCGGCACCCGGAGTCCGCCGCAGGACTTTTCTGGGCGGCGTCGCCGGCACCACCGCCGCCGGCCTGGCAGGACTGAGCCTGCTCACCGCGCCGTCGGCCGTTCCGGCACCCACCGCACCAGCCATCCCCGGCACGGACACTGACCCGCTGGACCTGCTCAAGCGGATGCTGTCCTTCGATACCCAGAACTTCGGAACGGGCGCCAACACCCGCCCTCACGCTGAGATGCTGCAGGAGGTATGGACCAGAGCCGGCGTGCCGGTGGAGATCATCGACACCCCGCAGCCCAACAACGTGCACCTCATCGCTCGGATTCCAGGTACCGGGCAGGCTGATCCGCTGCTGCTGCTCGGCCACTCCGACGTCGTGCCGGTGGAACTGGAGAACTGGACGGCCGACCCCTTCAGCGGCGAGGTGCGCGACGGCGAAATTTACGGCCGCGGGGCCCTGGACATGAAAGGGGCGAACGCAGCTTCCATCGCGGCCCTGCTCCGACATCTCAGTGAAGGGGCCCGCTTCGACCGGGACATCATTGTTCTCACCGACTGCGACGAGGAGGCCGGCTCCTTCGGTTCCCGCTGGCTCGCAGCCAATTACTGGGACAAGCTCGACGCCGGTTCCGTCCTGACGGAGGGCGGCTGGTTTCTGGCCCAGGACGACGAAACCACCCCCATGCTTATCAGCGCGACGCGGCAGGACAAGGTTTACTTCAACATCGACCTGATCGCCCGGGGCACGGCAACTCATTCCTCCAAACCGCTGGACGACGCCGCCATTGTCACTCTGGCCCGGGCCGTCGCAAAGCTGGGCGGCTGGAAGGCACCGGTCTACCTCACGGATGTGACCCGTGAGTACTTCAGTGCCTTGTCCAAGGCCACCCGGAACAGGCACTTCTCCCAGGCGTTGCGGCGGATGCTCGACGCGCGGAACCAGCCGATGCTCGAACGCTGGGCCCGGATGGTCATCGCCAAGTCGCCCTACCCGGCACTGCACAGTGCGCTCCTGCGCACAACCCATGCGTTCGTGATCGAGAACGCGGGATACAAGGAAAACGTTATTCCATCCTCAGCCGAAGCGAGGCTTAACTGCCGTGCGATTCCCGGCGGACAGAAACCGCGGGATTTCCTGGCCCAGGTGCGCGACCGTCTCGCCCGGAGTGACGTCGAAGTCCGGATCGCCGCACCGGAGGGAGTCAGCGAAGAGGAGTATCTGGCAACACTGGACGAGACCTGGGCCATTCCACCGGCGGACGTGAATACCGATCTGTTCGGCGCCCTGAAGTCGGCATCGCGCGAAACCTACCCGGGAGCCCGCTTTACTCCGGCGCTGTTCGAGGCCGGCACCAGCCTGGCACCGTGGCGGGACCGCGGGATCCCCGGCTACGGCGTCTACCCCTACGTCCTGAGCAATGCGCAGCTGATCGGCATGCACGGCAATGACGAGCGAATCTTCACCGCGGCTCTTCAGCAGGGCACGGACTACATGTACTCGGTGTTCTCTGCATTCAGGGTCTGATCCGTCCGGTTCGACCATCCCCGACAGCGCAACCCCAGGCCGGGACGGCAGATGGACGACGTCGGACAAGGGGCGTTCGCTCGCCGTCCAACTTGCGGCGATTGGGCACCAACATCGGGCACAATTACTCCAGTTCGGGACACCCCGCCAGTTTGGGCACCGAACTCGGGCCGAGACCCATCCAGCTCGGGACACCCCTGCCACTTGTGGCACCGAACTCGGGCCGAGACCCTCCAGCTCGGGACATCCCTGCCGGTTGGGGACATGCCTCCGCGGCGCGATGGCAGGGATGTCCCCAACCGGCAGGAAGGTTTATCGGGCGGTTCCCGGACCGTCCTGGCAGGGCGGCCGGCAAAACGGATCAGCCGGCCGTTCACAAAGCCCGGCGGTTTGGGAAATCGCTCCGCGGCGCTGCGGAGCGATTTCCCAAAGAGCCAACCGGGATCAGCGACTTACCCGAAGACCGGCACCCCGGACCGGACCAGCCGCCAGTTCTCCTCCGCAAACACGGCCGGATCAATGCTCTGGTTCGCCACCACGTAGTCGATCAGCAGCTGCCGGATTTCGGTCTGCTGGTTCAGCAGCACCGGAGCTGTGGCGATGTGCGGGAAGTTCCCGCCGCCGGACTGGCGGTAGTTATTGGTCGCAACGGCGAAGTGCTGCTCGGGATCCAGCGGAGCGCCGTCGAACGTCAGGTTGGTGATCCGCTCCCCCACCGGCGCACTGATGTCGATGTCGTAGCCGATGCCGGAGAACATGTCGTGTCGTAGTTGTAGTCCGGAGTGCCGTCAGCGTTGGTCAGGGTTTCCGGATCCACGGGGGCACCCGGAGCCGTCTGGTTGAAGTACTTCGCTGAATACTCCAGGTACTCCTCGATCTGCGCGCCGGTCATGTCCACGGCGTAGAGCGTGTTCGGGAAGACGTACAGCCCGGCCAGGTCGCGGATGGTCACCGGCCCTTCGGGGATCACCGCGGTGCGGCTGAAGGGCGCCGCAACGGAGAGGACCGGCAGATCTCCCGCAGGGGTACCGGCCAGTGCCCGTTCCACTGCCCGGGTCTGCACCTCGTTGACGAAGTCGATCACAGCCGTATCCCGGTACCGTGATTCTGCCGCGGGCATGGTCTCGGTTGCCGTGCCCACAGGGGTGTTCACGTAGTCGATAACCCGCTGGTGCGCGTCCCTCACCAGGTCCGAGACCACCGGGTCCGCCTCAACGGTATTCGCGTTGAGCAGGGATGCCGACGCCGATGTCACGTCCCACTGCCCGCGCACCTTGGTCAGTTCAAAGTCCATAACGGACAGCCGCATGCCCCAGTTCAGCGGTTCGGTCAGCAGTACCTGCTCACCGGTCACCTTGTTGGTGACGAAGTGTTCGGGGATTTCCTGGTGCGCGTGGCCCACCAGGATTGCGTCGATTCCCGGGACCTCCTCGGCGACCTGCGTCGCAGCGTTTTCGAGCGGCAGGTCGCCGCCGTAGGAGGACGTGCCGGAGGTGCCGGAGTGCGCGCTGACCACAACGACGTCGGCTCCCGCGGCTTTCATCTGCGGCACGTATTCGGCGGCGGTTTCCACCAGCCCGGGGAAGCGCAGCTTGCCTTCCACGTTGCCCTTATCCCAGATGGCGATTCCCGGGTTGGTCAGACCCAGAACACCCACCTTGACCGGCTTGCTGCCCTTCGGCTTGATGGTCTTGATGACATACGGGGTGAAGGCCGGCTTTCCGGTGTTTTCGTCGACGGCGTTGGCAGCGAGCAGCGGGAAGTCCACCTGTTCCTCGAACCGGGCAAGCAGGTCCGTGCCGTAGTTGAATTCGTGGTTGCCCAGGGCAGCGGCGTCGTAATCCATCGCGTTCATGGCGGCGGCCATCGGGTGCGTTTCGCCCGTCTGCGTGATGGGCTCGACCTTGGCGAAGTAATCGGTGAGCGAGGTGCCCTGGATTGTGTCTCCGGCGTCGATCAGCAGCGTGTTGCCGGCACCGCGGTCGGCACGGACCTGGTTGACGAGGCCGGAAATCTTGGCGAGGCCAACATCGTTGCCGGCGGCGTCGTCGTACTCCGCGTTCTGGAAGTAGTCCCAGTTCTCGATGTAGCCGTGCAGGTCCGATGTGCCCATCACCGTGATGCTGGCCGTGTTGCCCTTGCCGGGGTGCCCGGGCTTGTCCGGCTTGCCCGGGTGCCCGGGCTTGTCCGGCTTGCCCGGGTGCCCGGGGTGGCCGGGGTGCCCGGGCTTGGCGCCGGAACCGGGTCCGGTTCCGTGGCTGGAACCGTGCCCGTGACCGGACCCTGGGGACGCAGCTGCAGACGGCATAACTACAAGGCTAGCTGCGCAGACGGCCGCCAGGACGGCGGCCATTCGCGTGCGGGGCCGAGGCGAGGGGAAGAACACTGGGAACCAGCTCCTTGAAGGGTCTCCGTAAATAGGTACTTAGGTAGCCTTCCCCTACGGGCTGCACCTGCGGAAGACGCATGACCGGTTTAGGCCGCCGGAACCCCAAATGCCCTCCGCAGGCCGTTCAGGCGGCTCCGTCATCGAGATGAGGCTGGACTTTGCTAAGCACTTAGGTAAATATGGCTAAGTGCTTAGCAAACTGAGTCTTCTGGTTCTCACCGCCGCCGCGCCCGCTGCCTGGGGCACCACCTACCTCGTCACCACCGAGCTCCTCCCGCCGGACCGGCCGCTGCTGGCTGCCGTCCTGCGGTCACTGCCGGCCGGACTGGTACTGCTCGCAGTGCTCCGGCGGCTGCCCGCAGGTTCCTGGTGGTGGAAGTCAGCCGTCCTGGGGCTGCTGAACTTCGGCGCGTTCTTCGCCCTGCTGTTCATCGCGGCGTACCGTCTGCCCGGCGGCGTGGCGGCGATGGTCGGCGCAGTACAGCCGCTGCTGGTGGCTGTACTGGCCTCGCGTGTGCTCGGCGAGCACCTGGGGCCGGTAAAGCTCGGAGCCGGCGCCGCGGGAATGGCGGGGGTGGGGCTGCTCGTCCTCACCGCTGAAGCAAGGCTCGACACCGCCGGAGTCCTGGCAGCGCTCGGCGGAGCCGCGTCGATGGCAGGCGGCATAGTTCTCACTAAACGCTGGCAGCCGCCGGCCGGACCGCTGACCTCAACGGCATGGCAGCTGGTGGCCGGCGGGGTGTTCCTGCTCCCGGTGATGCTGCTGGTGGAAGGACCCGTGCTTCCGGACTTCACTACGGTGAATCTCGCCGGCTACCTCTATCTCTCACTGGTGGGAACGGTGCTGGCGTACTGGCTGTGGTTCCGCGGCATCCGGCAGCTGCCGGCGTCCGGCGTCAGTTTCATGTCGCTGCTCAGCCCGGTCGTGGCCACCGCAGCCGGGGCGGCCGTGCTGGGCGAATCTTTCGAGCCGAGCCAGCTGGCTGGCCTGGCGCTGATTCTTGGCGCACTGGTCGCTGCAAACGCTGCGGGCCTGAACGCCGCACGTCGCCGGCAGGAACCACGACGCCGGCAGGCTACTCGGTCTGCCAGCTCGCCTCGGTCTCGGCGCTGAAGCTGAGCGTCTCTTCCACCAGCACGCGCTGGCCCGGCAGTGCCGCTGCGGGTACGTCCATGCAGACTTCGTACTGCGCTGCGCCGCCGTTTTCCAGCGTCGGCACCGACGACCCCTGCAGATCCAGCACGGCAGGGCACGTCGCTTCGCCGTACTGCCGGCTGTCAGATCCGACGAACTTGGTGCTCAGATCCAACCAGGGATCGCCTTCTTCGTTGCCGTTGTAGACAACGTTGAGGGTGAGGAGCACATACTGCCCCTCGGGCGGCTCGTTGACTTCACTGAACCCGAGGATCGCGTCGGTCGCGTCCAGCTGGACGCTCGTCACGGTTACCTCGTACTCCCCCACTTCCGCCGCCGTTCCCAGCGGGAGCAGGTCAGCACTCGCGGTGGAGGAACCGGACGCCGATGCGGAGGGACTTGCCGTGGCCCGCGGGGCGACTGTGGAGGAGTTGCTGCTCGTCTCCTCCTGCACAGCACTGAAGAGTGCGCCCCAGAACGCTGTGACCAGAATGGCGGCCAGCAGGGCAACTCCGGACACCACCACTGCGGCGATGGACAGCCCCTTCGCCCGTGTCCGCTGGCGGACGGCGGTTACCAGTGCCGCTATACCCAAACCCAGGCCCACGAGAGCGAGGACAAGCGCCAGCCAGCTGATGATCGGAATCCAGAACAGGAACAGTGCCACGATGCCCAGGATCAGACCCGCGAGCGCCATGCCCCAGCCTTTGTTGGACTGCATGAGTCCCGGCGGGGGCGGATACCCCGGCCCGTTGTAGCCGTACATTGGATCGTTTGGCCCTGTACCCATGATCGCCTCGCTGGATTCGGACGCCGCGGCAGGGGAACCGGACTCCAGCCCTCCCAGCAGCGGGTCGATTGTTCGGGTCATTCAACGGTAGGCGCGGCCGACGGCGGCTACAAGGAGTTGCCGCCGTCGGGTACGGCCGCCATTCGCCTCCCCGGCTCAGGGCGTGGCGGTCCCGCCCGCCGGGGCGGAGGGAGTGGACGTGGTCCCGGACGTGCCGGTGGGAGCGGATGACGACGGCGCCCGGCTGGGACTGCCGGTCACTGCCGGCGACGACGACGGCGCCGCAGTACGCGTGACCGTACTGGTGGGCTCGGGCGAGGGAGTGACGGTGTTCCGCTCCATCGGGGTGAACAGCGACGCCCACATCACGGCAGCCAGCACACTCAGCACCAGGGCTGCGGCAGAGATGATCACCGCAGCAACGGAAAGCCCCTTGGCCGAGCTCCTGGCCCGCCCGGCAGTGACCAGCGCGCCTATCGCGAGTCCGAGCCCGATGATGGCGAGCACCACCGCTACCAGGTTGACGGCGGGAAACCAGAACAGCAGCAGGGCCGCGATGCCGGCAACCAGCCCCGCAACGGCCAGCCCCCGGCCCGCGTTCCGGTCCTGGGGCGGATATTCCGGGTAACCCGGGGAGTCGGACGGCTGGGAGCCCATAATTGCCTCGCTGGGTCCGGACACCGCATGGATGCCTGCGGGTCAGTGGTTCTGAGGTTCTCCCACGGTAGGTGCGCCCGGCGGGCCCGGCAAGGACGTAAGCGGTTCGGGCTCTGCCCCGGCGAGCTTTTCCACCTGCGCCCATAGCGCGGCCTCCAGCACGGACCCCGACCCCGGGTCCGGCCCGGCACGCGGCCCGGCACGCGGTCCAGACCGAACACGGGCCGGGACCGGTCCGCCGCCGTCAGCTCCCGGAGACCGCGCCGCTGCACCTCCGGAGACGGTGGCCCCGGGAGCACCGTCTGGTCCGGCACCGCCGGACACACCGCCGGCGACCGCACCCAGCAGCTCCTCCCTCGCCGTCACCCCGATCAGCCGGAACAGCTCCCGGTCCTCCCGGGTTGCCAGGGACGAGGTCTTGAGATCGTTCAGCACCGCCAGCCCGGCCAGCGAGCGGCGCGGATTGGCACTCAGGGACGCCTCGAGTGCCCACTGCGCACGCACCCACCACTGGGCCCGTCGGTCCGCCTCCAGTTTTTGCCGGTAGCCAAAGTAGGCGACCAGCGCGGTCACCAGAATACCCAGCGGACCCAGCACCGGAATCCATGTGACGGCCCAGTCCGCAGCTGCCGGCCAGAATTCTCCCCAACCCATGCCCGGAGCTTAGCCCCGGGGACGGACACTGCGGGAGGGCAGAACCTACGCCAGGACGGCTACTGCCTCGATCTCCACAAGCAGTCCGGGGCCGGCAAGGGCCGCGACGCCGATGCCGGTGAACGGCGGCATCGGCTCGGCAATGCCCAGCTTCCGGACCGCGCGGTCCCGGCCTTCCATAAACAGCGGGAAGTCTTCGGGCTTGTAATCGACCAGGTAGCAGGTCAGCTTGGCCACGTCAGCAAACGTTGCACCGGCGGCCTCCAGCGCCACGGCCAGGTTCAGGTAGACCTGCTCCACCTGGGCAGCCAGATCGCCCTCGCCAACCAGTTCCCCGTCCGAGTCCACGGCAACCTGGCCCGCGAGAAAGACCATTCTTGAACCGGCGGCGACGGCAACCTGATGGTACAGCGGCACCTCGGGCAGGGCATTCGGGTTCAGCAGGGCAATGGTCATGGACGGCTCCTTGGCGGTATGGCCTGAGGAGGCGGGATAAGCCTCCGGCGGCATCTCGAAATAACATAGCACTGCTATGCCATGTAGTGTTGTCAGCATGGCACGCCCCACCGATCCGGCAGTACGGCGCCGGCTCCTGGAGCGGGCGGCGCGGATGCTCCGCGACCGCGAACCGGTGACGCTCCGCTCCCTGGTGGCCGGAACCGGCGCTTCCACCATGGCCGTATACACCCACTTCGGCAGCATGGAGGGGCTATGGCAGGCGCTCCGCCGGGAGGGCTTCACCGACCTGGAGACCGCGTTCTCCGCCGTGCCCGCCACCGATGATCCGCTGCAGGACCTGACCGCCCTAATTTGCGCCTATCTGCGGCACGGCCTGGATCATCCGGACCTCTACCGGGTGATGTTCGATGCCAGCATTGAGCTCGTGGACCTGCCCGCAGCGGATGCCACCCTGGACTACCTCGTCCGGGCCGCCCGCCGCGCGGTCGACGCCGGGCGCCTGCGCCCGGAAACGGCACCGCTCGACGTCGCAATCCAGGCCTGGGCGGTGGCTCACGGACTGCTCTCGCTCGTAGCCGGCGGCCCGCTCCCCCGCGAAACACTGCAGCACGCCGTCCCGATCCTCAGTGCCCTGTTCGCCGGTGCCGGCGATGATCCGGCGCGTGCCCGCCTGTCCGTTCGGGCGGGCTGGAGTTTCTGAGGCTGCGGCGGCCGGTAGATTGAGGAGTCCTGACTAGCCAAGGAGCCCCCGCATGCCCCGCCCCCGCTCACCCCTGCTGTCCGTGGACGCCATTGTTGCCACGGCACTGGAGCTGATCGACGAAACGGGAAACTTCAGCTTTCCCCGCATCGCCCGCCGGCTGGAGGTCAGCCAGTCCTCGCTCTACAACCACATCGACAACCGCGAGCACATCATCGAGCTGATCCGCGCGCAGGTCTTCGCCGAAAAGCTGAGCGTCCCGGTGCAGGGCCTGCCCTGGGACGAGGCCCTGCGCGCCGTCGTCCGTGCCTACCGAAACTGCATCGCCGCCCACCCGCGCCTGGTACAGCTGATCCTCACCCAGACCGTCCGGGACCCGGGCGCCCTCGCCGCCTACGAGACCATGGCGCTCGCCCTGGAGCAGGCCGGCCTGCCGCCGCAGCGCATCATGTCCGCCTTGTCCCTGATTGACAATCTGGTGCTCGGATCCGCCATGGAGCTCACCGCCCCTGACGTGGTCTGGGATCCGCCGGCCGGGCAGTTCCCAGCCCTGGAGCGGGCCCTGGAAGCGCCCTACACGGTGGAGAGCCGGGCGGAAGCGGCCTTTGAACTGGGCCTGAATGTACTGATCGAGGGACTGCGGGCGCAGGAGTTTACACAAACTTAACTGAAAGCCTTTCGTTTTCTATTGCGCGGGGTCATCTCCATGCCCGAAAGTAAATGAAATTCATTCATTTACTCGTCACCGCACGCACTGAGGGAGATCCCATGGCCCAGACCATTTCCGCGCAGGGGCGCGTTCCCCTGACCGCCAAACGCGCCGTTGCCGTCTTCGGCATCGGCGTCATCGGCTTTATGACGGCCAACCTTGTGCCGATCATGATCGTCGCCCTCACCGAGGACCTGGGCTTCTCCGTCACCGCTGCCGGCACCCTCATGACGGCGTCGCTGCTGGCCTGCGCGGCCTCCTGCCTGCTCACCTCCCGCTGGGCTGCAGCCTCCGGCCGCTACGTCATTGCCCGCGCCGGTCTCGCCCTGACCGCCGCCGGCTTCGGAGCAGCGGCGTTCACCCCCTCCGAACCGGTAGTCATTGCCGGCGTCATCCTCGGCGGGCTCGGAGCCGGCGGCGCAGTGTCCGCCGCGGGCGCGGCGCTGGGTGCACTGCGGAACCCGGACCGCGCCTCGGGCATCAGCGGCTTCAGCAACCGGGCCATCGTCTCGGTGGTCCTGTTCGTCATTCCCGCCCTCGGCGCGGGCATGGGCAGCGCGTTCGGGCTCTTCGCCGGACTCGCGCTGGCGGCGCTGCTGGCCACCGGCTGGCTGCCGGACCGCCCGGCCGCGGAGCCCGACGCCGCTGCCGCCGCCCTCGGCGTGACCGCAGGGACCCCCGCGCCCGCTGCCCCCGCAGCCACCCGCACCGCCACGCTCGCCGGCCTTGCCCTGCTCACCTGCTTCGCCCTCTGGGGCCTGAGCGAGGATTCGCTCTGGGCCGTTGCCGCCACCATGGGCGCGGACCAGGCCGGGCTCGACGACACCGGCATGGGCCTGGTGCTGAGCCTGTCCACCCTCGGCGGGCTGGCCGGTTCAGCCCTGGTGGCCCTCGCCGGCCGCCGCCTGGGCCGCACCCTCCCCCTCGCCGTCGTGCTGGTGGCCGGTGCCGCCATGAAGTTCATTTCCGGCATGGTGGAGGATTCTGGCCTGTACATGGTGGTGATCATCATCTGGAACACGCTCTACCTGATTGCGTTCGTGTACATCGTCGCCATTGCCGCCGCACTCGATGCCTCCGGCAAATGGTCCGCTCCGGCGCTGGGCGTCTACCTCATCGGGTCCTCCTTCGCCCCGTTCCTGGGCACCGCCGTTTCCGCATCCGCCGGCTATGAGGCCCTCGGCATCCTGCTGGCCGTGATGACCCTGGTGCTGCTGGTCCCGTTCGTGCTGATCTCCCGCTACTCGGTCCGCGCCGAAAAGGCAGCGGCGGCAGCCACACCCGCGGCGGCGGTGGCCTGATGCGCACGCTCTATACGAACGCCGCGGTCTTCACGGCTGACGGCCCGCCCGCTGCAGCCTTTGTGGTCGACGGCGGGAAGTTCCGGTACGTGGGCGACGCCGCCTCGGCGTCGGCCGTTGCCGGAAGCGGTGCCCGGACCGTCGATCTGAACGGAGCCTTTGTGCTCCCGGGCATCATCGACGCGCACACCCACCTGCTGATGACCGGCCAGGCACTGGGGAAGGTCCAGCTGCGGGACGCGGCCAGCCTCGCGGACCTGCAGGAGCGCCTCCGCTCAGCCGCCGCCGAGAACCCGGACGCCCCGCGCATCCTCGGCGCCGGCTGGCTGCACGCGGCACTGGACGGCGCCGCCCCCACCCGGGAACTGCTCGACGCCGCGGTGCCGGACCGGCCTGTGTACCTGGACGCGAACGACCTGCATTCGGTGTGGGTGAACTCGGCTGCCCTGGCCGAACTGGGCATCGACGCCTCCACCCCGGACCCGATCGGCGGGCGGATCGGCCGCGACGCCGCCGGAGCCGCAGACGGCATGCTTTACGAAACCGCAGCCATGCAGATCGTCTGGCCCGCACTGGCCGGCGCGGCCCGCGACGAGGACCGGGACGCGTGGCTCGAGTCCGCGTTCACGCACTACGCCGCGGCCGGTGTCACCGCCGCAGTGGACATGGCAGTGCAGGACGACGACGTCGCCGCCTTCGAACGTGCCCTCGCCCGCCGCCGCGGCGTCCTCCCGCTGCGGGTGAAAGGCCACTGGCTGATCCACCGCATGGACAGCACCGCCGGGAACCTGGCGCAGGTGGACCGGGCGCTGGAACTGGCACGCCGGCTTGCGGCCCAGCCCACGGCCGAGTACCTGCAGCTGTGCGGAATCAAGATCATCGTGGACGGGGTGATTGACAGCTGCACCGCAGCCATGAAGGAACCGTATGCGGACGGCAGCACGGCCGGGCCCATCTGGGACCGGGACACGCTGCTGCCGGTGGTCGCCGCAGCAGACGCCGCCGGACTGCAGGTTGCCCTGCATGCCATTGGCGATGAGGCCTCGGACATCGCCCTGGACGCACTGGAGCACGCCGCGCAGGTGAACGGTCCGCGGGACCGCCGCCACCGGATCGAACACCTGGAAACCGTCACCGAAGCCAACGTGGCCCGTCTGGCGGAGCTCGGCGTCGTCGCGTCCGTGCAGCCGGTGCACGCGGATCCGGCGATCCAGGAGAACTGGCAGGCCGTACTCGGTGACCACCGCGTGGACCGGGCCTATCCGTGGACCGAATTCACCGCTGCGGGCGCCACGCTGGCAATCAGTACGGACGCGCCCACCGCCCCGTACCAGGCGCTGCCCAACCTCTATGTTGCGGCCACCCGGAAGTCGGCGCTGGAACCGGGGCTTCCGGCCAACCTTCCCCGGTATGCCCTGGCCCTGGCGGACGCGATCTGCCACGCCACCCGCGACGCCGCGTTCTCCTGCCGGGCCGAGTCCAGCCTGGGCCGGATTGCAGCCGGCTACCGGGCCGACTTCACCGTGCTGGCCAGCGATCCGCTGATCTCTCCGGTGGAAAACCTGCTGGCCAACAGCGTGTTACTGACCGTTACCGGCGGCGAGACGGTCTTCGACGCCGCGGCCGCTACCCTGAGCTAAACGACCCATAAAGGATCCACCGCACATGTCTTCGAGCAACATCATGCCCGCCGAATGGGCTCCCCACGAACGCACCTGGATGGCTTTCCCGCCGTCGAACGAAACCTTCGGCGAACCCGGCAGCGGCACGCTGGACCGGGCGCGCACCGCGTGGTGCGCCGTCGCGCGCACGATCGCCCGGTACGAGCCGGTTACGGTGCTGGCCGATCCGGCGGATCTCGATGCCGCCCGCGAGTATCTCGGCGAGGAGATCAAGGTGCTGGGCACCGGCCTCGACGACGCATGGCTGCGCGATTCCGGACCCACGTTCGTGCACGCGGAGGACGGTTCCGTGGCGGCCGTGGACTGGATCTTCAACGGCTGGGGCGCCCAGGACTGGGCGGCCTGGGACAAGGACCAGCACCTGGGCCGGTTTGTGGCCGGGCAGGCCGGCGTGCCGGTGCACTCCAGCAGCCTGGTCAACGAGGGCGGCGGGTTCCATACCGACGGCGAGGGCACCGTGCTGCTCACCGAGACGGTACAGCTGGATCCGGGGCGCAACCCCGGTGCCACCCGCGAGTCCGTGGAAGCCGAGATCCATGCCCGCCTCGGCACCACCAAGGCCATCTGGCTGCCGCGCGGCCTGACCCGCGACTACGACGAGTTCGGCACCCGCGGCCACGTGGACATCGTGGCGTGCTTCGCCTCCCCGGGCACGGTCCTGCTGCACCGGCAGGACAACCCGGCCCACCCGGACCACCAGGTCATGCAGGGAATCCGCGCCGTCCTCGAAGCCGCCATCGACGCCCGCGGCCGGAAGCTCGAGCTGATTGACGTCCCGGCCCCCACGGTGATCGATACCGGCGACGGGTTCGTGGATTACTCCTACATCAACCACTACGTCGCCAATGATGCAGTGATCCTCTGCGCGTTCAACGACGCGAACGACGCCGCTGCGGCGGACATCCTCGGCCGCGCCTATCCGGGCCGGACCATCGAGCTGGTGGATGCGCGGGACATCTTCGAGTTCGGCGGCGGCATCCACTGCATCACGCAGCAGCAGCCGGCTCCGCTGGCCACCGGAAGCGTCGCCTGATGTTCGACGTCGTTGAGGCCGGCATTGCCGAGCTGCGGGACGCGCTCGAGTCCGGGAAAACCACCAGCGAGGAACTCGTTGCCGCCTATCTGGCGCGGATCCAGGCCTATGACCGGTCCGGGCCGTCGCTGAACTCGGTTGTGGTGGAGAACCCGGAGGCGCTGGCCGAGGCCCGGACCTCCGACGCCCGGCGCGCCCGCGGCGAAACTCTCGGCCCACTGGACGGCATTCCGTACACCGCGAAGAACAGCTTCAAGGTGCGCGGGCTGACCGTGGCCGCCGGCTCCCCGGCGTTCGCGGACCTGGTGGCGCAGCAGGACGCATTCACCATTGAGCGGCTCCGCGGAGCGGGGGCTGTGCTGATCGGCCTGACGAACATGCCGCCCATGGCCAACGGCGGCATGCAGCGCGGCCTCTACGGCCGGGCGGAAAGCCCGTACAACGGTGACTTCCTCACCTCGGCGTTCGCCTCCGGATCCTCCAACGGGTCCGGCACGGCGACGGCGGCCAGCTTCGCGGCCTTCGGACTCGGTGAGGAGAGCTGGTCCTCCGGCCGCGCACCGGCGTCGTGCAATGCGCTCTGCGCCTACACTCCGTCCCGCGGCGTGATCTCCATCCGCGGGAACTGGCCGCTGGTACCCACCATGGACGTGGTGGTGCCGCACACCCGCACGATGGCGGACCTGCTGGAAGTCCTTGACGTGATTGTGGCGGACGACGCCGAGGCACGCGGGGATTTCTGGCGCGCCCAGCCGTGGGTGAAGGTTCCGCGCGCGTCCGAGGTGCGTCCGCCGTCGTACCCGTTCCTGGCCGTGCAGTCGCCGGGTGCCGCGCGCGGGGTCCTGGCGGGGAAACGGTTTGGCGTGCCGAAGATGTACATCAATGCTGACCCCGACGCCGGAACGGCGGACGCCTCCGGCATCGGCGGCCCGACCGGCCAGCGGATCGTAACCCGGGACACCGTGATCAAGCTGTGGGAGTCTGCCCGCCGTGATCTGGAAGCTGCCGGTGCCGAGGTGGTGGAGGTGGACTTCCCGGTGGTCTCCAACTACGAGGGCGACCGGCCCGGCGCTCCGACCGTGGCCACCCGCGGCCTGGTGTCCCCGGAGTTCCTGCACCGGGAAATAGTGGACCTGTCCGCCTGGGCGTGGGATGACTTCCTGGCTGCCAATGGGGATCCGAAGCTGCGTTCGCTGGCGGACGTCGACGGCGCCGCGATCTTCCCGCATCCCGAGGGCGCGCTGCCGGACCGGTACACCGGGTTCGACGACGACATTGCGATGTACCCGGCGCATGTGCAGGAACATCCGGTGGGATCCTTCACCGAGATCCCGCATTTGGCCGAGGGCGTGCGCGGGCTGGAGGAAACCCGGCGGATCGATCTGGAGGTGTGGATGGATTCGCTCGGGCTGGATGCTGTGGTGTTCCCGGCCGTGGCCGACATTGGCCCAGCCGATGCCGACGTGAACCCGGAGTCCGCCGATCTGGCATGGCGTAACGGCGTCTGGGTTGCCAACGGGAACCTGGTGCCGCGCCATCTGGGCATCCCGACTGTCACCGTACCGATGGGCACCCTGCCGGATATCGGAATGCCTGTCGGGCTGACGTTCGCCGGGCGGGGCTGGGATGACAATGCGCTGCTCCGTTTTGGTGCTGCGTTTGAAGCCACCGGCTCCCGGCGCACTGAGCCTCCCCGGACGCCCCGGCTGTAGGGGGTGTGGGCGGTGCCGCCCGGCAGGGCCGGGGCGGGGTGGAATGCCTGCGGGCTATAGCCTGCGGGGTGGGTGCCGCTCCGCAGTTTCCCACCCGTCGTGAAACCTGTTGCCTCCCGGGACCACATCCGTCCCACCAGTAACGACGGGTGGGAATGCCCGCGTCGATGTACACCCGGAAACAGCAAAAGCCAGCGAATCCCCCGTCGCCGGCTTTTACCTGCAATCTCGCACTGGTCCCCCCACGGGCAGCAGATCTTGCTCGCACCACCCTGAGGCTGAGATCGGGGCGGTGACCAGGAACGCGCGGACGGGGTGCGTAGCCTCCGGATTGGGGTCCAGACACGCAGACGTGACCCCCCAGTCACATAATGTCTGCGGCTTTGCGCTCAAGCGAGCACGGTCCCCGTCCGGCATTCCTGGCTTCACTCATGTTTCACACATGTGTGAGACATGAGTGAAACCCTAACAGGGCACGCCGGACCGGTCAAAAAAGTCTCAGTCTGTTTCGTCGAGGATTTTCGCGATCGCCCGCAGGGCTTCGGGGTCCACAGGGCCGAGGGCACGTGCCGCGAAGTTACGCACTTCGGCACGGCGCAGGCTGCGGATCAGTTCCAGCTCGGCCTCCACCCGTTCGGGCAGTTTGCCGCCCTCCTGCAGCAGGTACTCCGGGTCCACGTCGAACACCTCGGCAATGGCGCGCAGGGCTTCGTCCGGAACCACCTGTTCCTTGCCCGATTTCAGCAGCGACCACCGCGTCCGGGACAGGTAGTACCCGGCTTTCTGGGCGCCGTCGCGAATCGCAGGGTAGTCAAAGGGCTTGCCGGACTCGGACATGATGACGTCCAGGAGCAGGTTGATCTTCCGGGCCAGCGTTTCGGCGCGCCGGAGTCCGGCTGTGCGCTCAGGGGGAAGATCCAGGTTCTCCACGTAGTTCAGCTCCAAGTCATAGCTGTGAGGAAACAGCAGAAGGTGGCCGTTCCCAGTAAGGCTCCGGAGATTGCCTCCGGCCAGGTGTGCTCACGAAGCCGGACCCTGCTGAACATCATCAACGGCGATAATATCAACAGCCCGGCCCACGCTCCCCCAAATACTGCCACGGTCCACAGGCCCCCGAAGGTAATTACGGACACGTGCGCGGAGACATTGAGCCACCGGCGGAAGAACACCAGGCCGATGTTCCCCACGAAGAGAGCGGCCACGGTCAGCGGCACCGGAGATCCCAGCGGCAGCAGGAAACAGACGACGGCGCCGGCGAAGGTCGCCACCGCAAGAAGCTGGACCCGCAGCCGGTCCGGCAGGCCGCGCCGCCGGAATGGCTTCTTCGCCAGTTTGTAGCCCAGCCCCGGCACTCCGATGATGCCCGCCAGCAGCGCTCCGGCCCCCACCAGGCCCAGCCCGGCGTCGAGCCCTGCCAGGAACACCAGGACCGCCAGCACCAGCGCGGGCGGAAGGATCCGGGAGAGGCTAGCGGCCAATGCCAGCGGAGCGCCGGACCGGTGAACCGTTGTGCTCAATGCGTGTGCCTATCTCGTCAACAATCTCGGTTTCATGCGGGAGGAGCAGTGCCGGGTCCAGGACCCGGACATCCCCGATGAAGATGAACCAGCGGTACAGCTGGGCCTTGGAGGGCCGTTCTCCCAGGAAGATGTTCGCAGCGTCCATGGAGCTGCGCCCCTGCGGCGTCTGCACCAGCCGCGCGATGATCGGACGCAGCGCGGCTATGTCCCGTGCACGCTCATCACGGGCCCTGAATGTTTCCCGGATCCGCCCGGAAGAGGGCAGGATGAATCCGACTGCGAACCCCGCGATCATCAGGGCCAGCAGGGCCTGGTAGGCCACGGCCAGCGGCCCGCCGGATTCAGTGAATCCCTGCAGTTCCAGGCCTATCTGAACCATCTTCAGCACCGCGGCCAGCACACCGAGCAGGCATCCGGTCCCCAGCACGTCGAACCCGATCCGGAAAGCACGGGATTCCCCGCTGCGGTTGCGGCGCATCAGTTCGACGGCGGTGTAGGCACAGATCATGGCGAACCAGGCAAAGAACGTGGCCTGGTACCAGGCGATGGTGGGGATGTTGCCGAAGGAGTCCGTGAAGCTGGCGGCGGATCCCCGGGTATCGGACACGGCCAGCAGCACAATCTGCGCTGCCGCCAGGACCAGCCCGACGCCGACGAGCACCTTCACCCGACGGCCCCGGCCGGTGACCTGCAGCAGCAGGCGGCTCAGCGCCGTCATTCCAGCCCCGACCAGCAGGTGGATGAGCAGGTTGAGCACATTCTGCCCGCCGAGGAGTCCGTCAACGGCCACGTACAGCGGATCGATGTTCAGGGTCGCAGCCAGCGCCACGGCGGACACAGCCGGAAGGACGCCGGGCTTCCAGCCGTACCGCAGCCCGATCAGCCGGATGGCCACCACGGCCCACAGCACCAGGACAGGGAGGACCTGCAGAAGGGTCATATGAAGGTCCGCTCGAATTCGCTGGAGCTCCCGCCGTCGCCGCGCAGCAATGCAATGGACAGCAGGTACGCGACGTGTTCGGCAGCGCGCTCGGTCTCGTTCCAGTCCAGGGAACGGGCAAGCATTGTCCTGATCCCCCGACGGGTGCCCACGTGCGCGAACACGGACGGCGACGCAGTCTCCACTCCTCCACAGCCCTGGTGACGCAGGAGGATATGGCCGAATTCATGGCAGGCGGCGTGGGTCCGGTGCAGCCGGTTGTCCCCGGCGGGCAGCAGGATCACGGACTTGTGTTCCTTCTCGACCCACAGCCCGGTCACGGCGGGAATGATCGAATGGTCAATGTCGCGCAGTTCGATTGGTTTGCCGTGGACCTTGGCCACTGCGTCAAGGACGTCCTCAAAGCTGGGGTGCTTGTCCAGGTTCAGTGCCGCCACAGCGGCTTCGGAAGCAGCCCTCTCCCGCGTCCTGCCATCTGACCTCGTAAAACGCAGTCCCATTCATTCCCCATCGTCGTTCCACAGTCCCGGTGTGCCGGGTGTGAAGAGTACGGACCCTAGACTTTATCCCACTCCCCTGAGGCACGACGGCGGGCGGCGGCCCGGTGCCGGCCGTCAGGGCAGCAGCAGTGCAGCGGCGAACGCCAGGCACCCGGCGATATGCCCGGCCAGGACCTGGGTGGGAGTATGATCGCCGAGTTTGATCCGGGACCATCCGGTGGCCGAGGCCAGCAGCAGTGCCAGCGCGGGGCCAACGACTGGAACGGGCGCCAGCAGCACCAGCCCTACGTAGGCTGCGACGGCGGAGTGGACGGAGAGTTTCCAGACCAGGTTCGCGGCCATGCACAGCATCAGCCCAATGAAGACGCCGCCAATCTCGCCGAAGAGCACAGCGGGAGCGTCCAGAAGGATCAGCACCAGTGCTCCGAGGCCCAGGGAAACCGCCGACGCCGCCAGGATCGGGGCGCGCTGCGAGCGCACCCCCACGTGGTGGTCGGTCACCGATCCGCGCCGTTTCAGGACCAGGATTAGGCAGAACGGCAGCCCGACGGTGAAGACGGCGGCCGTGATGCCCTGCAGCCAGGTCACTCCGGCGCTGAGCAGCGGCTGCAGCAGCAGCAGGACTCCCACCAATACCGCCGGGGCGGAGACCTCGGTGACAACGCGTGCCAGCTTCGCTGACGCGTGTGGAGGACGCGGAGGGTGAACCTGAAGGGACGGGGCGGCGGCCTGCGGGGTTTGTGGCATCCGTCGATTCTACGGGCGGCGGCTCAGCTCCCGGACGCCACGAACCCCAGCTGCTTGTCCACCACGTTCTCCAGCGGGCGGCCGTCGAGATATGCCCGGAGGTTCGCCTCGAACTGGGCGGCCATCGCGGGCAGATGGCTTTGCGAATCGCCGGACAGGTGCGGAGTGATCAGCACGTTCTCCAGGCCCCACAGCGGACTGGACTTCGGCAGCGGCTCGGGACTGGTGACGTCCAGCACCGCACCGCGGATCCGGCCGTCCCGGAGCACCCCCTCCAGGGCACACTGGACCACCAGGTCTCCGCGGCCCATGTTCACCAGGACAGCGGAGGATTTCATGGCTGCCAAGACCTCGGCGTTGAGCATGCCGCGGGTGTCCTCGGTCAGCGGCGCGGCGAGCACAATCCAGTCGTAGTTCCCGGCCACCGCTGCGAAGTCCGCGCTGGCGTGCACGGTACCGAAGTCCGCATCGCCGTCGCGCGCTGCCCGGCCCAGACCGTCGGACTGGATTCCGGCGGCGCGCAGCAGCCGGGCGGTCGACCGGCCGATGCTTCCGGTTCCGGCGACCAGCGCCCGGGTCCCGGCGAGGTTGGAGGTTGCGTAGTGCTGCCAGCTCCGCCGGGCCTGGTTCACCACGGCCTGTCTGAAGTTCTTGGCGAAGAACAGGATGCCGGTCAGCGCGTACTCGGCCATGGCGGCGTCGAAAATTCCCCGGGCGTTGGTGACGGTGACGTCGGAAGCGGCGAGTTCGGGGAACAGCAGCCGGTCCACGCCGGCGGCGGGCAGGTGCACCCATTTCAGGGCATCGGCCCGGTCCCAGCCCGCCTGCAGGCCGTCAGCGAAGTAGTTCCACAGATACACAATTTCGGTGCCGGGCAGCGCGGCGGCCAGCTCCTCGGCGTCGGCGGCCAGACGCACGTCGGCGAGCGCCCGCAGGGTGTCCAGTCCGGTAACGTCGCGGTTGCCGGTGAGGATGGTCAGCACTGGTTTAGCCATGCGCTCAGGCTAGGCGATCAGCGCCGCGGGGCGTGCATCCGTTACGGTGTGGCCCGTCTCCGGCGGTGCCCGTTCAGCCCAGAACGTGGTGCCGGCCCAGCGGCAGCACCAGCGGCTTGCCGGAGGCCGGGTCCGTAATCACCCGGTTCTCCAGCCCGTACACCGCGCGCACGGTTTCTTCGGTGAGTACCTCGGCGGGGGTGCCGGCGGCGCGAATCCTGCCGCCGGCCATGGCCACCAGGTGGTCGGCGTAGCGCCCGGCCAGGTTCAGGTCATGCAGCACCATAACAATCGTGGTGCCGCGGCTGCGGTTCAGGTCCGTAAGCAGGTCAAGGACTTCCACCTGGTGGCTGACGTCCAGGAAGGTGGTGGGTTCATCGAGCAGAAGCAGGTCCGTCTGCTGGGCCAGGGCCATGGCGATCCAGACGCGCTGGCGCTGCCCGCCGGAGAGCTCGTCCACGGAGCGCTCGGCCAGCCCCGCCGTTTCGGTGGCGTCCAGCGCGGCGGCGACGGCGGCGTCGTCGTCCGCGTTCCACCGGGCCAGCAGCCGCTGGTGCGGGTGCCGGCCGCGTCCCACCAGGTCCGCCACCGTGATACCTTCGGGCGCCACCGGGGACTGCGGCAGCAGGCCCAGGGTGCGGGCCAGCTGCTTGGGCGGCATCCGGTGCACTTCCTTGCCGTCCAGCAGCACGTGCCCCTTTCTCGGCGCGAGCAGCCGGGACATGGAGCGCAGCAGCGTGGACTTGCCGCACGCGTTGGCGCCAATGATGGCGGTGACCTGGCCGGGCGGCACCAGCAGGTCCAGGGATTCGATGACCGTGCGGTCTCCGTAGCCGAGGGTGAGGCCTTCGACGGCGAGGGTGTGGGCAGCGGTCACAGTGAGGCTCCTGCGCGGTTGACGCGGACAATGAGGTAAACGAGGTAGGGCGCGCCGAGCACACCGGTGACGACGCCGACCGGGAAGCGGGTGCCGAAGGCGTACTGGCCGCAGAAGTCGGCAACGAGCACCAGCAGTGCTCCCACCAGGGCGGACGGGACCAGCAGGGACGGGCCGGGGCCCACCAGCCGGGCCGCGATTGGCCCGGCGAGGAACGCGACGAAGGCGATGGGTCCGGTGGCCGCCGTCGCGAAGGAGATCAGCAGCACCGCGGCGACGATGATGATCAGGCGGGTGCGGCCCACACGGACGCCGAGCGCGGAGGCGGTGTCATCGCCGAGCCGGGTGGCGCAGAGGTTGCGGGCCTGGCCGAGCAGCACCGGGCCGCAGATCATCAGGGCGGCGAGGACGGGCAGGGCCTGGGTCCAGGAGGCGCCGTTGAGGCTGCCGGTGAGCCAGCGCATGGCTTCCTGCAGTTCCCAGTCGGGCGCCTGGTTCAGGATGTAGGCGGTGACGGATTCGAGCATCGCGGCGATGCCGATGCCTACCAGGATCAGCCGGGTGTCCGCGACGCCGGCTTTGTAGGAGAGGGCATAGACCATGAGCGCGACGGCGAGCCCGGCGGTGATCGCGAACAGGGACACAGAGGCTCCGCCCAGGCCCAGCCCCACGATCGCGAACGCGGCACCCGCTCCGGCGCCGGAACTGATGCCGATGATGTCCGGGCTGGCCAGCGGGTTGCGCAGCATGGTCTGGAACGCAACGCCGGCCAGGCCGAAGCTGGCACCGGCAAGCACGGCCAGCGCCGCGCGGGGCAGGCGAAGGCGGCCGACGGCGAAGGACGCGCCGGGCACGTCCTCGCCGAAGATGACCTTCAGTACGTCGCCGAGCGGATAGAACGTGCGGCCGGCCATCACGCTGAGTGCGAAGACTGCCAGGATCAGGACGGCCAGGGCCGTGACGACGGTGCGCAGCCGGATGCCGCGGTTGCGGCGTCCGCGGACGACGGCGGCGATGGTCGCGCTGCTGCCTGTTTCCAGGTCCGGGGCGGCAGCGTCCGGGGCTGTGTCCGCGGCTGTGGAGGAGGGAACGTTCACAGGGCTCGGACTTTCTGCCGGCGGACAATCCAGATGAAGAACGGTGCGCCGATCAGCGCGGTGATGATGCCGACGTCGATCTCCGCCGGTCGGGCGATCACCCGTCCCAGCACATCCGCTGCGGTGACCAGCGCGGCGCCGGCGACGGCGGAGAAGGGCAGCAGCCAGCGGTGGTCCACGCCGGTGAGCAGCCGGCAGGCGTGCGGCACCATCAGGCCGACGAACGCGATCGGTCCGGTGACGGCGGTGGACGCACCGCAGAGCAGGACGGCTCCCAGGGCGGCGGTGCCGCGGGCCAGGGCGACGCGTTCGCCCAGGCCAGCGGCCAGTTCGTCTCCGAGGGCGAGCGAGTTCAGCGACCGGGCAGTGACCAGGCAGATGAGGAATCCGGCGGCGAGGAACGGCAGCACCTGCCCGATCGCGTCGAAGGATCCGCCGCCCACCCCGCCGATCTGCCAGGACCGCACTCCCCCGGCGAGGTCGTTCCGCGGAAGCACCACAGCGGAGATGAAAGAGGCCAGGGCCGCGGAGATCGCGGTGCCGGCCAGGGCGAGTTTCAGCGGGGTGGCGCCGCCGCGGCCCAGTGAACCCACGGCGTAGACGAACAGTGCGGTGATCCCGGCGCCGAGGATCGCGGCCCAGACGAAGCTGTTGGCGGCGGTCAGGCCGAAGAACGCCATACCCACCACCACGGCGAGGGAGGCGCCCATGTTCACGCCGAGGATGCCCGGGTCCGCCAGCGGGTTGCGGGTGACGCCCTGCATCACTGCTCCGGCCACGCCCAGCGCGGCTCCGGCGAGCACGGCCAGCAGGGTGCGGGGAATGCGTTTGGCGACGGCGGCTTCGCTGAAGCCGTCCGCCGAGCCGCCCAGTGCGGCAACAATGTCCGCCCAGTCGACGTCGCGCGCCCCCACCGTCACGGAGGCCAGCATCAGCAGGCCCAGGATTACGACGGCAGCGGCGAGCCAGAGGGCGCGCAGCCGCCCCGGGCGCCGCCCCGCAGCGGAACTGAGGGACTCCGGTGAGTCCTGGTTTCCGGGTACGGAAGCAGCGGCCGGGGCGGCTGGGCGGGCAGGGTTTGTCACTTGGCGGCGTCGGCTGCTTCTGCGAGCACCGTCAGGTAATCGTCCAGGACCCAGCTGATGGCCAGCGGGGTGGGGTTGGCTGCGGTGCCCAGCGGGTTGTCGCCGGGCAGGGTGACAATCGCACCGTTGGCGACGGCGGGGATCTGGGAGAGCAGCGGGTCGGACTCGAGGGCGGTGATCAGTTCTTCGCCGCCGTAGGTGACGATGATGTCCACGTCGGCGAAGACGTCGGCCTGCTCGGCGCTCTGGGTGAGGGAAAACTTCTCGGTTTCGGCGGAGGCCTTGGCGATGCTGCCGGCCACGCTCATGCCCAGGTCTTCGAAGAAGAGGGTGCGCGGGTCGTGCGTGGTGTAGAAGCTGACTTCGCTGAGGTCCGTGGTGTCCACGTGGGTCATGAACATGGCGGACTTGCCGGCCAGGGACGGGAACTTGGCGGCGGCGTCGGTCATTTCCTGCTCCAGGTCCGCGACCAGCTGCTCGCCTTCGTCAGCCATGCCCAGTGCGGTGGCGTTGTATTCCACCATTTCGCGCCAGGAGGTGCCCCAGGCGGTTTCCGGGTAGGCGACCACGGGGGCGATTTCGCTCAGGGTGTCGTAATCCTCCTGGGTCAGGCCTGAGTAGGCGGCCAGGATGACGTCCGGCTGGGTGTCGGCGACGGCTTCGAAGTCGATGCCATCGTTCTCGTCGAACAGCACCGGTGCTTCGCCGCCGAGTTCCTCGAGCTTTTCCTCAACCCACGGGAGGATGCCGTCGCCGTCGTCGTCGCCGAAGTTCGCGGCGGCCATGCCCACGGGCACAATGCCCAGGGCCAGCGGCACTTCGTGGTTGGCCCAGTTGACCGTGGCCACGCGCTCAGGCTTGGCGTCGATGACGGTGGTGCCGAGGGCGTGTTCGATGGTGATGGTTTCCCAGTCGCCTTCGGGTGCGGCCTGACTTTCGGCCGGTGTGGAGGAGCAGGCAGCGAGCGAAACGGTGAGGAGGGCGGCGGCTGAGAGCGCAGCGAGTTTGGAGGAGCGCAAGAGTCGTTTCCTTATTAAGCAGGTGCGGGCCGTCCCCGGTTGGGGCCGGCGGAAGCCTTCCTGCGACGCTCCGGATACGTACTTAGGTCAGGCTAACCAAGGCAACCCTAAACTGCCGCCAAGGCAGGTGGGAAATTTAGTGACATAAAAGTGTCCTAATTAGCGGACGGGTGGGTTCTTGGAGCCGGCCCTCCCTTCCCGCCGCCCCCGGACTATAGTTTCCGCACACCAACACCGTCAGGAGCTGCCGTGAATCCATACGAACCCGTTCCTCCCGCAGCACTCGAAGACCTCGCCGAGCGGCTGGTCCGGTTCCGGCCGGTGACCGAACCCCGGCTCTTCAACCGCAGCCGCGAGTCCCTCGGGTTTGGCGGCGAGCAGCTGGCCGAACTCGTGGAGCACTGGCGGACCGGATTCGACTGGCCCGCCCAGGAAGCGTGGATTTCGGCCCTGCCGTGGGAGCAGACGGAGCTGTCCACCGTCCCGGTGCGGGCCGTCGTGTCCCGCGCGGAAGCCGCCTACGGCTCGCCGTCGTCGCCCGTGGTGCTGCTGCTGCACGGCTGGCCGGATTCGATCCTGCGGTTCCAGCGGCTCTTTCCGCTGCTGAAGGATCTAACGTATGTGGCGCCGGCGCTGCCCGGGTATCCGTTTGCCGCACCCGTGCCGGCGGGCGGGATGTCCTCGGTGGAGATGGCCGATGCCATTGCTTCGGCAATGTCGGAGTTCGGGTTCGCCCGGTATGTGGTGTCCGGCGGGGACCTGGGTGCGGACGTGGCGGAGGCACTGGCGGCGCGGCATCCCGACGTCGTCACGGCGCTGCACCTGACCGAGGTGTCCCAGTACCACATCAGCCTCGCGCCGCCGCAGGACATGGACGACGCCGAGCGGGAGTACCAGCGGCGGGCGCGGCAGTGGCAGGCGGCCGAGGGCGGTTATGCCCACGAGCAGTCCACCCGCCCTTACACCCTGGCGGCCGGACTTGGGGATTCACCGGCCGGGCTGGCGGCGTGGATCGGCGAGAAGCTGGTCCGCTGGACCGATTCGGACGGCACGCTGACAAACGCGTTCAGCCTGGACGAGGCACTGACCTGGATCAGTGCGTACTGGTTTACCGGGTCGATCGGGACGTCGTTCGCACCGTACGCTGCGGGCCGTCCGACGCGCTGGCCTCGGATCGAAACCCCGACGGTGTTCACACTGTTCCCGAAGGACCTGGTGAACGCGCCGCGGCAGTTCGCGGAGCGGTATTTCAACGTGGCCGAATGGACTGAGTTCCAGAGCGGCGGGCACTTCGCTGCGTGGGAGCGTCCGTCGGACTATCTGGAAGGTGTGCGGTCGGCGGTGCAGCTGGGGTTTGGGTAGGGAAACTGCCGGGCCGCCCCAAGGGTTGGGGGAACAGTGGGGCGGCCCGACAGAGCATGCGAGGAGCCCTAGAGCTCCGTGGTCACCTTCCACGACGAGTGGATGGCGCCGTGGATGTAGTTGACCGCGCCGGCGTCGCCAACGACGTCGCAGGGGATGCCCGCATCCCGCAGCTCGTCCGCGAGCGGGGCTGCCGACGTCGTGCCGTCTGCGTAGACCACCATGGCGGCGGGTGCGGAGAAGGACTCCTCCCCCGCCGTCCATTCCACGGACTTCTCGGTGATGCGGGTGATGGTTGCGTTGCGGTGGATCTTCACGCCGTGCTTCTTGGCGTCGCTGACGGCGGTCCAGCGCCGGGGCATGGCCAGCGGCAGGCCGAGCTGCTGCTTTTCGTGCAGCAGGGTGACGCGGCGTCCGCGTTCGGCGAGGAATTCGGCGAGTTCGAGGCCCACGAGGGAGCCGCCGATCACGACGACGTCCTTGCCCATAGGCAGCCAGAACTTGGTGAACTGGCGGACGAACTCGGGGCTCTTGGTCACGCCGGAGAGCCTGCCCATCTTGCCCAGGGTGCTCAGCACGGCGCCGGCTTCCTCGGCTGTGGCGGTGCCGAGCATCATGGCGCGCAGGGTGTCGCCGGTCTGGACGATCGGCAGGTCGCCGCCGGGGAAGTCGGGCTTGGGGCGGACGGCGCCGGTGGCCACGATTACGTGGTCCGGGTTCAGCGCGCGGATGGTCTCCACCGTGGCCGGGGTGTTCAGTTTGACCGCGATGCGCAGCCGCTTGATCTCGGCCTTGAACCAGCGCAGCAGGCGCTCGTTGTCCGGCGTCGTCATGGTGGAGAACCACATGGTGCCGCCCAGGCGGTCGGACTTGTCGATCACGGTGACGCGGTGGCCGCGTTCGGTGAGCACGCGCGCGCTTTCCAGACCCGCCGGGCCGGCGCCGACGACGACCACATGCTTCGCCTGCGAGGCCGGCTTGAGCGGAAGCACGGCTTCATTGCCGAGGGCCGGATTGACCGCGCAGAAGGGGGTGTCGTCGAAGAAGTTCTCGGCGACGCAGAGGTAGCAGTTGATGCAGGGGCGCACCTCGCTGAACCTGCCCTCGCGGAGCTTGTTCGGCAGTTCGGGGTCGGCGAGCAGCTGGCGGCCCATGGCGGCGTAGTCGATCTTGCCTTCGGCGATGGCCTTTTCGGAGATCTCCGGGAGCATGCGGCCGACGGCGATGACCGGGACATTCACCGCTTGCTTGATCGCGGCGGCGTTGTCCAGGTAGGCGCCCACCTTGTTGGGCAGCGGGCCGTCGGTGAAATTGTCGAACGGGTTCCGGCCCCAGCCGGTGACGTGGATGGCGTCCGCGCCGGCTTCTTCGAACAGCTTGGACGCTTCGATCGCTTCGGCGCGGGTGAGTCCGCCTTCCTGGCCGTATTCTTCGCCGGCAACTCGGACCAGGATGGCCAGCTTGTTGCCGACGCGGGCCTTCACGGCGGCGATGACTTCACAGGCCAGGCGGGCGCGGTTGGCGAGGGATCCGCCGTACGCGTCGGTGCGCTTGTTGTCCCGCTGGTTCAGGAAGACACCCAGGATGTAGCCGTGAGCGGCGTGGATCTCGATTGCGTCGGCTCCGGCCTTCGCGATGCGTTCGGCGGCATCGGCCCAGGTCTGGATGAGCCAGTCGATGTCCTCCTGGGTCATCTCCTTGAAGGTGGTCTGCTTGCCGGCGGTGGCGGCACCCATCTTGCCGAGTTCTTCCCGGGTGCAGTCTGCCAGCGCGGACATGTCGTACGCGTAGTCCTGCGGGTTCGGTGCCAGCACCGCGCGGTCATTGGCGACGTCGACGCGGGCTACCTTGCCGTGGTGCGTGGACTGGATACAGAGCTTGCTGCCTGCGGCGTGGATCGCGTCGGCGAGGGCTTTCAGACCGGGAATGTACTTGTCATCCGAGAGCCCCGGCTCCTTCATCGACGCTGCGCCGACGGGGAACGCGATGGCGCAGGCTCCGGTGATGATCAGGCCTGCGCCGCCTTTGGCGCGGGCCACGTAGTGGTCAATCTCGGTCTGTTCGATTTCGCCGTGCTCGGAGACGTTCATGTCCATGGCCGGCAGGACGATGCGGTTGGGGGTTTCCATCGGACCAATACGGCCCGTGGCCATCAGGTGCGGGAAGGTTCTGGTGCTCATGTCTCGAATTTTAGTCGTCTTGTTTACACCGTATACATTCGCGGGTGCTGGGATGTGTTCTGTGCGACAGGAGTCTGGGTATACGCAGGAGCGGGTGGTCAGCGGCGCAGGATGTCGACGGCGCGGAGACCGCGCCGCAGCGCGTCGGCGTCCAGCGCGGCAAGGGAAACGTTCGGCTTACGGGACGTGAATGCGGTGGCCCGCAGGTTTCTGCCCAGATCCTCAAACCCGGGGATGGCTTCAAGCTCGTCCAGAAAACGGCTACGGGAAGCAGGTGGTTGTGCACCCGCGTCGGGCATTTGGGACATTCGGATGAAGTTGAATTCGATGGCAGCGCCCAGGACAGAGTAATGGAACAGGGATACAGTCCCGAGCTGGTTGTCGGCTGAATCCCGGACAGCGGCCCCGCCGGTTGGGAGCCCTGAACGTGAGCCGACGAATTCGAGATCCATCGCCTCGAGTTCGTCGGCAAAGACGGAGAAGTTCGGAACCGTTCCAGGTTCGTTGGTTTCCAGCCAGATGCGGTAAGTCTCAAGATCCCATACGGTCCGCCGGTCCCTAGCGTCCGCAGCTTTGGCTTCGGCCAGTTCCTGTCCGTAGGTCTGGGGTACCAGGATTTCGATTTCGCCTTGCACCAGCCGTACATACTCGACCGCGATGATGGTGGTCTCCGGGCCGGACATGGCGTTCAGGTATTCGATCATCCGCTTGAGCCGGCCGTTGATAGCGTCCACCGCCAGCACTATGCGGAACCGCCCATCCTGCAGATTCCGGGCGAGGGCGTCCCTGGCCTCTTCGTCTCCGGCCGCGAACAGGTCGTCACCGGTAGCCGTGCGCCACTTTAGCTCGAATTCATCGAGGTCCAGCTTCCAGAGCCGCGCCGCATAGTCGAACATCTGGCCGACGATTTCCCTGCGAACCTGAGGGTTCGCGGCAAGTTTGCATTCGACCAGTGTCAGGTCGCCGCTGGTATCCACAACAACGACGTCGGCCGGTCCGGCGCCGGATTGGAACTCACGGCAGGCAGCGGCTCCGCCCCGAACCCCTGGAATGAGCTTCGGATGGGCTGCCAGAATTTCCTGCAGTTCGGCTTCCAATGCGTAGCCAGCTGCGGCCGGTTCGCGCCAAGAACCGTCCATCTGGCGAATGAGGATCTGTTCCATGGCTGCGCACCTGACCTGGTTCCTGCCGGTTTGAGATTCTGCGTGAGGTACCGGTTTTCGCTGCCGGTTTGAGGCGGGGGCAAGAGTGTAGATCGCTCGAGTTCCGTCAGTTTGGCTCGGGTTGGAAGGCAGTTCAAGGGTTAGCGGAAATGGATGGGGCCTGGGCTCCGCCCGCTAACCGGAACGCGCTGCCACAATCAGCTCTCGCAGGATGTCCGCGTGTCCGCAGTGCTGAGCAAGTTCGCGAAGCACGTGCTGCTGGACCCAGCGCAGCGGCAGCGGTCCCCGACGGTTGCCCGGAAGCAGAGTGTCGCCGTCGAGACCTGCGACCGCTTGCCTAGAGAGTTCGACTGCCCGGGCATAGTCAGCCAGGACCGACTCGACAGTGTCGTTTTCGTCCAGTTTGAAGGACTCATCCGGGGTGGCCGGGATACCGAGATCCGACCGGCGCTCCGGTCACCGCTTCACCGAACCACACGTGTTCGACGAAAGCAGCATGCTTGACCAGCCCCAGCAGCGTGGTCTTCGACGGGACCAGCCGCTTCCGCGCTTCTTCTCCGGTGAGCCCGTCAAGACTCGCTGCCAGCATGCTGCGGTGCTGGTCGATAAACATGCCGATCTGCACATCTAACGGTGCGTGGTGGATGCTGGTGCTGTCGGCGTCGTACACGTGGTCCTCCGATGGCTATGGGCGCTGCCGGCTGGGTTCCGGCCCGCCCGCAGCCTACCAACGCCTGCTCCAATTCCGGTGTTTGCCACCAGCCAATCTGTGCGGCCAAGCGAGCTTTACTAGCTCGGTCATTCCTGAGTCTTTCCTACGTCTCTCTGATCATTCGCAGCCCACGCCGTCCCCGTCGGCGTCCAGTTCTTCATGCCAGCCGGGTTCCCCGCGATGAATGGGATCGGCACCAGCTGCCCGCACTGCGTCACAGTTCTCGAAGCTGTCGGCCGGAGCTGGTTTCCGTGTCTGTTCTTCCGCCAGTCGCTGCGCTTCTGCAGCGGCTTCCTCTGCCTCTCGCTGCGCAGCTTCCGCAGCAGCTAGCTCCTCTGCCAGGCGTTGCGCTTCCTGCGCTGCAGCCTCTTCGGCTTGGCGCTGGGCTTCCTCGGCCTGGCGCTGAGCCTCCTCCGCTTGGCGCTGAGCCTCCTCCGCTTGGCGCTGGGCTTCCTCGGCTGCGGCCTCTTCGGCTTGACGTTGAGCTTCCTCGGCCGCGGCCTTGTCTGCCTGGCGCTGGGCTCTTTCCTCCGCCTGCTTCCGTGCCTCGGTCACCTTTTCGGATGCCACCTTGGGCAGCCAAACAAGAGTTCCATCGTCTTTCAGAGTGCAAACGTACTCGGCGTCGCCCTGCGTCTTTCGCTCCATTTCCACATCGCACGCCTCGTTGGTCAACGATTCCTCGGTTGGAGTCTGTGAGGCAGAAGAGCTCTGTGTATGGGACTCATAGGGAGCATCCTGCTCCGAGGGCACAGCGCTGCAGGCAGCTAGGAAACCGCAGACGAGGGCAAGGACCGTGCCAGTGGACCACGGGCTCCTCTTGCCTGCAGTTGACGGTGCGGGGTTGGAGGAATCTGTTCGTTGCACCTTTGATCACCTCGTTGAAAGCGGGCGGGGCGTCCTGCAGGGAGCAGGCTGCCACCTTCATCGGCTGCCAGGTTCTTTAGATCACGACCTGTGGCTCGATAATCGGCAATCCGCGGATAAATCACGTCCGTCGCAAACGGAAGATACTGAGTAACGTTTCTCCACCGCTTACCCTGCCAGAGTAGGACAGATCGGTGGGTCAAAGAAGACATCTACAAAGCGGCTCGCAGAGGGCCAAGCTGGCGGTTCCGGGGCAGTTCACCTGTGTTCCGCGCCGCCTGAGTTGTTGGTTGACTTTGCCACGCCGACCGTCGATACGGATGGTGTAGACCCATAAGCGGCCACGGCAAGCTCAGCCAGCTGCTGCACCCGCTCCAACACCTCATGGGGATGCAGCGAAAGATCCAGCGGGTACTCCTCCACCGTGACGCCGGTGTTGACGATGCGCCTGGAACGCCGTTGGCCTGCTCCTGCGTAGACCAGCCAGGCTTTTGGCGCGTTCAGGACGGTGCAGTAGGCCAGCATTTGGTAGTGGTCGGCATTGGCGTACGTTCCAGCAGCTGACGCGGTCTTGTATTTGGCATCAAATACAACCGGGGACCGGTTTGTCGCCTGAAAGACCACATCCATGAACATTCGGATCCGGTTCGGCCCGGCACCTTCGTCAGGATGGTCAAGGTCCGCCCGGTGCTGCCGTGAGATACGGCCACCCTCAATCCCCAGCTTGGACACCGCTTCTGCGAGCGCGACCTCAAGAAAATCCTCAAAGACTTTAGCCATATTCACGGCGAAGGATGCGGTCCGCACCCTGCCGTCCGCCGTTTCGGCGGCGGAGTGCGTGAGGATGATTCCTGCCAGCCTCAGGGCCGGAACATAGCGTTCATTCAGGCGACTCGTACGCCATGCCGGCAGCGGTGCACCGAGGCGGAGGTCCCGGACGCCGTCGAGCCTCCGGTCCAGATGTGCCAACCGGCGCCGTACACCTGGTTCCACCCGGTTGAGTCCCAGGAGCAACCGAACCGCCGCCCGCAGGATCTGGTTCTCGGCAATGTCCACGGTGTGGTCGTCATAGCTCACCTCCAGCGGAAGCAGCATGCCGGGCCGCCGCGAGATCTGGTCCGTGATCCGGATGCGTCCGCGAACGGTTCGCAGGGCATCATCTACCCTCACGTAACCGTGCAGAACTCCCTTAGCCAGAGCCCTCTCGCCCAACCGAGCCAGCGACTCGGCCAAAGCCGACCACAGATCCAACGCAGAGGAGGCCGCGACGTCGTCCGGCCGGAAGCCAGGATTCCGGGCGTACCCCAACAGGAACAGCAGCTGGCTGACCCCCACCTTGTTTTTCGGACGGACCTCCAGAAGCACATCCTGGATTTCGACGGCGCCAACAAGCCCCGCGGGAATGAGCTGCCAGAGGCCGGCCCCCCGGGGCTCCACCCGAACGAGCCCCGAAGCAGCCAATCCGGCAGCGACGTCGTCCGGAAGTTCCTCCGTGGAACCCCGGTCAAGTTCGCCTATGCAGATGTACCTCACAGCGCGGCCGCTGTCCCGTCGACCTTCCGCTCAATCGCTGCCAGACCGAACCGCTCGTGAATCTCCGGGCGGCTCAACCGCCCGTAGTAGTGCTCTTCGAGCAGGGGAAGCAGTTCGTATTTCCACAACTGCTTCAGGCCCGCATCTGTCCCCGTATGATCCTTCATAAAATAGGACGGACCAATCATCAGGTCCCGGTCTTCCATGGCGATCTCGGCGTTCAGCGCCTTCAAGAGCTGGGCCGGGCGGCTATCCAGTCCGCGGGCTTCCAGGAACCGTTCCAGCAGGCCGCTGGTCATCCCTTCCTGGGGATGCAGTTCCACAAAAGCGAACCGCCGCCGGATGGCCGCATCCACCATGGCGATGGAGCGATCCGCGGTATTCATCGTGCCGATAATGAACAGGTTGGGCGGCAGATCGAATTTCTCGTCAGAGTTGTACTGGAGGTTGATCCTCTGGTCACGGTATTCGAGGAGAAAATAAAGCTCGCCGAAGACTTTTGCGAGGTTTCCGCGGTTCATTTCATCGATGATCAGGAATTACGGCTTGTCCCGGCGTGCTGCTGCCTCGGCCGCGATACGCCGGAGCGGACCCGGTGTCAGCGCGAACGAAACCTGACCGTCCGTCCCCTTGACCGGGCGGTAGCCCTCGAAAAAGTCCTCATAGGCATAGGACGGATGGAACTGCACTGTGGTCACGTGGTCTGCATGCTCCTCCCCTGCCAGATAACGGGCAATCTTCCCGGCGAGGAAGGTCTTGCCGGTTCCGGGAGGGCCATAGAAAACAATCTGGTTACGTGACTGCAGCAGGTCGATGAGTTCCTGCAGGTCATCTCGCGGCATAAGCAGCTTTTCGGCCAGTTCATCACTGGCTGCGCGCAGCACAGGTATCCCCTGAGGAGTCATTTCCACCGGGCTCTCCTCCTTTGCCGCTTCGGTGACAGGTTCGACGTCGTCGTCCTCCAGGAAAGTGCGGATGGCCGGCAGCACCCCCGTCAGGTCCACAACAGTTCCCTGCTCTTCCAGCAGACTCAGGACGGGCGCAGGCAGCGTGTCTCTGGAAACTCCATTGCCCTGCCAGGCGACGTCTCGGACCACGCTGGCCATGAGCTCGTCCCCTCGGCGCTCAGGCATGCCAATGATGACGCCGAGGTGGACCAGCTCACCCTGGAGGGTCAGCACCAGGTCTTCGGGCTTCATGAGATTCAGGAACATCTGGTAGGAGCGGGCGCGCAGGCGCCGTTCCGAGTAATCGAGATGCTCGTATCCGCGGTCAACAGCCGTCTGGAGTTCCTCCAGAGTGGTGTTTTCCTCAGCGATGTCCAGATACTCGGCGTCCAGAGAAACAAACCCTTCGGAAACCCATTGGCCCGCCAGTGCAGTCCGTCCCTGGGACTGCTTCACCAGCCAGGCACGCGGTGCAGGATCAGTGTCCGGGTTCCAACGGCTGAGGTATGGTTCCGCATACCAGTTGGGCCGGTGCCCGGTCCGGCGCTCCTGCGCTATAAGGATCAGGTGGAGGTCGCTGGCGATGTCGGACCATGGTCACCAAAACCGCGGCCAGCGAGCGGTGTCGTGACGCGGCTGACCAGGGGGTGACGCTCGTCGGTCCGGCGGAATCGCCAGCAGCATCAGTGCCATCACGGCCACCAGCATCCAGTTGCCCTGCGCGGTGCTGTGCCCCAGCTGGCCGCTCATGTAGGTGGGCATGTATCCGAGGATCAGGTAGAACGCCACGTTCAGCAGCACCACAAACCCAGCCAGGACCAGCAGCTGCCGCCAGTTCTGCGACAGCACCTGCCGCAGCGGAGACTTCAGGGCTTCCTTGTGCGCCGAGGCCTCCGCGAACACCGGAGCCTCAACCAGCCGGGTCCGGATCCACGGTGCTGTCAGGCCCAGCGGAATCGTCAGCAGGAACGGCTGCCGCCACCAGCCCTCCAGCATCCCCTCATCACCGACGAGTGTGATGGTGGTGCAGACAATCGTCGCGAGGATAAAGCACATTGTGGTGCCGAACTCCCAGGAACGACCCGAAGAGAGCACGGCACTTGCCCGGTTGGGACCGTCTCGGCGTTCCTATATGGGCAGTCACGTCGCCCTGCACGGAACTTCCGAGAACGCGACCAACAACCCACCCCACCTCCCGCTGGCGTTTCGCCGCCTGCACAGCGAGACTGATAGCCACACCGGAGAAGGGGGAACTCTTGGCTGGCCTTCGTCCCAGCAGGGAAAGCATTCATGCCACTCATCACCACACTGGACCTCCATCCTCTCAGCCTTCCGCTGACCGGCACTTTCAGCACCGCCGTCCGGACCTCCTCCGTCCTGGAAACCGTCATATTCCGGCTCCAGGACGCGGACGGGCGCAGCGGATGGGGCGAGACGCCGGTAAGCAAGGTGACAGGAGTCAGCACGCCCGAGGTGCTGGCGCGGGCGCGGCAGGACCTCGCTCCCCTCGTGATCGGCCGGTCCACAGAGGAGCTGGACAGTCTGGCACAAGGAATCGCCGCGGCACCGGTGCCCCCGGCAATACGAATGGGACTCGACTGCGCCCTCCACGACCTGGCAGCCGCATCCGCAGGCCAACCCCTCCACAGATTCCTGGCAGCCGCCTATCCACAGATCGCGGCACAAAACCCGGAAAACACTGTCCTCACAGACATGACCCTCTCCGCGGCCGAGCCGGAGGCATTGGCCGAAACCGCTGCAGCATGGGTTCAGAAAGGATTCAGCTGCCTCAAGGTCAAACTGCGTGCCGACCTCGACGCGGTAGCCGGGCTAACAGCCGTCCACGCTGCCGTGGGCCCGGCAATTCAGCTGCGGGTGGACGCCAATCAGGCGTATGCACCGGATGAGGCCGTGCGGGTCCTCACCGCGATGGCCCGTGCCGGCGTCGAACTGGAACTGGCCGAGCAGCCGGTAGCCGCCGGCGACTGGACCGGGCTGGCCCAGGTTCAACAAGCAGTCAGCGTTCCCGTGATGGCGGACGAATCCGTCCAGAACGAGCACGACCTCCTACCGCTCCTCCAGCACAACGCGGCTCCGCTGGTGAACCTCAAGCTGGCCAAGGCCGGGGGAATTTATCCGGCCGTCCGGCTGCTGGACGCGGCCCGCGGGCACGGGCTGGGTGTGCTGGTGGGCTGCATGCTGGAAAGCGCGGTGGGTGCCGGTGCGGGTGCGGCGCTGGCGGCAGCCGCGGGGCTGGGCACGGAGTTCCCCGGGCGCAGCGGACAGGACCTCGACGGCGGCCTCTGGCCAGCGGTGCCGGCGGTCGACGGCGGTATCCGCTACGAAGGGCCCGTGCTGCACCTGCCGTCGGCTCCCGGTCTGGGCATCAGGGGACTCCATTCGGGGCTGGCGGCCGCAGGCATCGGCACCGATCCGGCCTAGTCTGCCGCCTCCGAACCGCCCGGCACCACACCGCTGAGTTCCGCCCCGGCAAGCGCTGCAGCCAGCCCAGCAACGGCGGCAACCACTTCCTGGCCGGCGTCCTCCTCATACCCCCGCGTGCACACGGCCAGCACCCATGCCCCCTCCATCGGGGCCTGCAACGGTGTCCCGGAGGGAGCAAGAAACGCCACATCGTGGCTGATCCCAGTGACCCAGCCGGACTTACTGCCCCAAACGGTGCCTGGAGCAAGCCCGGCAGCAATCCAGGCGAACTCCTGCCGGGCAAGCAGACCCAGCGCGTACCCGGTGGATTCCGGCCCCACGGCTTTGCCGGAAATCAGGGCATGCATGGTCCGTGCCAGGTCCGCTGCCGTGATCTGGTGGGTCAGCCCCGCTTCCAGGGCAGCCAGGTCACCGATGTAGCGCTGCATAAAGGAAGACGCCGCACCCACTCCGGCGAGGGCGCGGTTTACGGCATCGAAACCCACCAGGTCAACGGCCATGTTCGTGGCCGCGTTGGAGGAGACGGTGATCATCCGGTCCAGTACGGCGTCCAGGGACATCGGAGTACCCGCCGCGGGCATGCCCGGATCTGCTTCATCGCCCGGGAAACCAAACTCGCCGCCGTCGGGCACGGCGCTCATAAACGTGTTCCGAGCAGCCAGCTGCATTTCCAGCGACAGCTCACCGCGGTCCACGGCCTGAAGCACCGCCAGGAGGACGGCCAGTTTGATCGTGCTGGCCGAATAGAAAGCGGTGTCCTCTCCGCGGGCGGCGGCCGTTCCGCCGTCGGGACGCAGCAGGCAAAACGCAATCTCGGGCGTGCCGTCACTGTAAACGGATACAACGGGCATGGTTCCTCCTGGAGGCGTGGGGTCGAGGGTCAGGCCGCGGCGTAAACGGCGTCGCTGACCGCTTTCCGCAGGGCGGCCGCATCCGTTCCGTCGCGGGTGGGATGAACCCGGTTGGTCAGCAGGACCACGCTCAGCCGGCGGGAGCGGTCCGTCAGGAACGAGGTGCCGGTGAAGCCGTTGTGCCCGCGGGCTTCTGACGCTTCCCCGCCCATCCAGCCGAGCTGTCCGATCCGCAGTCCCACGGACTGGCCGTAGCCGACGGCGCTGCGCGCCGCTTCTGCGGCCGGGCCCAGCAGGCCGTCCAGCTGGTCCTCCCATAGCTGGTCTGCCAGCGGAGCGGGCAGGAGCGCCGGGAACCCGGCGCGGAGCTCCTCCGCGAACCGCAGGACCCCGGCGGCGGTCCCGAACAGCCCGGCGTTTGCGGCCGCACCGCCCAAGGCATGCGCGGATTCATCATGCACTTCTCCCCGGACGAGTGCCCGGCCGTCGATCGTGCCGCATTCCGTGGCGGCGCACCGATCAGGTTCCGGCCGGAAAGTGATTCCGCCGCCCAGCTTCAGGGGCTCCAGGACAAGCCTTTCCACCAACTCGGCCCAAGTGCTTCCGGTGACGGTTTCGGCCAGCGCCATGGCGGTGTTGTAGCCGACACAGGAGTAGCTGAAGCCGCTCCCCGGGTTCGCGTCCAGAGACACGGAGAGCAGGGATTCCACCGCAGCCTTGCGGTCCGGCAGGTGATCCCGCCACCCGTTCCAGGTAGCCGGAAGTCCCGACGTATGGGTCAAAAGGTGCCGCAGGGTCACGAGTTCACGCCGCGGATCCGGCCCGCCGTCCGGCCCGGCAAAGACGGGCAAGTGAGCTGCGACCGGTTCGTCCAGGTTCAGGACCCCGTCCCGTACCAGGGCCAGGAGCGCGACGGCGGAAAAGGGCTTGGTCACTGACGCCAGGTCATACCAGGTCCCGGCATCAGCGGGAACCTGCTCGGCTTCAGGCAGCAGCGCTTCCCTTGGCCCGAACTTCAAGGCCTGGCCAGCGGAAAGCACCGGCAACGCCTCGCCGTCGAGCGCGACCGCGCACACAGCCGAAGGCACAGTTCCCCGGCCCACGGCGTCATCCAGCAACTGCTGCAGCCGCACCGTCAGCTCCATGAGTCCATCCCCCACTACTCCAGCACCAGCTGCGGCTCCGGGCCGGCCGTCAGGGTGGCGGGAACACCGAGCGGAATGCTTTGCGCGGCCGGACCGTGGCCGAAACCCAGTTCCCACACCAGCGGAATACCCAGCGGCGCCAGCAGCTCCACGCACAGGGCCCGCACCTCGGCAAGGTCCCCGCACTCGGACCAGGACCCGAGTGCCAGGCCGGCTAGCCCGTCAAACCAGCCCGCGCGCAGCAGGGTCTGCAGCATCCCGTCGATCCGGTACGGCTCCTCGGTGACGTCCTCCAGCAGCCCGATCCGCCCGGTGTTATCCACCGGCCTCCGGTTCCGGGCGCCGTTGAGCATCGCCAGCAGCGCCAGGTTGCCTCCGGTCAGGACGCCCTGTGCAATGCCCGGCACCAATGCCTCCGCTGCGGATGAGGTGAAGGAGCGACCGGTATACGGTGCCAGCAATGCCTGCCGCACGCCCTCGGCCGCTGCTGGGTCGTCCAGGAACGCACCCGTTGCCACCATTGGCGTGAACCAGGTGGCCAGGCCCAGTTCCTCTGCCCAAAACACATGCAGCGCTGTGATGTCCGAGGAACCCACCAGCGGCTTGGGCCGCGCCGCCGCCAGCCCGGGCACGTCGAGCAGATCCAGCACCCGGACCGCACCGTACCCTCCCCGGACGCACAGTACGGCGTCCAGCGAGTCGTCACACCAGGCGTCCTGCAGGTCGGCGGCCCTGTCCGCATCAGTGCCGGCCAGGTAGCCGGCCCGTGGGTGACGGTCCAGGAGGTGCTTGCCGGGGACAGGCTCCAGGTCCCACCCGCGAAGGACATCCATGGCCTTTTCCAGCTGCTCGGGTTTAGGCGGACCGCTGGGTGCTACCAGGCCAACCCTGGCGCCCGGCTGCAGCGGGCCCAGCTCGGGATGCGCAGTCATGCCGGTTCCCCGACGGCGGATCCGTCCACAGAAGTCCCGCCGGCGGTGGGCACCACGCTCAGCAGCCGGCGGGTGTATTCGTGCTGCGGATCCAGCAGGACCTCTTCTACCGGTCCTTCCTCCACAATCTTGCCCTGGTACATGACCACTACCCGGTCAGCGATGTTCCAGGCCAGGCCGAGGTCATGCGTGATCACCAGCGCACCGAGCCCCAGTTCGCAGCGCAGCCGCAGCAGCAGGGCGAGGATTTCCGCCCGGACGGAGGCATCCAGGCTGGCCACCGGCTCGTCAGCGACGATGAATTCGGGATCCAGGGCCAGTGCCCCGGCAATCACCACGCGCTGCCGTTGGCCGCCGGACAGCTCCTGCGGCAGCGCCGGGCCGAACCGTTCCGGCGGGCTGAGCTCTGCCTTTGCCAGTGCTTCCGCGACAAGCTGCGCCTCGTCACCGGGGAGTTTGTGCAGCCGCGGGCCCTCAGCCACCGATTCGTAGACGGTGTGCTTCGGGTTCAGCGCGGCGGAGGGATCCTGCAGCACAAACTGCACCGCCCGCCGGTAGGCCTTGAGGGCACGGCGCCGGTGCGGCAGCGGGCTGCCGTCGAAGAGGAGTTCGCCGCCGGTGGGTCTCTGCAGTCCCAGCAGGGTGCGGGCCAGCGTCGTCTTGCCGGACCCTGACTGGCCGACCAGGGCCACGATCTCCCCGCGGCGGCAGGCGAGGCTCACGCCGTCGACCGCCCTCACCGTCCCGGCACCGCGTCCGGCGAAACTCACGGAAACGTTCCGCGCCTCGAGCACGGGGGCGGCGTCGGGATCGGGAGACGCCGGTGCGGCGGCGTACCCGGGCAGGCTGAGCCGGGAGGCGGGGTCCCCGATGGTGGGGAATGCTGCGGCCAGGGCCTGGGTGTGCGGATGCTGCGGTGCATGCATCACGGAGGCGGACGGTCCTTCCTCCACGATCCGGCCGTTCTGCATCACCGCGATCCGCTCGCAGGTGGAAGCAAGCACTGACAAGTCGTGGCTGATCATTATCAGTGAAAGCCCACGGCTGGCTACCAGCCCGTTAAGTACTTGAAGCACCTGGTCCTGCACAATGACGTCCAGAGCAGTGGTGGGCTCATCAGCGATGATCAGCTCCGGTTCGCAGGCCAGAGCCATGGCAATCATGACCCGCTGCTTTTGCCCGCCGGAGAGCTCGTGCGGATAGGACTCCGCCTTGGCGCGGGGCAGATCAACCAGCCCGAGGAGCTCGGTTACCCTCGCCTTCCGGGCCTTCTCCTCGCGGTAGGCCGGGTCCAGCTCCCGGGCATGGATGCGCAGTGCCTCCTCGATCTGCTCCCCGATCCGCTGCACGGGGTTCAGCGAGTGCATGGCGCCCTGGAACACGACGGCGGCGGAGGTCCAGCGCACCGCCCGGAGCCGGCCCCAGCTGAGGTCGGAGACGTTCTCCTCCCCCAGCAGGATGCGCCCCTCCACCTGCGCGTTGGAGGGCAGCAGGCGCAGCACGGACATGGCCAGCGTGGACTTGCCGCAGCCGGATTCCCCCGCCAGGCCAAGAGTGGACCCGGGCTCGAGAACCAGGGAAACGCCGTCGACGGCCACCAGGTCCTTAGGACCGTCGTCGCTGCGGATCGTGTAGGTAACGCGGATATCTTCAAAAGCCAGCCGGGGCATCAGCGTCCTCGCAGAGTGGGGTTGACTACGGTTTCAAGGGCACGGCCCACCAGGGTGAAGCAAAGCACGACGACGACGATCGCCACGCCGGGCGGCAGCACGAACCACCAGAACCCGGCCGTTGCGGCCCCGGTATCAAGCGCGGATTTCAGCATGGAGCCCCACGAAATACTGCTCGAATCCCCCAGACCGAGGAAGCTGAGGGTGGACTCGGCGATGATGGCCGATCCAACGGTCAGGGTGGTGTTGGCCAGCACCAGCGGCATCACCGCCGGGAGTACGTGCCGGCCGATGATGTGCCCGTCCCCCGCGCCCAGGGCCCAGGACCTGTCGATGTACGGACGGGACTCAATGGTCAGGGTCTGCGCCCGGACCAGCCTCGCCGTCGATGCCCAGGACGTGATGCCGATGGCCGCGACGATGGTGATGACCCCGGCGCCCAGGATGCTGGAGAGCACGATGGCCAGGACCAGCGAGGGCACCACCAGGAAGAAGTCGATGATCCGCATCAGCACGGCCTGGGTGGCGCCGGAAAAATGACCGGCTGCCATGCCCATCACGGTGCCGATCACCATGGACACTGCCGTGGCCGCGAAACCAACCAGCAGGGAGACGCGGGATCCCCACAGCAGCATGGCCAGGACACTGCGGCCGGACGGATCCGTGCCCAGCGGATTGGCCATCGTTGGGGATTCGTTCTGCAGCGATTCCAGCCGGGTCACATCGAGTGTGGACTCCGGAGCCAGCACCGGGGCCAGCAGCGCCAGGGCCACCACGATAATCAGGACGATCAGTCCGGTGAGGCCCGCCTTGTTGCTGCGGAACTGCCGCCAGCCGTCAGAGGCAGCAGCACGGCGGCGTGCCCAGGCCGCCCGGGCGGCCGTGGAAGTGGAAGTCATGAGGTCCTCAATCTGGGATCGAGCACGCGGTAGAGGATATCCGCGGCGAAGTTCATCAGGATCACGATCGAAGAAAAGACCACGAACGTTCCCTGCAGGAGAGGGAAGTCCGGCGCCGACAGCGCCTGGAAGGTGAGGTATCCCAGGCCCGGCCAGGAGAACACGGTTTCCACCGTCACCGCCCCGCCGATCAGTCCGCCCAGGGTCAGGAAGATCAGGGTAACTGCCGGCAGCAGGGCGTTGGGCACCGCGTGCTTCCGGCGGACCTCATCATCCCGCAGCCCCTTGGCCCGGGCGGTCGTCAGATAGTCGGACGTCATTTCCTCCAGCAGGGACGCCCTCATGACCATCAGGTACTGGGCGTACACAACAGCCACCATGGTCAGCACGGGCAGGACCATGTGGTGCGCGATGTCCAGGACCCGTTCCACTCCGCCGGTGTTGCTTCCGGCTGTGACCATCCCGCCGGTGGGGAACCAGTTCAGGGTTCCGGCGAAAAGCAGCAGGAGCAGGAGCCCCAGCCAGAACGTGGGTACGGACCAGAAGATCAGCGCAAGGCCGGTCTGGGTCTTGTCGAACGCGCTGCCCCTCCGCCACGCAGCTTTCTGGCCCAGCCACAGGCCCAGTACTACGGAGATCAGTGCCGCTGTGCCGGTCAGCAGCAGGGTGGGCCCTACCCGGTCCCCGATCAGTTCGAGCACCGGCCGGTTGTAGGTGTAGGACTCCCCCAGCTTGCCCTGGAACAAATCGGTGAGGTAGCGCCAGAACTGGCCGATCAGGGGCTGGTCCAGACCATACTCCCGGCGGAGGATGTCCATCTGTTCGGCGGTTACCTGCCGGCCGTCTGCCAGGGAACGCACCGGGTCTCCCGGGAGGATTCGGAAGGCGAAGAAGCCCAGCACCACCACCATGACAAGCGAGACGGCTGCCCCGCCCGCCTTGACTCCGATGTAGTGCAGCCAGGAAGTATTCCGGCGCGGCGCATCGGTGTCCTGGCGGGCGGGGGCCAGGTCCTGTTCGCTGAGTGCTTCTGCCACGGCTACTCGCGGTCGTCCGCAGTAGCGGAGCGACGGCGGATCATCAGGAACGCCACCAGCCCAGCCACCAGCACGGCACCGGCAATGCCGATGACCAGGCCGGTGTTGCTGCCGGAGTCCGTGACTGCACCGGCTTCGGACAGTTCTCCGGCTGGGGTGGCCTGGTAGTAGCTCCACGGACCGTTCTGGCTGGTGATGACGCCGCCTTCAGATGGCTGCGTGACGAACGGCTCCCAGCGGTCGGAACGGTAGGCTTCCAGGCTGTTGGCGTAGTAGAGAACTTTATTCACGGCGGCGTTATAGATCATTTCCTGCGCCTGTTTCACCAGTTCGCTGCGCTTTTCCTGATCCAGCTCGGCATGCTGGGCCTTGAAAAGTTCGTCAAACTCCGGATCGCAGAAGTTGTTTTCCGATGTTGCGCCGGTACCGTCCGCATTCGGGCGCGAGCTGCACTGGTTGATGGACAGCTGGAAGTCCGGATCCGGTCCAATTCCCCATCCGGTGAAGTAGAGATCGTAGTTGCCAACCGTGGAATCATCATTCACCTGGGCGGGAGCTTTCATTTCCACTGAGACATCAATGCCAATTTCGCGCAGCCACGGTTTGACGTAATCAGCCATCTGCTGGTGAGTCGGGTCTGAGTTGCGCCCCATGAGACGCATGGACAGCGGGGCGCCGTCCTTCCCTACGCGGACGCCGTCGGAACCCATCTCATAGCCCGCATCGTCAAGAAGCTGGTTGGCAGCACCAGGGTCATAGGCCAGCGGCAGCTCGTCGGTGTCCCAGTGGTAGAGCGGATAGGTCATCGGGATTTCTCCGGTGGCCTTGTCCCCCAGCCCCTGCAGCACCTTTTCCAGCAGCGTGTCGCTGTCGATCGCCATCGCCACGGCCCGCCGGACCTGCACGTCCTGGAGCGCCGGGGTCCCGTTGCCCATGGGAGTGCCGTCGGCAGTCTGCGCGCCGGGGTTGATGCCGATTGCCTGGTAGCGGCGCCCCGTGCCGGCGTTCGTGGTGATATTCGGCTCGTTTTCAAGGGCCTGGAACTGTGCAGGCGTGAGCCCGCTGACTATGTCGATTTCTCCGGTGCGCAGGGCCTGAACGGCGGCGTCGGAATTCTTATAGGGGATCCATGTGACACCGGCGATCTTCGCCGCTCCCCGCCAGTAATTCGGGTTGGTGGACATGCTGACACCGGCAGCCTTGTCGTAGTTGTCCACCACGAACGGCCCGGATCCTACGGTGTCCTGGTCATTGGCGTAACTGGCCGGGTCCTCCAGCTCCGCCCAGACGTGCTCCGGGACAATCGGCAGTTCCGTGCCGGGATTCACGGCCTGCGCCTCGCTGAGGGTGATCACCAAGGTGGTGTCGTCCTCAGCCTCAACGGATTCCACACTGCTGAGGAGCGATCCATTTGCCTGCTTCAAGTCGTCATTTTCGAGGATGGCGTTGTAGGTCCATTCCGCGTCCTCGGCAGTGATGGGCTCCCCGTCGGACCACTTTGTCCCCTCGGGAAGGGTGAAGGTCCACACGGTGCCGTCCTCGGAAGTTTCCCAGCTCTCCGCCATACCCGGGATTTCTTCATTTGCTTCTGCCCCGTAGGCAACGAGGGGCTCGTACTGCAGGCGCAGCACGTTGGAGCTGGTGGCAAGGATGGAGATGAAGGGGTTCAACGTGTCGATGTCGCCGGTCAGCGCGAGTTTGAGAGTCGGTGCATCGGATTCCGCAGCGGCGGCCGGGATAGCACCCGCGGCAGGGAGGGCCAGCACAGTTGCCAGCCCCAGCGCGGCGGCTGCTGTGGAGGATCGGAACCGTGGCCTCGGCCGGGGCGGATTATCAGGCAGCAATTTCGGGTCCTCCCTTAGGGGGCGAGATTAAGTGATGTCAGGGCAAATATGGAAAACACCATGTACTTGCATGTAAAACAGCATTTTGGGCAGGACGAATTAACCTGCAGGGATTGCACGCTAAATTTCGGCCAAAGCAAAACGCTGTCTGAACACTAATTACTGAAGGGGCCCGAATCAACCGCCTTTTCACCTATTTTGGTTACTGTCTTGTAAACACCTGAAGGGACTTCCATGCACGATCCGGTAGAAATCTGCGCAGAACTGATCCGCTTCGATACGTCAAACTACGGTGAGGGCAAGAGCAACGGGGAGCGGGCTGCAGCCCTGTGGATCGCGGACAGGCTCCGGGCCGCAGGCCTTGATCCGGCACTTCTTGGCCCGGAGGAAGACCGGCAGTCCGTGGTGGTGCGTGTGCCGGGGACGGACCGTTCGCTGCCGGCCCTGCTGGTGCACGCGCATCTGGACGTTGTGCCCGCGGAACCGGAACAGTGGAGTGTGCCGCCCTTCGATGGAATCATCCGGGACGGATGGATCTACGGCCGCGGGGCTGCTGACATGAAGGACATGGCTGCCATGACCCTGGCCACCCTTTTGAACTGGGCGGACTCGGGCCAGCGGCCGGCACGGGACATCGTCGTTGCCTTCGTCGCGGATGAAGAGGACAAAGGGGCCTATGGCGCCGACTGGCTGGCCACCGAGCATCCCGGTTTGTTTTCCGGAGTTGAGGCTGCCATCGGAGAGTCCGGCGGCACTGCGACTCTGCTAACTGCAGCCGACGGCGGCACCGTCCGGCTGTATCCGGTGGGTGCCGGTGAACGCGGCACCATGCACATCCGGGTCCGTGCGGACGGCATCTCGGGTCACGGATCCCGGCCGGTCCCCGTCAATGCGGTGAAGAACCTGATCTCCGCGCTCGACCGTCTGGGCAATCACCGGTGGCCGCAGGTACTGGTACCCGTTGTCCGCGCCTACATCGAGCAGACGACGGCGGCGCTCGGGTTCAGCGCGGACCTCACCAGTGAAGAGGGTGTGGAAGCCGCCATCGACGCCATGGGAGAAGCCGGAGATGTGGCCCGGGTGACCGCGCGCTGCTCGGCAACACCCACGGTGCTCCGGGCCGGCTACAAAACAAACGTCATTCCGGGCGTCGCTGAAGCCGACGTCGATATCCGCTGCCTGCCCGGAACCGAGGAGGAAACACTCGCCACGGTGAAGGAACTGCTCGGCCCGGACGTGAGCCTTTCGTTCCTGACCCGGGAGAGCCCGCTGCAGTCCCCGGCGGATTCCCCGTGGTTCGTTGCCATGCAGCAGGCCCTGGTGCGGCATGATCCAGAAGCCGTGGTGGTGCCGATGTGCATGGGCGGCGGCACCGATGCGAAGGCGTTCTCCCGGCTCGGCATCCAGTGCTACGGGTTTGCTCCTCTCACGGCAGACCATGACGGACGCGTGCCGGAAGGGGTGCACGGCGTGGACGAGCGGGTGCCGGTTGCATCGGTTCGGGGCGGACAGAGGGTGCTGCAGGATTTCCTTACCCATGTCTAAGGAATCGTTTTCGGGACTTCCGCAGGCTGAGCGGCAGGGGCCTCATGGGCCGCCGAAGGAAGCGTGGCCGGAGGAGGAGCTGACAGCCCTGTTCCAGGCCCGGTTTCAGACGCGCACCGCCCCGGTGCTGGCCGCTGAGGTGAGCCGTCACGGCCGTGCGACCGTCCGGGTCTTCCGCGGCGCCGTCGACCATACCGGGGCCGCGCCGGGAGAACGGACAGCCTTCCGCATCGCCTCCTGCACCAAGAGCTTTACGGCTGCGGCGGCTCTGGTGCTGCGGAAGGCCGGAAGGCTGGATCTGGAGACGGATATCCGCGAATGGCTGCCGGAGCTCAGGTTCACCGGGACTTTTGCCGCAGAACCGGTCGCTGTCCGGCACCTGCTGAGCATGGCCTCCGGCCTACCCGAGGATGATCCCTGGGCAGACCGGCAGGAATCCATGCCTGCAGAACAGTTCGACGCGCTGCTGGCAGGCGGACTCCGTCTGGCCTCCCCACCAGGTGACCGCTTCCGGTATTCGAACCTCGGCTACGCACTGCTCGGGCGGATCCTGGAACGGGCTTCGGGAATGAACTACCGCGCGCTGGTTACCGGCAGCCTGCTGCGTCCGTTGGGCCTGTCCGACACGGTCTTCGCCGCGGAGGAGCTGCGAACCCCGGCGGTACGGGGGTACCGGCGCACCGCTGCGGGTGACTGGCAGCCATTGCCGTTCTCGGGCCCCGGACAGTTCTCCCCCATCGGCGGGCTGTTCTCCACACTGCGGGATCTGCGCCGGTGGGCAGCCTGGCTGGCAGCCGGCCCAGCCTGCACCGCCGATCCGGACGGTCCCGCCGAGGCAGGAGGACTGGCCGCAGGCCCGCTGGACCTGGCGGACCGTGCAGAGATGCAGCGAATCCACCGTCCCGTACCTCTCCGGGCTGATGACCCGCCCGGATCCCGCCGCGGCTATGGATACGGCCTCAACGTCCTGGACCACGCGGCCGCCGGCCGAATCGTCTACCATTCAGGCGGCTACCCAGGATTCAGCGCACAGATGCGCTGGCATCCGGGGACGGGCACCATAGTGCTGGGTCTCGAGAACGCCACCTACTCCCGCATTGGGGAAGCGGTAACACGCGCCATGGATGTGGCCCTGGGACTCACGGAGAAAGCACCCCCGGCTACACCGCCCGCAGTGGAAGTGACCGGCAGTGCAGACGCCGGAACGTGGCCCGAACTGCAGGCTGTCCGGGACGCCTTGTGTGCCTGGCTGACCCGTCCCTCCAGCGAATCCGAGCGCGCGCTGCGTGCACTTTTTGGACCCAACTTGGATCAGGACCGACCCTGGGAAGAGCGCTGCGCAGACTGGCTGCAGTTGTGCGCGGCTGCAGGCCCGCTGCGTCCCGAGAAAGTCCGCCCTGACCACGGTGATGCACCGGCTGAACTGTGCTGGACCGTGCCCGGGCAACACGCAGATCTGCGCTGCCTCGCGCAGTTGAATCCCCTCGAGCCGCCGCAGCTGCAGCGGCTCGACATCTGCCTGGTTCCTCATGACGCCTGATGAAAACCAGTCTGATTCTTGAACACCCACCGCCGCTCCCGGATCACCAGCCCACTGAATCTCGCCGACCCTTCCCAGCCCGTAACACCACCACCCGGGACGCACAACCCATGCAAGAATGTGATGGCTACCACACGGAGAACCCACCGCCGCCGCAGGATCCACACCGCGAAGGACACGCCACCAACCTGGCACCGCAGTCTCGAGGAGAAACTTGAACAACGAAGAAACCACCGTCCTGCAGGCCTCGGCGGACGTGTTCCGGGCCCACGGGATGACCACCATCTTTGGCAACCCCGGATCCAACGAACTGCCGTTCCTGGCTGGCCTGGGCGGGGACTTCACATTCGTTCTGGGCCTGCACGAACAGGTGGTTGTGGGGATGGCGGAGGGGTACGCCCGGGCGACAGGTCAGCCGGTCCTGGTGAACCTGCATGCTGCCTCCGGAACCGGAAACGCCATGGGAGCCCTGACGAACGCGCACTACGCGCATGTTCCGCTGGTACTGCTCGCCGGCCAGCAGGTCCGCCGCACAGTGGGCCAGGAGACCATGCTGGCCAACGCGGATGCCGGGATGCTGACGTATCCCCTGACCAAATACGCCCACGAGCCGCTCTCGGCCACTGACGTTCCGCGCACCCTGTCCCAGGCCGTCCTGGTGGCCACCACTCATCCGCAGGGCCCGGTCTACGTCTCCGTTCCCCTGGACGACTGGGCCCAGCCGGCCCTTCCCGACGACGATCTGCTCACCTCCCGCTCCGTGACCGTGGCCGGCACTCTCCCCGCCGACCTGGCCGATGAGCTGGTCACCGCCGTCGACCAGGCCCGGAACCCGGCACTGGTGCTGGGGCCGCAGGTTGATGCAGCCGCGATTCAGGATCCGGAGGTCTACGCCCAGGTGGTGCGCCTGGCCGAGCACCTCAACGCGACCGTTTACGTCGCCCCGTCCCCTTCCCGCGGCCCCTTCCCCACCACCCATCCAAACTTCGGCGGCGTGCTGGTTCCCGGCATTGATTCGGTCCGCCGCCGGCTCTCCGGCCATGACACGGTGCTGGTGCTCGGAGCCCCTGTGTTCCGCTATCACCGCTGGGAGCCCTCGAACTACCTCGAGCCCGGAACGCAGGTTTGGCAGCTGACCCAGGATCCCTCCGAAGCCACCCGCGCACCGTTTGGCCGCGCAGTAGTGGCGGACGTCGCTGCGGCCGTCGCCGTCCTGGCGGGAAAGGTGCAGGACCGCGGCATCCGCCGACCGGCGCGGGCGCTGCCCGCGGCGGCCACCTCACCGGACGGTATGACCGGCACCGAAATCCTGGAGGTTCTGAACGAACAGGTCCGTGACGACGTCGTGTACGTCAATGAGACCACCACCCTGGACCTGGACTACCTGGAACGGGTCGCCATGGACCGCCCGGGGATGTATCACTTCCCTGCGTCCGGCGGACTCGGCTTCGGGCTGCCGGCCGCCGTGGGCATAGCGCTGGCCAAGCCGGACGCGACCGTCGTCGCCACCGTTGGAGACGGGTCCGCCAACTACGGCATCAGCGCCCTCTACACGGCAGCGCAGCACGGAACCCGGACCGTCTTCATCATCGTGAACAACTCCGGCTACGGTGCACTGGCAGGATTCGCCGAACGCATGGGAGTGCCGGACGTACCGGGGCTGACGCTCGGCGGCATCAATTTCGTGTCCCTGGCCGAGGGCTACGGCGTCCCGGCAACCCGCACCACAACCCGGGACGAGTTCGCAGCCGCCTACCGGAAGGCCCTGGAAGCGGAAGGTCCCGTGCTGATCGAGGCTCGGGTGGTCTAGGGAGGAGAACAGCAGGGCTTGAGCCGCCGTCGCTGGCCTTGTCCTGCACCCGCCCATAACAGCAGGACTTCCTGCAACAGCGGAGACGGCATGGCAGGAGCCGTTACCGCTTCCGCTGGTACCCGGCCGCCTGCACCGTCAGCAGGGTGAACGCCCCTATAAGTCCGAACAGGAACGGCATCGGCCCCATGCTTTGAAGATTCATGACGATCACGCTCTGGGGAGGACTAATGCTGTTCCCCGAAGGATCGAAGAGCATTTGTGTCGGGGGCAGAACCCCGGTAAACCATGCCAGTCCCGCTGCCAGCAGCAGCCCAACCAGAATCCACGCTGCCGCCAGCGCAACATTGAACCGCCGCCAGAACGGCAATGTGACCGGCTGCGAATCCGCAGGCGCCGGCGCCGTGGCCTCCCGCGCATCGCCCTCTGCCTCAGCGGGCCCAGGTACCGCGCCGGCGTCGGCTCCATCATCGACGATGTGCACAGCGGGCTGACGCTCCCAGCCTCGTTCACTGCCGTCTGCTGGACGCCGGTAGTAGTCGTAGTCCGCCCCTTCAGGCGTCTGTGTGTTCCCCATGCGGGTAGCCTACCGAACCGTGTCCACCGGGCTTCGCTTCACTCGCCGGGCATACCCGGCAACGGAAGGATTATGGGCGCCGCCGGAACCGGGCGCTCTGCACCAGCAGCAATGTGAAAGCTCCCATGATCCCGAGCAGCAGCAGAAGCGCTCCAATGCCGTAGAGGTTCATGGCGATCTGGCTTGAGGTCTCGATGAGCTGATTGGTACCTGCTGGGTCGTAGTACATCCGCGGCATGGGGTAGCTGCTCGTGAGCCACCACAGCCCGACTGCCAGAAATGCGCCAACCAGGACCCATGCCGCAACGAGCGCGAGATTGGTCCGGCGCCAGAACGGCACGGGAGCCGACGGCGTACCGCCACCTCGCACCGCACCGCCGTCGGACCCTGAGCCGTCATCTACGATCTGCACCCGGTAGTGCTCCGCGCCGTCGGGCGCCTGTGGATTCCCCATGCCGCGCAGCCTACCCAACCCCGCCTACCGCGCGCTCCTCCCCCGCCGGGCAAACCCGACGGCCACGGCCAGCAGCAGCACCAGGCCCTTGATGACCTGCTGCCACGCGGCGTCCACGGACAGGATGGACAGGCCCTGGTTCAGCACACCCATCACCAGGCCGCCGATCACCGCACCCACCACCGTGCCCACACCGCCCTGCACCGACGCGCCGCCGATGAACACGGCAGCAATCGCATCGAGCTCGAAGCCCTGCCCGGCCGAAGCCACGGCACCGCCGGCACGCGCCGTGCTCACCACGGCAGCCAGCCCGGCCAGGAAGCCCATGTTCACGAACACCATAAAGTTCACCCAGCGGGTTTTCACCCCGGACATCATGGCCGCGTGCAGGTTCCCGCCCATGGCGTAGATGTGCCGGCCGAACACGGTCCGGTTCAGCAGGAACGAGTACGCCAGCACCAGCCCGGCAAGAATAATCAGGATGATCGGCGTCCCGCGGTTGTAGGCCAGCAGGTAGCAGAGGTACATGATCGCGGCCACGGCCACGGCGTTCTTGAACACGAACGACGCCGTGCGCTCCCGCGGCAGGTCCAGCTTGCGCAGGTCGTTACGGGCCTTCAGCTGCTGCACCACCAGCGCCACGGAGGCGAGCGCCCCGATGCCCAGGGTGAGCAGGTCCGGCGTACCGGTAGCCGGCAGCGTGCCGGAGCCGATCGCGTTGAACGGCCGGGGCAGGCCGGAAATGGTTCCACCGGTCAGCAGGATGAGCGCGACGCCGCGGAACACCAGCATGCCCGCCAGCGTCACGATGAACGCGGGTATCCCCACGAACGCCACCCAGAAACCCTGCCACGCCCCGATCGCGGCCCCCACCACCAGGGACAGGATAACGGCGGCCCACCAGGGCATGCCCCAGCTGTTCATCGCCAGCGCCGCGATGGCCCCCACGGTCGCGACCACCGATCCCACGGAGAGGTCGATGTGCCCGGCGATGATCACCATGACCATGCCGATCGCCAGGATCAGCACGTACGCGTTCTGCTGGATGAGGTTGCTGACGTTGCCCGGATACAGCAGCCGCCCGCCGGTGAGGACCTGGAACAGCAGTACGATCACCACCAGCGCGGCAAGGATGCCGTACTGCTGCAGGTCGATCCGCATCCGCTTCCGGCCGGTGCCGCCCGCAGGCGGCGGGGCAGGCGTCTTGGCCTGTTCAGGAGTTGTTGTGGTCACGTCCCTAGCGTCCCTTCACTTCCAGCGGATTCGGTTCGGACGGAGCCGGGAGCGGCGTCAGCAGCCCCGGTTCCGATCCTGGCGGCCGTCATATGCCGCATAAGTTCTTCCTGCGTTGCTTCGGCCCGCGGCACTTCAGCAGTAAGCCGGCCTTCGGCGATGGTGTAGATCCGGTCGCACAGCCCGATCAGCTCCGGCAGCTCACTGGAAATGACGACGACGGCCTTCCCCTGGGCGGCCATCTCGTTGATGATTCCGTAGATCTCGAACTTGGCGCCGACGTCGATGCCCCGGGTGGGTTCGTCAAGGATCAGTACGTCCGGCCCGGAGTAGATCCACTTGCTCAGCACCACCTTCTGCTGGTTTCCGCCGGACAGGTTCGCCACCACGGACGCCACCGTGGGGGTGCGGATGTTCATTTTCTGCCGGTAGTCATCGGCCACCGAGTATTCACGGTGCTTGTCGATCACACCCAGCCGCGCGAGCTTCCCCAGCGCCGCGGCGGACACGTTGACCACCACGGAGCCGATCAGGTTCAGCCCGTACCGTTTGCGGTCCTCGCTGACGTACGCGAGTCCGTGCCGGATCGCTTCCCCCACCGAGCGGGTCTGGATTTCGACGCCGTCCTTGAACACCCGCCCGGATACCCCGGTTCCCCAGGACCGGCCGAAGATGCTCATCGCAAGCTCGGTGCGCCCGGCACCCATCAGCCCGGCAAACCCGACGATCTCCCCGGCCCGCACGTTAAAGGACACGTCATTGACCACCACGCGGTCCACGTCGATCGGGTGGTGGACCGTCCAGTCCTCCACCCGGAACTTCTCCTCGCCGATCTGCGGGTTCCGGTCCGGGAACTGGCTGTCCAGCGGGCGTCCGACCATGGCCCGGATGATCCGGGTTTCAATCTCCTCCGAATCCTCCACCGGGAAGGACTCGATGGTCTTCCCGTCCCGAATCACCGTGACGGTGTCCGCGATGGCACGGATTTCCTTGAGTTTGTGGGAGATGACAATCGAGGTGATCCCGCCCTCGCGCAGCTGGTCGATCAACCCCAGAAGGTGCGCCGAGTCGCCGTCGTTCAGTGCCGCCGTCGGCTCATCCAGGATCAGCAGCTTCACCTCCTTGGACAGCGCCTTGGCGATCTCCACCAGCTGCTGCTTGCCGACGCCGAGCTCGAGGATCTTCGTGGCCGGGTTCTCGTCCAGGCCGACGCGTTTGAGCAGCGCCGCGGCCTGCAGGTTGGTCTGGTTCCAGTCGATCACCCCGCCGCGCTGCACCTCGTTGCCCAGGAAGATGTTCTCCGCGATGGACAGGAACGGGCTGAGCGCGAGCTCCTGGTGGATGATCACCACCCCGTCCCGCTCGCTGTCATTGATCGACCCGTAGCGCACCTCCTCCCCGTCCAGTGAGATGGTGCCGTCGAAGCTGCCGTGCGGGTACACGCCGCTGAGAACGTTCATCAGCGTGGATTTGCCGGCGCCGTTTTCGCCGCAGATCCCGTGTACTTCACCGCGCCGGACGGCGACGGACACGCCGTCGAGCGCCCGGACGCCGTTGAATTCCTTCACGATGCCGTCCATTGAAAGGATGACGTCCTGATCGATCATGAGCTGCCTGTTCTTTACGGAGGATGCGGGGCACGGCGGCCTTGGCGGGCGCCGTCGCCGTCGTGCCCCGCAGGGCGGGACGCGCTAGAGTCCGACGTCGCCGGCCTCCACGAAGCCGGAATCCACCAGCTTCGACTGGACCTCGTCCTTGACCACTACCTGCGGCTCGAGGATGTACGTGGGGACCACCTTCACACCGTTGTCGTAGGTCTCGGTGTCAGTGACCTCCACCTCTTCACCGTTGACGAGCTGCTCGATCATGGTGTCCACCTGGGCGCCCAGTTCACGGGTGTCCTTCCAGACAGTCATGGACTGCTGGTCGCCGAGGATGGCCTTGATGTTCGCGACGTCGCCGTCCTGCCCGGTGATCACCGGCCAGTCGGTGCCGGGTGTGTAGCCGGCACTGGCCAGGGACTGTCCGATGCCCAGTGCCAGGCTGTCATTGGGCGAAAGCACGACGTCGACCTTGTCCCCGCCGGTGTAGAAGGACTGCAGGCGGTTGTCCATTTCCGCCTGTGCGTCCGCCGATCCCCAGCCGAGGATGCCGATGGACGTCCAGTCCTCATTGGACGCCGGGGACTTGCCGG